>NZ_JBLYED010000017.1:0-151046 GCF_048515765.1 Pseudomonas sp. H11T01 | reverse complement strand
TCTTTGAAGTCGTTGGTGTAACGTTTAGACATTGCTATGCACCTTCGCCCCCTTGAATGAATGAGTCAATCTACAAGGGCGACAGGTAGCCTGACACGGAGGGCGTTTGACAAAAGTGCCTCGCCGTAAGGGCGAAACCCTAAGTAGCCGTTACCGCAGAAATGGATATGTACACAGCCAAAAAGATGCAACCTACACAGCCGCCATCGCGAGCAAGGTGGGTGCAGCACCGCAGGAATGGATATGTTCCTCACCAAAAACCCATAAAAAAACCCGGCAATGCCGGGTTTTTTGTACTGCAAACGGACTTAAGCGACGAACTTCTTGCCTTCGAATTGCTCAGCCACGAATTTCCAGTTGACCAGGTTCCAGAACGCTTCGACATACTTCGGACGAAGGTTGCGGTAGTCGATGTAGTAAGCGTGTTCCCAGACATCGCAGGTCAGCAGCGGGGTGTCGCCGCTGGTCAGCGGGTTGCCGGCGCCGATGGTGCTGGCCAGAGCCAGGGAACCGTCAGCCTTTTTCACCAGCCAGCCCCAACCGGAACCGAAGGTGCCGATGGAGGTTTTGCTGAATTCTTCTTTGAACTTGTCGAACGAACCGAAAGCCGCGTTGATGGCTTCAGCCAGCGCGCCGGTTGGTTGACCGCCAGCGTTTGGCGCCAGGCAGTTCCAGTAGAAAGTGTGGTTCCAGACCTGAGCGGCGTTGTTGAAGATACCGCCCGAGGAAGTCTTGACGATTTCTTCCAGGGTCTTGCCTTCGAACTCGGTGCCTGGCACCAGGTTGTTCAGGTTCACGACATAGGTGTTGTGGTGCTTGTCGTGGTGGTATTGCAGAGTTTCCTCTGAAATGTGCGGCTGCAGGGCATCGTGTGCGTAAGGCAGCGGCGGCAATTCGAAAGCCATGATGATTCTCCTAATCAGGTCAGTTGCGGTGAGCGCAAGGCCGATCACGGGCGGCCAGACAAGCGCCGGGGAGTTTGTACTCTTTGCGGCGCAGGGTTCGGATCATAGCACCGGGGTTGCGGCATAACCACGCAACAACTGTGTGGAATAGAGGTTCCAGAGCCTTTTCGAATAATCAGGCCGCCGTGATTAATTGAAAGGCCACAGTGAACATCATTATGGCCACTAGCAAGTCGAGGATTCGCCAGGTGCTGGGGCGTGCCAGCCACGGTGCGAGCCATGCGGCGCCCAGGGCCAGGGTGAAGAACCACAGCAATGACGCGCTGGCCGCGCCGACCACGTAGGCACCGGGTACGGTTTGTTGAGCCCCGAGTGAGCCGATCAGCAGCACGGTGTCCAGATACACATGGGGGTTGAGCAAGGTCACCGCCAGGGCGCTGAGCATCACTGCCCGTAGCGAGCGCACGCTCTGGCTACCGGCCTGTTGCAGGCTTTGCCGGGAACAGGCCCGGCGCAGAGCCAGACTGCCATACCACAGCAGAAAGGCCGCGCCACCCCAACGGGCAATCGCCAGCAGCAGTGGGTTCTGCGCCAGAAGGGTCGCCAGTCCGAAGACTCCGGCGGCGACCAACAAGGCGTCGCAGGTCACGCACAGCGCGGCCACTGGCAGGTGATGCTCGCGTCGCAGGCTTTGCGCCAGCACGAAAGCGTTTTGCGTGCCGATCGCCATGATCAGCCCCGCCGCGACCAACAGGCCGTTCACATAGCTTTGCCACATAGGGTTTACTCCGCGCCCGCCGCCAATTGCCGCAGCACTGTCATGGCGCGTTCGGCATCGGCTTGGCCGACAAACAAATGATCGTGGTAGTAACCGGCAATCACGTTGCAGCTGATCCCGGCCTGCCCCAGGGCGCTGGCGAATGCAGCGGTGAGGCCGACGGCTTGCAGTGCCGAGTGCACATTCAAAGTGATCCAGGCCGCCACATAATCGAAGCTGAAGCCGGCCTTTTCGGCTTGCCCGCGCTCGAGGATGACCGTCAAACCTTCCTGCTCGCGGAAGCTGCCGATGACCTCACAGTCCTTCGGCGGATGGCCGTCGCGGATCGTGCAGAACACATACTCGCCGTCGTTCAGGTGCGGGCTCATGCTGCGCAGCAGGGTTGCCAGAGAGGTTTCACCAGCCATGAAAAATGTCCTTTATCGAAGAAGCGTACTGTTCATTCTCCAGTCAGAAGTTGTATAAGAAAAACCAATATTACTGATCACCCATTAGGAAAACTGATGTTCGACTATAAATTGCTATCTGCCCTCGCCGCAGTGGTCGAGCAGGCTGGCTTCGAGCGTGCTGCCCAAGTGCTGGGATTGTCGCAATCGGCGATCTCGCAGCGGATCAAGTTGCTGGAGGCGCGAGTCGGTCAGCCGGTGCTGGTGCGGGTCACGCCACCTGCGCCGACCGAGATTGGCCGGCGCCTGCTCAACCATGTGCAACAAGTGCGTTTGCTCGAACGCGATTTGCAAACGTTGGTACCGGCGCTGGATGAAGAAGGCTTGCCAGAACGTCTGCGCATCGCCCTCAACGCTGACAGTCTGGCGACCTGGTGGGCGGAGGCAGTGGGTGATTTTTGCGCCGAGCAGCATCTATTGCTGGATCTGGTGGTGGAAGACCAAACCGTTGGCCTCAAGCGCATGCGTGCCGGTGAAGTGGCGGCGTGCGTGTGTGCCAGCGAGCGGCCGGTGGCTGGGGCACGCAGCCTATTGCTGGGGGCTATGCGCTATCGTGCTCTGGCCAGTCCGGCCTTTATTGCCCGGCATTTCCCGCAAGGTGTCCGGGCTGAGCTGTTGGCGCGTACACCGGCGCTGGTGTTCGGCCCAGATGATTTTCTCCAGCATCGCTACCTGGCTTCATTGGGCGTCGAAGGCGGTTTCGAGCATCATCTGTGTCCGTCATCTGAAGGGTTTATTCGACTGGCCGAAGTGGGGCTTGGCTGGGGACTGGTGCCCGAATTGCAGGTCCGCGAGCAGCTGGAGCGCGGAATATTGGTGGAACTTTTGCCAGATAAGCCGATTGATGTGCCGCTGTACTGGCATCATTGGCGCAACGGCGGGCAATTGCTCGGGCAGTTGACCGAGCATCTGGCGCGATCATCACCGCAATGGTTGGTGCCGTTGGAGTGATTGAAAGCGTCAGGGCTTCAGGTAATACGCAGTGCGATACGCATGAAAAACGAAAGAAATCGGAGCAAGTCATGAAAATTCTGGTCACCGGCGCAAGCGGCTTCATTGGCGGGCGCTTTTCGCGTTTCGCCCTGGAGCAGGGCCTGAACGTGCGGGTCAACGGGCGTCGGGCCGAGGGTGTCGAGCATCTGGTGCGCCGCGGTGCCGAGTTTGTCCAGGGTGACTTGAGTGATCCGGAGCTGGTTCGCAACCTGTGCCGTGACGTCGATGCGGTGGTGCATTGCGCTGGCGCGGTCGGGCTGTGGGGGCGTTATCAGGATTTTCATCAGGGCAACGTGCTGGTCACCGAGAATGTGGTCGAAGCCTGCCTGAAACAGAACGTTCGAAGGCTCGTGCATCTGTCGTCGCCGTCGATCTATTTCGATGGTCGTGATCATCTGGGGCTGAAGGAAGAACAGGTCCCCAAACGCTTCAAACATCCCTACGCCGCCACCAAATACCTGGCCGAGCAAAAAGTCTTCGGCGCCCAGGAGTTCGGCCTCGAAGTGCTGGCCCTGCGCCCACGCTTCGTCACCGGTGCCGGTGATATGAGCATCTTTCCGCGACTGCTGAACATGCAGCGCAAAGGTCGCTTGGCCATTGTCGGCAACGGCCTGAACAAGGTCGATTTCACCAGCGTGCAGAACCTCAATGAAGCCCTGCTCAGCAGTTTGCTGACCACAGGCTCAGCCTTGGGCAAGGCCTACAACATCAGTAACGGTGCGCCGGTGCCGTTGTGGGATGTGGTGAACTACGTGATGCGCCAGATGGAGGTCCCGCAAGTCACTCGCTACCGTTCCTACGGTTTGGCCTACAGTGTCGCGGCACTGAACGAAGGTTTCTGCAAGCTCTGGCCGGGGCGTCCAGAGCCGACGCTGTCGCGCTTGGGTATGCAGGTGATGAGCAAGAATTTCACCCTGGACATCAGCCGCGCCCGCCATTATCTAGACTATGAGCCGAAGGTCAGCCTGTGGACGGCCCTCGATGAGTTCTGCGGTTGGTGGAAGGCTCAGGACATTCGCTGAAAATAAACACTGAACCGAGTTTGGGGTTCAGGGTCGATCAGTGCTGTGAGTAGCGGTTTATACTCGCAGCATTAAGCCACTACTGCGGTTCAGAAAGGTTGACTCATGTCCATGCGTAATGATGCTAACGACGACTTCGATGATGTCCCAAGCCTGCGGGCCGATACCCTCGACGATGATTTTCCGACCACTGCCGCCGCCCGTGAACGCACCAGCGTACATTCGCGGCCCGCACCGGTGGTCAAGGTCAAAGGCCCGAGCACCGGTCCGCTTTGGGCGCTGGTCGGGGCATTGTTCTTCGCGTTCGCCGGCCTTGCCTGGTGGAGTTTCCAGCAGATTTCGTTGATGGAACAGCAACTGGTCGCGACCCAGGAAAGTTTTGCGCGCATCAGCGAGGAAGCGGCGGGGCGCTTGCAGGCTATTTCCGGCAAGGTGGTCGCCAGCGAATCCACTGTCAACAGCGGTAGCGAAGCGCTGAAGTTGCAGATCAAGCAGCTCGAAAGCAAATTGGTTGAGCAAAACAAGCAACAGCAAGGCGTCGCAGGCCAGGCCACGGACCTGGACAAGCGCCTGGCGCAAATGACTGCGCAGACCACCGAACAACAATCCGCCAATGCCCAGTTGCAAGCCCAGGTGAAATCCCTGAGCAGCGAACTGGCGACCCTGAAAAGCGCTCCGGCCGACACCAGTAAAGTCGACGCGCAACTCAAAGATCTCAGCGCTGAGATCGCGGCGTTAAAAAAACAAGGCAACCCGAGCGTCGCCATCGAGCGCCTGGAGCAGGACATGATTGTCCTCAAAAGCCAACAGGACAACCGCCCGGCGGCACCTCAGGGGGGTAGCAGCACCGCCGAGTTCGACGCCTTTCGTGGGCAGGTCACGCGTAACATCAATACTCTGCAAAGCCAGATTCAGAACCTGCAACAGCAGATCAACAGTCGTCCTTAAGGTGATTCGCTGAATATCTTGTGGGTGGGGTATTACAGCTCTTGATCCAGCAGTGATTGACCGATTGCTATCGCGAGCAAGCCCGCTCCCACACTAGATCTTCTTTGGGCACAAATTGTGTGCACACCGAAGAATTAATGTGGGAGCGGGCTTGCTCGCGATGCAGGCGATGCGGTCTCTCTATCTGACCTTATCCTCCCGACCCCGCAACAACATATTCGGCATGGCGATCGCTGCGGCCAGCCCCAGCAGCGACACGGCCGCGCTGACCATCAGCAAATGCCGGAAGGTCAGCAGCAACTCGCCCCGCAGCGCATTTTGAGTTGGGCCTGGTGCGGCGTTCAAACCGTCAAGCAGGACATTCCCCGAGCTACCTTCGGCAATCAGCGCCGAGCCTGCCAGGTGAGCGAAGCTTGAGTCTTGCAGCAACGCCAGCAGTAGCGCCGACATCAGTGCAACACCCATAGCGCCGCCCAAGGAGCGAAACAGATTGGTGGTGCTGGTGGCCACGCCGATGTCCCGTTGCTCCACCGAGTTTTGCGTGCCCACCAGTGAAGTCGGGAACTGCATACCGGCGGCGATCCCGCTGAGTAACATGAACAGGCTGCTGAGGATCAGCGCTTGCGGCGGGCTGAAGGCCATACCGAGAATTGCGAAGGGGGTGAGCAGCGCACCGGTGAGAATCATCGGTTTGTAGCGACCGGTCACTGAGGTCCGGCGTCCGGCGAAATAGGCGCCGATCGGCAAGCCCATGGCCAATGGCAACAGGTGCAGCGCGGCGCTGTCGGCCCCCGCTCCGGTGACACTCTGGAAGCGCAGCGGCATCAGCACTATCAGCGAAATGGCCTGGAAACTGGTGAAGAAAATCGTGCACCAACAAAGGACTGCGTTGCGATTGGCGAACAAATGCATCGGCAGCAGCGGTTCGCGCGCCCGTCGTTCATGCCAGACGAACACGGTCAGCGCCAGCACCGCACCGGCCAGCAAACCCAGTACTTCGCTGTCGCGCCAATGATGGCCCTGACCGATCTCGGTGATGCCCAGCAGCAGCGAGGTCAGGCCAATGATCATCAGGATCGTGCCGAGGTAGTCGATGACCGGTTTGCGCTGCGGCACCGGCAAGCCGACCAGCGTGCGATTGGCCACCAGCCAGGCACCGAGGCCTAGCGGTAGGTTGATCAGAAACACCCAGCGCCAGGACAGGTACTCGGTCATGTAACCGCCGAGCACGGGGCCGGCGACACTGGCCACCGCGTACATACTGCTGAAATAACCTTGATAACGTCCCCGCTCGCGAGGCGGCACGATGTCGCCGATGATCGCCTGACTCACCGAAATCATCCCGCCGGCACCGATGCCCTGGATGATTCGCGCCAGCACCAGCTGCTCCATGCTCTGGGCCATGCCGCACAGCACCGATGCCAGGGTGAACAAGCCCATGCCGAACAGCATCAGCCGACGCCGGCCATAAAGGTCGCCGAGTTTGCCGTAAATCGGTACCGCCACCGTCATCGCCACCATGTAGCCGGAGATGACCCAGGCCAGCAGGCTGACATCCTTGAACTGTGCCGAAATGGCCGGCATCGACACGGCGACGATGGTCTGGTCCAACGCACCGAGGAAGATTGCCAGCATCAGGGCGATCAGCACGCTGCGAATGGCCGGTTTGGGAGGCTGGTTGAGATTGGTCACGGTGAAACCTGCGGGCGGTGGTTGACCCGCAAGTTAATGGGCAAGCGGGAATGTCCGCTAGTGTACTCGATAGGCTCCTACTCGATAGCCTCGTAAGGAAGCCCGACGTAATTTTCTGCAATGGTTTTTCGACCGGCCTCGGAGCCGACGAAATACGCAAGTTCTGTCTGTGTAATGCGTTGGCTGAACGCATCCGTGTCAGGAAAATTGTGCAGGATCGAGGTCATCCACCAGGAGAAACGCTCGGCTTTCCAGACCCGCCGCAGGCAGATTTCGGAGTACTTCTCCAGCAAGTCGGTGCGGCCTTCGCGGTAGACCTTGAGCAGGATGTTGAACAAGGTGCTGACATCGCTGGCGGCCAGGTTCAGACCCTTGGCGCCGGTGGGCGGGACAATGTGCGCCGCGTCTCCCAGCAGAAACATCCGCCCGTACTGCATCGGTTCGACCACGAAGCTGCGTAGCGGCGCGATGCTTTTCTCGATGGATGGGCCGGTCACCAAATCGTTGGCCAAGGTTTCTGGCAGGCGGGATTTCAACTCATCCCAGAAGCGTTGATCGGACCAGTTCTCGACCTTCTCTTCGGCCGGTACTTGCAGGTAATAGCGGGTGCGGGTCGCCGAACGCATGCTGCACAAGGCAAAGCCGCGCTCATGCCTGGCGTACACCAGTTCATCGTGGACCGGCGGCGTATCGGCAAGGATGCCCAGCCAACCGAACGGGTAGACCCGCTCGAAGATCTTCAGCGAGTCGCTGGGGATCGACTGCCGGGCGACGCCATGGAAGCCGTCGCAGCCAGCGATGTAATCGCAGTCCAGGCGGCAGGTTTCTCCGTCCTTTTCGAAGGTTAAATAAGGCCGGTCGGTTTTCATGTCGTGGGGCTGGACGTTGCTCGTCTCGTACAAGGTCATAGCGCCCGCGGTTTGCCGGGCTGCCATCAAATCGCGGGTGACCTCGGTCTGGCCGTAGATCATCACGGTCTTGCCGCCGGTGAGTGCTTGCAGATCGATATGCACCTGACGCCCGTCGAAGGCCAGTTCGAAACCGCCATGGACCAGGCCTTCTGCGTCCATTCGCTGGCCGACCCCGGCCTGGCGCAGCAGATCTACCATGCCTTGCTCCAGTACTCCGGCACGGATCCGGCTCAATACGTAGTCCGGGGCCTGGCGTTCGAGAATGACGGTGTCGATACCGACGTTGTGCAGCAATTGGCCGAGCAGCAGACCGGACGGACCGGCGCCGATAATGGCCACTTGAGTCTTCAGGGTTTTCATTGTTTTTATGGCTCGCAAGCTTCACACGAACAAATCGGTGAATAGGTTCTGAGTACTTGCATTCTTCGCTTGAGAACCCGTCAAATGAAGGTGAAAACTGAGCCGATACCTGTACATTTCGCCAATCGGTGCGATTATCGCCCAACACTCCGAGGCCTGGATTGCAGTTATGAACAAGCCTGCCCTTCCTTCGATTCCGGTGTTCAAGCTCTATGGTGAACGCCTGGACTGGCCAACGCCGGATTTACTGCATTGTGAAACCATCTCCAAACGCAGCCGTGAGCATCAGTGGGAAATCAAACCGCATCGACATGCCGATCTGTGTCAGTTGTTGTTTGTCCACAAAGGTCACGCGGAACTTGAGATAGAGGGCAAACGCACGCGGCTCGAAGAGTCGGCGATCCAGATTCTGCCGCCGTTGTCGATACATGGCTTCCGTTTTTCGGAAGACATCGAGGGCTATGTCGTCACTCTGGCGGCGCCGCTGGTGGCCCACCTTCAGGCGCAGCTTGGCAACTCGGTGAATGCCCTGGCGGTGGCCGAAAGTTATCCAGCGGGTGCCGACAGCCACTACCTGAACAGTCTGTTTTCGGCATTGCAAAACGAGTACGTGGGCCACCAACCCGCGCGCGAAATGCTCATGCACTCGCTGGTCAGCGTGATCATGGTGTGGGTCAGCCGCCAGGTGATCCAGCGTCGTACCGCAAGCCTGAGACCACAACGTGCGCGGGAATACCTCAATGGGTTTATGCAGTTGGTCGAAGAGCATTATCGCGAGCACGTGAAGGTCGAAGACCTGGCGCATAAATTGGGGATTTCTGTCTCGCACCTCAACGGCACCTGCCGTGAGCTGGCCGGTCAGCCGGCCTTGCAGATCATGCATGAGCGCCAGTTGCTGGAGGCCAAGCGGCTGCTGACCTATACCAGCATGACCATCTACGAAATGTCCGACGTCTTGGGGTTCTCTGATCCGACCAACTTCACGCGTTTGTTTCGGCGACGAGTAGGGATCTCTCCCAAAGCGTTTCGGGACAGGTTGAAGGCCGACCAGGACAGCGGGGTGTAAGGCCTTCTGTTATTTGAGAGCATTATTTGAGCGCGTTCAGGGTCGCGGTGTGCGGGATGCAGCGTTCGAAGTTGCAGCTCGCGAATCCACTCTGTGGTTGTTGACGGGCCTGTTCGACACGGTAGGCAGCGGTTCCGTACAGCACAAGCGTGGCGGCGCAGGTGATGAAGATCGCAAGGTATCTTCGGGTTTTGATGTTCATGGCGTTGACCTCTGAACGAGTACCCGTCAGTCAGAGGGGTACTACTATCAGCATAGGTCAGCTGTGGTGCGTTTTCATGGCGATGGGCTACAGCTTTGATGGGGTATTCAGCAGGTTGATCGGTTCAAAATACCTGTGGGAGCGGGCTTGCCCGCGAAAGCAATGGTCGCTCCAGCATATTTATTGCCTTAGATGACGTCTTCGCGGGCAAGCCCGCTCCCACAAGGTATGTATTTCAATCTTCTACTTCTGAACTTTTGATCTTAAAGCCCCACATCCCACTCCGGCTCTTCCGGAAACCTCAGCACCAGAAAATCCAGCATGCTGCGCAGCGTCGCCGGCATGTGTTTGCGTGAGGCGTAAACCGCGTAGATGTTCATTTGCCGTGGTTCGGCACCGGCCAGCAGACGCACCAGTTGTCCGCTGTGGATATGCACACCCGCCTGATAGCTCGGTAGCATCGAAATTCCGGCGCCGGCCATGGTCGCGCGCAACAGGGTACTGGCCTCGTTGGCGCTGATGTTGCCCTGCACCGGCACCGAAACCTGATCACCGTCCTGCTCGAAGTGCCAAAGGCTTTTGCCGAAGTAGGAGTGGGTCAAGCAATTGTGCAGGCTGAGCTCTTCCACCTTTTGCGGCGTCGGGTGCTGGCGCAGGTACTCGGGGGACGCGCAAATCACCGAACGACATACCGTCAGCCGGCGGGCAATCAGGTTCGGGTCCAGGTCATTGCTGGTGCGGATCGCCAGGTCGATGCGCTCATCCACCAGGTTCACCGTGCGGTCGAGCATCTGCAGGTCGATGCTCACACCCGGGTAGCGTTTGACGTACTCGGCCACGGCGTCGGCCAGTTGTGCCTGGCCGAATGAGGTGCTGACGCTGATCCGCAGCAAGCCTCGCGGCGCGTCGTCCGGCTCGCTGACCGCGGCTTGCATGTCGGTCGACAAATCGAGCATCTGTCGGCAGCGTGGCAGGATTTCGGTGCCAGCGGCGGTCAAACTCAACTTGCGGGTGGTGCGGTGCATCAACCGTGCGCCGACCCAATCTTCCAGTTCCGCCAGATACCGCGAGACCACCGGCCGTGAGAGATCCAGATGATCGGCGGCAGCCGACTGGCTGCCGAGGTCGACCACCGTGACGAAGACCCGCATTGCTTGAAGACGATCCATGATTTGCCCGTTTTTAGAAACAAACTATGTTCAAGCATCGCATTTTTTGTAGCGAGTGAGGCAACTAAGCTCTGTCCATCGTCATTCACGACGGACAGATCTCAGGAGCACCACATGATCGGATTTTCATCACTCAAGCGTCTTTTGCTGGCCACCGCGACCCTGGGCTTCGTCGCCCACGCAGCGGCGGCCGAGCCGGCGCTGACCCTGGACGTTTACAACCCAGGCACGGCGGCGATCTTTCCGGTGACTTCGGTGCTGGTCAGCGGCAAGAAAGAAGCGATTCTGGTGGACGCCCAATTCGGCAAACTCCAGGCCGAGCACGTGGTGGAAAAAATCCGTGCCAGCGGCAAGCAACTGACCACCATCTACATCAGCCACGGCGACCCGGACTATTACTTCGGCCTCGACACCCTGACCACAGCTTTCCCGAACGCCAAGGTGCTGGCCTCCAAACCGACCGTGGACCATATCAAGGCCACCGTTGAAGGAAAACTGGCGTTCTGGGGCCCGAAAATGGGTGTCGACGTCCCTCAGAAAACCATCGTGCCGCAAGTGCTCAAGGGCCACAGCCTGACCCTGGAAGGGCAGAAGCTCGAGATCATCGGCCTCGACGGCAAACAGCCGGATCGCACCTTTGTCTGGATCCCGTCGATCAAGGCTGTGGTCGGCGGTGTAGTGGTGGCAGAAAACATCCATGTGTGGATGGCCGATACCCAAACCGCGCAGTCTCACACCGATTGGCTTGGCACCCTGAAAACCATCGAAGGCCTGAAACCCAAGACCCTCATCCCGGGTCACTACCTGGGTGAGAGCGCTCGCTCTCTGGCCGCCGTGCACTTTACCGCCGACTACATCAAAGCCTTCGACGAAGAAACCGCCAAGGCCAAGAACTCGGCCGAGCTGATTGCTGCGATGAAAAAGCGTTACCCAGACCTCGGCGAAGAAAGCTCCCTGGAGCTGAGCGCCAAAGTCGCTAAAGGCGAAATGAAGTGGTGAGCTGATTCACCCTGATGATCGTTCCCATGCTCTGCGTGGGAATGCAGCCCGTGACGCTCTGCGTCACATATATCGGAACTGGAGAACGTCATGAGCAAGATCGCAATCATTGGTGCCACCGGCCGTGCCGGTAGCCAACTGCTGGAAGAAGCCCTGCGTCGCGGTCACAGCGTCACCGCCATCGCCCGCAACACGGCGAAGCTCGGCCAGCGTGCCGGTGTGGTCACCCAGGACGTGGACGTCGCTGACGCGGCGGCATTGCAAGCCGCAGTGGCGGGGCACGATGTGGTGATCAGCGCTGCACACTTCTCGACGATCCCGGCGAGCGCCATTATCGAGCCGGTGAAAAAGGCCGGGGTCAAACGTCTGCTGGTGGTCGGTGGTGCCGGTTCGCTGCTATTGCCGACCGGCGGCAAAGTCATCGACAGCCCGGGCTTTCCGGACGAGTACAAGGCCGAGGCCAGCGCCGGTGGCGTGTACCTCGACACCTTGCGTCAGGAACAGGAACTGGACTGGACTTTCCTCTCGCCGTCAGCGGAATTCGTTGAAGGTGAGCGCACCGGCAAATTCCGCTTGGGCAAGGATGATCTGCTGGTCAGCGCTCAGGGCAGGAGCTGGATCAGCTTTGCGGACTACGCGATTGCGATGATCGACGAGGTTGAAACACCCGCGCATTCCCGCCAGCGGTTTACCGTTGGGTATTGATCTTCAGCGTGGCTTACATCATTCGCGGGCAAGCCCGCTCCCACAAGGTTCACGCGTAACCTGTGGGAGCGGGCTTGCCCGCGAAGCGGTTTCAAGGTCGCAACACTCTTGTAGGTTCACCTTTCCTGCGCCTGCTCCACCAACCAATCCATCAATTCGCGCAACGGCTCTGACGGCTCCGGTCGTTCCGGGTAGACCAGGTAATAGGCCTGCCCGGTGCGCACTTTCAGTTCAAAGGGCATGACCAGCCGTCCGGCGCTCAGGTCTTCGCCGATCAACGACCAATCGCCAATCGCCACGCCCGTCCCTTGAGAAGCCACGGACATCGCCAGGTCCAGCGTATCGAAATGCTGCCCTTTGCCGATGTTGCTGACTTTGGTTCCGGCGGCTTCGAGCCAGGCTTCCCAATCCCGTTCGTCGCGAGTCGGGTGCAGCAACATGTGCTGTTCCAGGTCGGTGAGGGTCTTGAGCGGCGTCGTGCCGTTGAGCAGTTGCTGCGAACAGACCGGCGTCAGCTGTTCATCGAACAGGTGATGGAAGGCCGCATTGCCCGGTGCCGTGCCGTACACCACCGCCGCATCGAACTCTTCGCGACGAAAATCCACAGCGTGCTGCACGGTGGTGGTCAGTTCCACCGGCACGTCCGGGCGTTCTTTTTGCCACTGCAACAGGCGCGGCAGCAGCCAGCGCATCATGCAGGTCGGTGCCTTCAATTGCAGGGCTTCGCGCTTGGCGCCGACGTGTTCGACGGCTTCGTCGATCAGGTTGAAGACCTGTTGAATACGCGGATACAACTCACGTCCTTGTGCCGTCAGGCTCAGGCCTCGGGCCTGGCGCTGGAACAACGGATAACCGAGATGGCTCTCCAGCCCGGCGATCTGTCGGCTCACCGCTCCTTGGGTAATGTGCAGCAGGTCCGCCGCCCGTGTGAAGTTGCAGCACTGGGCGGTGATCATAAAGGTATGCAGAGCGGGCAAGGGCGGAAGACGTTTCATGGGTGCTCAGGCATGAGTGGAGGACATGCCTAGTATGACTATTTTTGGTTTGTCACCGCTATACGCCGACGGGTCCAATTGCGTCACCTTTGTGCCCCGGCGCGTGCCTGAAAACGCCATCGGGGTGCAGTTTCAGCAAATAAGAAGGACAGCAGAAATGGCGACGTGCGGCGAAGTGTTGGTCAAGTTACTCGAAGGTTATGGCGTCGAACAGGTGTTCGGTATCCCGGGTGTTCACACTGTTGAGCTGTATCGCGGGTTGGCCCGTTCGAGCATCAACCACGTCACGCCACGCCACGAACAGGGCGCCGGTTTCATGGCCGATGGCTATGCCCGCACCAGCGGCAAACCGGGTGTGTGCTTCATCATCACCGGCCCTGGGATGACCAACATCACCACCGCCATGGGCCAGGCCTATGCCGACTCGATCCCGATGCTGGTGATCTCCAGCGTGCAATCGCGCAGCCAATTGGGCGGCGGGCGCGGCAAGCTGCATGAGCTGCCGAACCAGAGCGCACTGGTGGGTGGGGTTGCGGCGTTCTCCCATACGCTGATGTCCGCCGCCGAACTGCCGGGTGTGCTGGCGCGGGCATTCGCCTTGTTCCAGGCCGGGCGTCCGCGTCCGGTGCATATCGAAATTCCGCTCGACGTGCTGGTCGAAGACGCCGATGACTTGCTCGCCAGTCTGCCGGTGAGCATCACCCGCGCCGGTGCAGCGCCTTCAGCCATTGCGCAAATGAGCCAGTTGCTGGCCACCGCAAAGCGTCCGTTGATCCTCGCCGGTGGCGGTGCCATCGATGCCGCGGCAGAACTCACGCAGCTGGCCGAACTGCTGGACGCGCCGGTGGCGTTGACCATCAATGCCAAGGGCATGCTGCCATCTCGCCATCCGCTGTTGATCGGTTCGACTCAATCGCTGGTGGCCACGCGTGCGCTGGTGGCGGATGCCGACGTAGTACTGGCGATCGGCACTGAATTGGCCGAGACCGATTACGACATCACCTTTGCCGGTGGCTTTGAGATTCCCGGCGCCTTGTTGCGCGTCGACATCGACCCGGACCAGACCGTACGCAATTACCCACCGCAGGTAGCGCTGGTGTCCGACTCGCAAACTGCGGCGCAAGCCTTGCTGACGGCACTGGCCGGACACACCCTGGCCGAGCGTCGTTCCGACTGGGGCCATGCCCGCGCAGCCACGTTGCGTGCCGAGCTTGAGACCACGTGGGACGCACCGACCCGCGCCCAGACGCTGTTCCTCGATACGGTTCTGCACGAGCTGCCGGAAGCGGTGTTTGTCGGCGACTCGACCCAACCGGTGTACACCGGCAACCTGACCTTCAACCCTGAGCAACCGCGCCGCTGGTTCAACTCGTCCACCGGTTACGGCACTCTCGGCTATGCGTTGCCGGCCGCCATTGGCGCCTGGCTCGGTGGCGGCTCCGAGCGCGTTGCGCGGGGCCCGGTGGTGTGCCTGATCGGTGATGGCGGGCTGCAATTCACCCTGTCGGAACTGGTCTGCGCGGTCGAAGCGCAAACGCCGATCATCGTGCTGTTGTGGAATAACCAAGGCTACGAAGAGATCAAGAAATACATGGTCAACCGCGCCATCGAGCCGGTTGGCGTGGACATCTACACCCCGGACTTCATCGGTGTGGCCAAGGCGCTGGGTTGTGCTGCCGAAGCCATCGACGGTGTCGACCAACTGCGCGCCGCGTTGCGGGCCGCCATTGATCGTCAAGGCCCGACCCTGATCGAAATCGATCAGACCATCTGGATGAAGGCGGTGCAGGCATGAGCATTCCTTCGACCTTGAATGGCCTGTATATCGACGGCCAATGGCGCGCCGGCAGCGAACGTTTGCAGGTGATCAACCCGGCCACGGAAGAATCCCTGGCCACCGTGAGCGGTGGCGATGAGCAGGCGGTCGATCAAGCGGTCAATGCCGCCAGCGCTGCGTTTGCGCAGTGGGCCAAAACCAGCGGCGCCGAACGTGGTGCAGTGCTGCGCAAAATCGCCAGCGGCGTGCAGGCGCGCCGCGAACGCTTGATGCAGTTGCAGTCGAGCAACAACGGTAAACCACTGTTCGAAGCGGCCATCGATGTTGATGACGTGATTGCCACCTTCGAGTATTACGCAGGACTGGCACAAGACTTGGACGCTCAGCAGGACCGCGCCGTGGACTTGCCGAGCGAAGACTTCGCCGCCCGTGTGCGCCGTGAACCTTGCGGCGTAGTGGGTTTGATCGTGCCGTGGAACTTCCCGATGGTCACCACCGCCTGGAAGCTCGCTCCGGCGTTGGCCGCTGGCTGCTGCGTGGTCCTCAAACCGTCTGAAGTCACGCCGCTGCCAGAGCTGGAACTGGCGGCGATCATTGCTGAAAGCGGCTTGCCCAACGGCGTGTTCAACCTGGTCTGCGGTACTGGCCTGGCGGTCGGTGCACCGCTGGCGGCTGATCCGCGAGTGGCGAAAGTTTCCTTCACCGGCAGCAATGCGGTGGGTGTTCAGGTCATGCAACGGGCGGCGGAAACCGTCAAGGGTGTGAGCCTGGAACTGGGCGGCAAGTCCTCGCTGTTGGTGCTCGCCGATGCCGATATCGAACTGGCGGTGGAAATGGCCAGTGGCGGCGGGTTTTTCAACGCCGGACAGATGTGCTCGGCCACCAGCCGGGTGCTGGTTGCCGATGAATTGGCGGACGAGTTCTTGCTGAAGCTCAAGGCGCGTGCCGAAGGTATTCGCGTGGCAGACCCGTTTGATCCGCAGGTGGAGATGGGCGCACTGGTCAATCAGGCGCAATACCAACGGGTACTGGGCCACATTGATCGCGGGCTGAATGCTGGCGCCAAGCTGATTTGCGGCGGTGAGCGGCCAGAAAATATGCCACGCGGATATTTTTTGCGGCCGACGATTTTCACCGAAGTGCCCCTCGACAGTGCGTTGTGGTGTGAAGAGATCTTCGGTCCAGTGATTTGTGTGCGCAGTTTCTCCACCGAAGAAGAGGCGATCGACCTGGCCAATGACAGCGAGTTTGGTCTGGTGGCCAGTGTCGTCAGTCGCGATAGCGAGGCTGCCGAGCGGGTCGCCAACGCCTTGCAGACCGGACTGGTGTGGATCAACGCGCCGCAAGTGATCTTCCCGCAGACGGCCTGGGGCGGCTACAAACAGAGCAGCATCGGTCGCGAGTTGGGGCCGTGGGGCATGCAGGCGTTTCAGGAAATCAAACACGTGATTCGCGCCGTCTGACAGCCCGGAAACGGGTCACGCATGCCTCGAAACGAGGCATGCGTTTGACACATGGCTTCAATGATAAATTTTCGATTGTTGCGCGTTCTGCGCGACCTCAGGATGAACCTGCCGACTTAGCTACACCCCGTGATCTGCGGGAATTAGAGCTAGATCGATCACCGGGCGCTGGATGCGACCAACCTCATACTTAAAACTCATACCTACAAGAACAAAGGGAATCCGTAATGGGCGAGCATGATCTGAACAGAAGACAGTTCATCAAAACGGTTGGCGTTGCTTCGGTTGCCGCGGCAGCGATGAGCATGCCGTTTATCCGGGCCAACGCCAGCGACACGCGTTTTCAGGGCAAGACCCTGCGCCTGCTGACCTGGTCGGATGACACCGGACTGGCAGCGTTGCGCAACATTGCCGCGACCTTCGAAGCCAAGTACGGCGTCAAGGTCATCGCTGACCGTACCGGCAGCACCTCGGAAATGGTCGCCAAACTCAAGGCCGGTGGTGATCGCCCGCAATACGACATCATCACCCTGGCTGGCGTCGGCGCTGAAGGTCTGGCGGCTGCCGGTCTGCTGGAAAAACCCGATCTGAACCGTATTCCCAACCTGGTCGACGTGCCGGAGAAATACCGCACCGGTGCCAACGGTCACGGTATCGGTTACCTGCTCTGGTGCAACAGCCTGGTCTACAGCACCCGCACCGTGAAAGAAGCGCCGGACAGCTACGCCGCGCTGTGGGATGCGGACATGGCGCCGAACATTTTCCTGCCGCCGCCGAACTGGACCGAGGCCATGGACCTGATCATCATCGCCGCCAAACTGGCCGGTGGTGACGAGCACAACATTGAGCCGGGCTTCAAGAAACTGGCAGAACTTAAGAGCCGTGTGGTGACGCTGGGTGAAAACCCTAACCAGATCGCCGAATTGTTCCGCACTGGTTCCCTGGATATGGGCGGTCTCTACGCCCCGGCGTTTTTCCCTAAACAGATTCGTGACCCGGCCTACGGTCTGGGCGCCACCTTCGGCATGAAGGAAGGCTTCTACACCGACCTGATGCTCTCGGTAATGCCGAAAAATCGTCCTGGCGATACCGAACTGGCCTACGCGTTCATCAACCACTCTCTGGACCCGCTGGTGCAGGGCAAGATGGCTGAAGATATCTACAACGGTCCGGTCAACGCCAAGGCCATCATCTCCGCCGAAGCGCGCAAGAGCCCGTACATCCTGACGCCAGAGCAGATTTCCGAGAAGGCGATCATGCACGACAACGCGTTCCTGGCCACGGTGCATGACCAGTGGATTCGCCGTTACACGGAAATCTTCTCTTCCTGATCGAGTGGCGAACACAGGCCCTCTGGAACACCACAGATCTAATGTGGGAGCGGGCTTGCTCGCGAATGCGGTGTGACATTCAACATTGATGTCGACTGACACGGCCTCTTCGCGAGCAAGCCCGCTCCCACAGGGTTCAAGGTGGTTTCAAGTCTTGTGAACGCTCAGCTGCTTTCCATTGACGAGACCCTTGCTATGGAACACCAACCTTTGACCCACCCGGTAAGCGCCGCAGCAACGCGCCCACGCCTCGGTGTCTCACCCACGGCGCGCGCCTGGTTTTTCCTTTCGCCGTCGATGCTGTTTCTCGGTGTGCTGATTGCCGCAAGCCTCTTGGTGCTGCGCATGAGCGTGGGCACCAAGGGGGCGGAATGGTCCGGCTTCAGTCTGGCCAGCTACGCCCAATTGCTGGAACCCTATTACCTGAAGTCATTGGTGCTGACCTTACGCCTGGCCCTGATCAGCGCGGTGATTGCGGTGCTGCTCGCGATCCCGGTGGCCTACACCATGTCGCGCCTGACTTCACCTTTTGTACGTCGGATATTTCTCGCCGCGGTGCTATTGCCGTTGCTGGTCAACCTGTTGCTGCAAAGCTACGGCTGGCTGGTGATCCTGGGACCTGGCGGGATGCTCAATCAGGCATTGATGGGCCTGGGCCTGATCAAGCGCCCGATCATGATGTTGTACAACCAGAATGGCGTGTTGATGGGGCTGGTGCAGACCGCGTTCCCGTTGGCAGTGCTGCCGATTGCCAGCGCCATGCGCGGCGTCGCACGCACTTACGAAGAGGCCGCCGCGACCTTGGGCGCCAGCCGCTTGCAGGTGTTCCGCCAAGTGGTTTTGCCCATGAGCCTGCCGGGAATTATCACCGGTGCGACACTGGTGTTTGCCTACAACGCCAGCAGCTTCGTGGTGCCCTTGTTGCTCGGCGGTCGGCGAGTGCCGATGCTCGCGGTGATGGTCCATGACCAGATCGCGCCGCTGATGAACTGGCCTGCCGCATCCGCTGCGGGGGTGGTGTTGATCGTCACCACATTGGCCATCATGACCCTCTCCGAATACATCACGGGCCGTCGTCGGCGCATGCTGGAGGCTTCGCAATGAGCACGCTAATCAAGAAGCGCCAGTCGCTGCTACCCGGTGAAACCGGGCGGTTCGCCGGGGTCCTTTCAGGTTTCATTCTGCTGCTGGCGGTGTTGCCGATCCTGACCATGATCGTCATGTCCTTCAGCGGCGCGTCGAACCTGGACTTCCCGCCCAGCAGCTACAGCCTGCAATGGTACAAGGCCGCCTGGAATACCTTCGTTTCGCCCGACACCAGCGATGTGCTGAGCCTGGGCAAAGCCATGACCACCAGTCTGATGGTGGCGTGCCTGACCATGGTGTTTGCAACCATTATCGCGGTGCCGGCGGCCTACGCACTGACCCGTTGTGAGTTTCGTGGCAAGGCTGTGGCGCTGCAGTTGATGTCGCTGCCGCTGGTGTTCCCGATGGTGGTATTGGGGCTGGCGTTGCTGCTGGTGTTCGACAGCCTGCCGTTCCAGATGAACACCTCGCGGCTGGTGATTGCCCACGTCATCCTGGCGTTGCCATTTGTAGTGAAAAACTGCACGGCGGCGATGCTCTCCATCGGCAGCGAAGTCGAAGAGGCCGCGCAAATGCTGGGTGCTTCACCACTGCGGGCGATTGTCGATGTGGTGGTGCCGTTGATGAAATCCGGGATTCTTGCCGGGATGTTGTTGGCCTTCATCGTCTCGTTCAACGAATTCACCGTGACCTATTTCCTCTACACCATCGATGTAATGACCGTGCCGATCTGGATGTACAGCCGCACCGTGTCGTCGCTCGACCCGACCGTTTTCTCGTTCGCCGTGCTGATCGTGCTTATCGACTTCGTCCTGATCTGGGCGCTGGAGAAGCTGGTCGGTGAAGGTGGCGTTTCGTTCTGATTTTTGAGGTGAAGCATGACTGGTTTAATTCTGGAAAACGTCGTGAAACATTACGGCTCAGCGTGCGCGGTAAAGGACGTCAATCTGCATTTGCCTGAGGGCAAACTGGTGTGTTTTCTCGGCCCCTCGGGCTGCGGAAAAACCACCTTGCTGCGGATGATCGCCGGGCTTGAAACACTGTCTGGCGGCGAGATTCGTCTGGACGGTGAAGACATCGGCCATACCCCGGCGCACCAGCGCAACTTCGGCATGGTCTTCCAGTCCCTGGCGCTGTTCCCGCACATGACCGTCGGCGAGAACATTGCCTATCCACTGAAACTGCGTGGGGTCAGCAAGGCCGATCAGCAGGCGCGGGTGGTGGAGTTGCTGGAGCTGATTCAACTGCAGGAAATGATTGATCGCCCGGTGGCGAAACTCTCCGGCGGTCAGCGCCAGCGCGTGGCGATTGCCCGGGCGATTGCCTCGCGTCCGAAAATCCTTCTGCTCGATGAGCCGTTGTCGGCGCTGGACGCCAAGCTGCGCGAATCGATGCAGGTGGAAATCCGCCAACTGCAGCAACGCCTTAATATCACCACCATTCTGGTGACCCACGACCAGCGCGAAGCCATGACCATGGCCGATATCGTGGTGGTGTTGGGCGAGCATCGGGTGCAACAGGTCGGTACGCCGATCGAAATTTACCGGCATCCGGCCAACGAATTCGTTGCGGACTTTATCGGTTCAGGGAATATTTTCCCGGCGACCGCGTTGGGCAATGGCCAGGTAAGTCTGCCGGGCGGCGATGCGCTTCACGTACCGATTTGCAGCAGCATCGTGGTCGGCGAGAAGATAAAAATGCTAGTACGCCCAGAGGATCTGCAACTGTCGCAACCTCAGGCGACGGCGGGCAATCGCCTGCTCGGCAAGGTGACGTTCGTTCGCGATATCGGCGCGACCATCGAAACCACGGTCGAGTGTTCCGGTGTTTCGTTTACCGCGTTGAGTACGCCATCCCAGGGCTTCGGCTTGAGTATCGGCAACCCGGTGTCAGTGACGATCCCGGCCGAGGCGTGTCGGGTGTTGGGGGCCTAAGCTGCGACACTAATCACTGTGGCGACCCGACTGATGCTTTCTGCCTGACATACCGCGGATGCAGGTTTTGGGGCTGCTGCGCAGCCCATCGCGGGCAAGCCACGCTCCCACAGGTTTTGCGCAAATCCTGTGGGAGCCGGGCTTGCCCGCGATGGCGTTGGGGCAGGCGACACAAGGCCGGTCAGACACTCAACCGCAACCGCGCCAAATCCCGCAACGGCGGTGCGCCAAACAACCGGCTGTACTCACGGCTGAATTGTGACGGGCTTTCATAGCCCACTCGATAGCCCGCCGCCGACGCATCCAGCCCTTCTGCCAGCATCAAACGCCGCGCCTCTTGCAGGCGCAGTTGCTTCTGGTATTGCAGCGGACTCATGGCCGTCATCGCTTTGAAGCGGTGATGCAGAGTCGACACGCTGAGGTTCACCTCCCGTGCCAGATTATCGATGCGCAAGGGTTGCTCATAATTGCCGTTGAGCCATTTGATTGCCTGGCCGATCCGATGGCTTTGGCTGTTGGCGATGGCGATTTCATACAGCCGATGGCCCTGATGGCTGCGTAATAACCGATAAAGAATTTCCCGACGAATCAGCGGCGCGAGCATGGCGATGTCTTTCGGGCTGTCGAGAAGACGGGCCAAACGCAGCACCGCGTCGAGCATCGGCTGGTCGAGTCGCTCTACATAGAGGCCGCGCCCGGTTGGCCGGGTGGGCACGCCCAAGGGGCCGGCATCGGCAATCAATGCGGTGATCTCTGTCGGGTCGATATCCAGGCGCAAGGCCAGGATCGGATGCTCTGGCGAGACATCGACCACCCGTCCGCTCAGCGGCATCGAAACCGAAACCACCAGATAATTGAGCGGGTCGTAGTTGAAGTACTCGTCAGCCAGGCGCACTTCCTTGCGCCCTTGAGCAAGGATGCACAGCGCCGGTTGTGCAAGTCCCGGCGCGAAATCGTGTGAACAGCTGTGCCGCGACAGAAACAGCGAGCCGATGGCTGTCGCGTAGCTGCCGTCTTCACCGGTATTGCGACCGATGATAGTGGCCAGCTCCGCGCGCTGCTTTTCCATGTCGGCATCCAGCGGGGCTTGGGTGTGATCGAGCGACGACATGGGTTGCATCCTCTGCGAGGCGTTTGGGATAGGCACAGCTTAAGTTTGTGCAAGGCAGGGTGGTAGGCAATTTCTGCGTAAAACTTGCCTGATTCTGCCTGGGGTTAAAAATCAGAGCAGATACAAGAGGTTCGGTGTGGAGAAACTTGCTTGAAACACGACTGACACCTTTATGCCGTTGATTTCAGCCGGCCTGCGCAACTGGAACGCTGACGCAGGATTGTGCAAGAAGCCGGCAGGAATCGACTAACGGCTAATGCGCTTGGGGCTTAATCTTTGATCCTGTCGCAGCTCGCCTCAAGGCTGCTGATTGAGTCATTTTGGGAGTGTCGAATATGTCCACGCAAATCCCTGTCAGTCATATGGCATTCGTTCGGGCCCGCTCCGGACGCTCGATGGAGTTGGGCGCGCGTTTGAGCAGCCTGATTGAACCGACCCGTCAGTCGCCTGGTTGCCTGCATTTTGCCCTGCAGCATTCACTGTGCGACCCAGAGCTGTGGCTGGTGTCCGGTTTCTGGGCCAATCAGCAGGCCATGACCGCCTACTTCAGTACCCCAGCCATGGATATCTTCGCCGAACTGGTGCAGGAGCTGGTCGTCAACAGTCTGGACTTTCACACCTTCAGTGACGTCTCAGCGGTTCAGGCCCAAGGCGAATACGCACAACTGAACGTACCTGCGATGCACCAGCTGGTCGGTTGAAGGTTTAGAATGGCCGACTTTCAATTGGCCAGGATCCGTGACATGGCACGTAAAGAGTTTGCGCAGTTCGAAGCAGTTTCCGCTGTTGTACCGGGAGAGGGTGGCTACAGCGCGGCAATCGCCGTCAAGGCCCTGGGTGGTTCAGGCGCCCCGCGTTTTCATAAAGTGCTCGATAACCAGACATTCAAGACCGCCCATGATGCCGATCAGGCTGCCGCGCAAAAGCTTGAGCAGTTGATCGACGTGACTGAAGACGGCGAATTGTCCTGGGAAACTATTTGACTGCCCCCGGGCGGAACATCTTGAACAAAGCCTCAGGCCCCAGCTGGAAATAATCCGCCGGCCCGCCGCCGCGCAGAATCGGTTCTGCTGCGGCGGTATCGTAGACCCCATCCTTGAGCAGCCACTTGGCGATATGCACGGCGACCACTTCGCCGAGAATCAGCCAGCTGGGCACCAGCTCTTTGTCCGCACGTTGCAGTTGAATGATCTGCGTGACCTTGCATTCGAAGGACACCGGGCTTTCGGCTACCCGTGGCACCGCGATGACTTTCGAGGCCACCGGTGTCAGCCCGGCCAGTTCGAACTCGTTGATCTGGGGCGGCGCCATGGCGGAACTCTGGTTCATTCGCTCGGCCAACGGGCGGGTCGCCAGATTCCAGGCGAACTCGCCGGTCTGCTCGATATTGTTCAGGCTGTCTTTGCGCCCGACGCTGGAAAAACCAATGATCGGTGGAATGTAGTTGAACGCATTGAAGAAGCTGTAAGGCGCCAGGTTCAGGCGGCCTTGGGCATCCTGCGAGGAAATCCAGCCGATAGGGCGCGGGCCGACGATGGCATTGAACGGGTCATGGGGCAGGCCGTGGCCCTGGGAGGGTTCGTAATAATGGATATCGTCAGGCATGGCGCGGGGTTCCTGAGGTGAGTACGAAGGGAGGAGAGCAATAGTGCAGGGCGTTGAGGGTTATTTCCAGCCGTCCAGCTTTGTTTGATCGTTCCTACGCTCCCGCGTGGGAATGCCTCACTGGACGCTCTGCGTCCGCTCTTGTGACGCGGAGCGTCACGGGCTGCATTCCCACGCAGGAGTGAACGATCAAAACCCGCGCTTCCATGGTTTTTTCATTCTCCACTTACCTAATTTTCACGGTTATCCCTTCAGTCTCCGCCCGGGTCAAAAACCATTGAAAACTGGCTGTCTGAAATCCGAGCTTTGGAGTACTGCATCGAATGAACAAACTTCCTCAGATCACCCTGGCGTTCTGGGTCATGAAAATTTGCGCGACGACCTTGGGGGAAACCGCGGGTGATTTGCTGTCGATGACCTTGAATGTCGGTTACGCCATCAGCTCGATGATCCTGATCAGCGTGTTCCTGCTGACCCTGGTGACTCAGCTGTTTTCGAAAACCTATCACCCGGTGCTGTACTGGATCGTGATCCTTTCGACCAGCACGGCCGGCACCACCATGTCGGACTTCATGGACCGCACCCTGGGTCTGGGTTATGCCACGGGCTCGATGATCCTGATCGCGATTCTGGTGACGATCTTCGCCCTCTGGCGCCTGAGTGGCGATTCGCTGAACGTGAATAAGATCCAGACGTTTCGTGGCGAAATGTTCTATTGGATGGCGATTCTGTTTTCCAACACCCTGGGCACGGCGCTGGGTGATTATCTGGCCGACGACTCGGGGTTGGGTTTTGCCGGTGGCGCATTGTTCATCGGTTCGACCATCGCGGTGGTCGTGCTGGCGCGTTACTTCACCAGGATCTCCTCGGTGCTGTTGTTCTGGATGGCTTTCGTACTGACACGACCGTTCGGCGCAACCCTGGGCGATTTTCTGACCAAACCTCATGAAAAGGGTGGTCTGGACTTTGGCACCATTGGTTCGTCACTGGTATTGGCGGGGATTTTGGTGGTGTTGATTGCGGGCGCTTCGTACGTTCAGAACAAGTACGTGCGTCAGGGCGCTGCCGAGTTGTCTTGATCGTTTTTGTGGCGAGGGAGCTTGCTCCCGTTCGACCGCGAAGCGGTCGCAGCTTGATGGTGTGTCTGGGGGTGTGCGGTTGCAGATTTTAGGGCCGCTTCGCTGCCCAGCGGGAGCAAGCTCCCTCGCCACAAATTCACTGCGGTCTCACAGAAAAACGCGCAAAGGTCTTGCACCCTTGCGCGTATTTTTTTGCCTGTCAGTCGGTCTCGATCCGCGAGTGTTTGCGGGTGTCTTTCATGGTCACGTAGACCAGCAGCGAAACGGCGATGCAGGCGGTGACGTACCAGTAGTAACCGGTTTCCATGCCGATGCTCTTGAACCACAGCGCAATGTATTCAGCGGTGCCGCCGAAGATCGATACGGTCAAGGCATACGGCAGGCCGACGCCCAGAGCGCGGATTTCGGTCGGGAACAGTTCGGCTTTGACCACTGCGTTGATCGAGGTATAGCCGCTGACGATGATCAGCGCCGCCATGATCAGGAAGAACGCGCCCCACCAAGTCTGGACCGTGTGCAGTGTGGTGAGGATCGGTACGGTGAACAAGGTGCCGAGAATGCCGAAGGCAATCAGGATCGGCCGCCGCCCGACTTTATCCGAGAGTCCGCCGACCAATGGTTGCAGGCACATGAACAGAAACAGTGTCGCCGCCGAGATGGTTGTGGAATCGGAAATGCTCATGCCGACCGTGTTCACCAGATATTTCTGCATGTACGTGGTGTAGGTGTAGAACGCCAGCGTGCCGCCCATGGTCAGGCCGACCACGGTCATCAGTTCCTTGGGATGGCGCATCAAAGTGCGCATCGCGCTTTCCTTGGCCTTCACTTTCTTGGTGAACGACTCGGTTTCTTCCATGCCACGACGCAGGTACAGCGCGACCACGGCACACAGCGCGCCGATGGCGAACGGGATGCGCCAGCCCCAGGCGTAAAGCTGTTCGGTGGTCAGGGTTTGTTGCAGTACGATCAGCACCCCCAGAGCGATGAGCTGACCAGAGATCAGGGTCACGTACTGGAAGCTGGAGAAGAAACCGCGACGTTCCTTGGTCGCCATTTCGCTCAGGTAGGTGGCCGAGGTGCCGTATTCGCCACCGACCGACAGGCCTTGCAGCAAACGAGCGAACACCAGCAGGATCGGCGCCCCGATACCGATGGTTTCATAACCCGGGCTCAGGGCGATCAGCAGTGAGCCGAAGCACATCAGATACACCGAGGCCATCAACGCGGCTTTACGGCCGACGCGGTCGGCGTAGAGACCCATCAGCCAGCCACCGATCGGGCGCATCAGGAAGCCCACGGCGAAGATCGCGGCGGTGTTCAGAAGTTGTGCAGTGGTGTCGCCCTTGGGGAAGAACGCTTTGGCGAAGTACAGCGAGAAGGCGGCGTAGACGTACCAGTCGTACCACTCGACCATGTTGCCGACGGAGCCGCTGAAAATCGATTTGATACGGCTGGTGGTGGTTCTTTCTTTCGCCGGCGCAGCTGCCGACCCAAGAGGCAGGGTATTGGAGTTATCCATAAAGGATCCTTCGTCTAATTGTTTTTGTGGAGCGCGCCGAAACGCAGCCTGACAGGGCTATAGCAGGAGCTGTGCCAGAACCAAGAGGCTTGATTTAGAGGGGTTGTGGGGATTTTGTGAGCGGAAATCCGCTGAGTGATGGCTGGGTGATGAGCGGAAATCCGCCTATCCAGCGCGGATTGATCGTTCCCACGCTCTGCGTGGGAATGCAGCCCGTGACGCTCCGCGTCACAGCCGAAGCGGACGCGGAGCGTCCAATGAGGCGTTACCACGCGGAGCGTGGGAACGATCTGTTTCCGGTGTGAGCGAATCACTCCTCCTTCAAAAACATCTCTCGCGCCAACCCATGGCGCTGCATCTTTTCATTGAAGGTTCGGCGCGGCAGCTGCAACTCGGCGAGCACCGATTTGATATCGCCTTTATGTCGGGTCAGAGCAGCCCTGAGGCAGTGGGCTTCAAAGGCTTCCTGCTGCGCGGCAAGGGACTGGCCGGGTTCGATGCCTTCGGGTTCCGGCTCACCAAGGCCCAGCACCTGACGCTCGGCGACGTTGGCCAGTTCGCGGACGTTGCCCGGCCAGTCGTGGCTGAGCAGGCGGCTCAGTTGCGGACCGCTCAGCGGCGGGAAACTGCGTCCCAGGCGTTCGGCGGCGCTATGAGCGAAGTGTTCAAACAGCAACGGAATGTCTTCGCGGCGTTCGCGCAACGGCGGCAGACGCAATTCGGCAACGTTCAGCCGATAGGCCAGGTCTTCACGAAAACGCCCGGCGCGGGCTTCATCCAGCAGATCAGGTTTGGTCGCCGCGATAATTCGCAGATCAACCCGGATGCTCTGATTGGAGCCCAGCCTTTCCAGTTTCTGCTCCTGCAGCACCCGTAGCAGCTTGACCTGCTGGGCCAGTGGCATGCTTTCGATTTCATCGAGAAACAGCGTGCCGCCGTCGGCGTATTCGAGTTTGCCGATGCGCTTGCCCTGAGCGCCGGTGAAGGCGCCACTTTCGTGGCCGAACAGCTCGGCTTCGAACAACTGCTCGGGGATTGCCGCGCAGTTCAGTGCCACAAACGGCTTGTCGGCTCGCGGACCGAAATCGTGCAGGCAACGGGCGACCAGCTCTTTACCGCTGCCGGTTTCGCCACGGATCAGCACGTTGACCGGCAACGCCGCGAGGTCCAGCACTTGCCGACGCAACGTTTGCAGGCCACGGGAAACCCCGAGCAGGCTGGCATCGAGTTTGGCGCGGTTGTCGGCCTGCTCATGCAGCGCACGGTTTTCCAGTACTAGCCGACGCTTTTCCAGCGCCCGGCGCAGGCTGATGAGCAAGGTCTCAGGGCTGAAAGGTTTTTCTAGAAAATCGTAGGCGCCGTCGCGCATCGCCTCGACCGCCATTGGCACGTCGCCATGACCGGTGAGCAGGATCAGCGGCAGGTCGGCGTCCAGCGTCCGGACCTTGCTCAGCAATTCCAGGCCACCCATGCCGGGCATGCGCACGTCGCTGAGAATCACCCCGGGGAAATCCCTCGGCAGCTGCGCCAGGCACTCCTCGGCGCGGCTGAACAGCTGCACCACAAAGCCCGAGAGGCTCAACCATTGCTCCACGGCGCTGCGGATACTGGCTTCGTCGTCGACCACAATCACCGAGTTCAACATGGGGTTTGCACCTCTAGAGCGATAGGCAACGTCAGGGTGAAAATCGCGCCGTTGGCGTGATTGCCGGCACTGAGGCGCCCGCCGTGTTCGTGAACGATGGCGTAAGACACCGCCAATCCTAGTCCGAGGCCGTCGCCCACCGGTTTGGTAGTGAAGAACGGGTCGAACACATTCGCCAGGTGCTCCTCAGTGATACCGCCACCGCTGTCGGCGACGGTCAGCCGCCACTGTTGCTGATCGGCCTCGATGCGGATTTCCAGACGCTTGAGCGGCTTGTCGCGCATGGCATCCAGCGCGTTACGCAGCAGGTTGATCAGCACCTGCTCCAGACGAATGGCATCGCCACGCACCCACGCCGGGCGGGTCAGGTGCAGCACGCTGCTGACGTTTTCGTCGCGCATACGAGCGTCGAGCAGGTGCAAGGATTGATCGACCACCGCCGCCAGGTCCAGCCGCTCGCGCAGACCGCTGGGGCTCTTGCGGGCGAAAGTCTTGAGATGGCCGGTAAGGGCGGCCATGCGCGTCAGCATGTCATCCAGCGGGGTGATGGCTTTGTAGGCGTCGTCTATCCGGCCGTGATCCAGCAGTAGGCGCAACGTCGCCAACTGCATGCGTTGAGCGGTCAGCGGCTGGTTGATTTCATGGGCCAGCGCGGCGGACATCTGCCCAAGGGCGGCAAGTTTGGCAGACTGCACCAGGCCGTCCTGAGCCGTGCGCAAATCGCGGGTGCGTTCTTCCACCAGCTTTTCGAGTTCTTCACGGCTACGCTGCCGCAGACGGGCCAGGCGCCAGCGCTGATTGAGAAACAGCAGCAGGAACACCAGCGTCAGCCACACACCGGCCGCGGCGAGCCCGGCGTTGCGGCTGTCTTCGATGGCGGCTTGCGGGCGACGCAGCAGGTGCAGGGTCCAGCCTTCGGCGGTCAACGGCAGCGATTCCCACAGATAATCCGCGGTTCCGTCCGGCCCCTCGACACGGGCCAGGTAGCTGTTCTTGTCGAAGTGCCGCACGGCGCGGTATTCGAGTGGGGTCAGCGGTTGCTTGTCGTATTGCCGGGTGGCTTTGAGCTCAGCCCGATCACTCTCCGACAGCGGTTGCAATAGGCGATAACGCCAGCCGGGCTGGTTGGCGATGAAGACGATTCCGCGGGCGTCGCTGACCAGCAGGGTGTCGCTGCCCTGGCGCCATTCGCGTTCCAGTTCCGGGAACTCCAGTTTCACCACCATCGCGCCGAGGAACTCGCCGCTGTCACTGGTCACCGCGCTGGACAGAAAATAACCGGGAATGCCGCTGGTCACGCCCACCGCATAAAAGCGTCCGGTGCCCTGGCTTCGGGTCTGGCTGAAGTACGGGCGAAAGCCATAATTGTGGCCGACATAACTGCTCGGCAGCCGCCAGTTACTGGCGGCCACGGCCCGGCCAGTGCGGTCCAGCAGTTCCAGCGTCGAGGACTGGGCAGCGCCGTTGATTTTCTCTAGCTTGCGGTTTAGTGCGTCCTGTTGCTCGGTGCTCACCGGACCGTTAAGCGCCGAACTCAATTCAGGGTCCAGCGCCAGCACGGAGGGCAGGGCGCGATAACGCTCGATCAAGGTGTGCAGGGAATTGGCGTACAGCGCCAGCTGTTCATTGGCGCGAGCCGCGTCGTCCACCAGCGCTTGGCGTTCGGTATGGCGCATGGCCAGACTGGCAGCAATCACTGCACCAGCAACAATTAGCAGGGTATACAGCGCCAGGCGCAGGGAGCGAGGGGTCACGAACATGCGGGATGAACAGGTGTGATAGGGGTGGGCACCATAACATGAGTGCGGCTGAAGACCCCCGTAGCAGCTGACGAGCCCGCGAGGCTGCGTTTGGCCGCGAAGCGGTCGTAGTCCGGCAGACGCGGTTTATCTGAAGCACCGCAGTGCCTGATTTACGACTGCTGCGTCCGAACGCGGCCCGAGCCGAACGCAGCCTCGCGGGCTCGTCAGCTGCTACGCAAGTTGCGTCGTTAAAGTGATAGGCAATAAAAAACGGCCGGGCTGTTGATGACAACAGTCCGGCCGTTTTTTAGATCTGGAGGTTTAAGCGCTTACTGCACTTCTACCGCCAGGCTTTCACTGATTTTTTTCTGCCAGATGGCAGGACCAGTGATATGTACCGACTCGCCCTTGCTGTCGACCGCAACGGTTACTGGCATGTCTTTGACGTCGAACTCGTAGATCGCTTCCATGCCCAGTTCGGCGAAGGCCACCACGCGGGATTTCTTGATCGCTTGCGCAACCAGATACGCGGCGCCGCCAACGGCCATCAAGTACACGGCTTTGTGGTCCTTGATCGCTTCGATCGCGGTCGGGCCGCGCTCGGATTTGCCGATCATGCCCAACAGGCCGGTCTGCTCGAGGATCTGCCGGGTGAACTTGTCCATCCGCGTTGCGGTGGTCGGGCCAGCAGGGCCAACCACTTCTTCGCGCACCGGATCGACCGGGCCGACGTAGTAGATGAAGCGACCCTTGAGGTCTACCGGCAAGGTTTCACCCTTGTTCAGCATTTCGACCATGCGCTTGTGCGCAGCATCGCGACCGGTGAGCATTTTGCCGTTGAGCAGGACGGTTTCGCCCGGCTTCCAGCTCTGCACATCTTCCGGGGTCAGGGTGTCGAGGTTGACGCGACGCGCTGACGGGCCGGCTTCCCAGACGATTTCCGGGTAGGCGTCCAGCGGTGGCGCTTCCAAGGACGCCGGGCCGGAACCGTCGAGCACGAAGTGCGCGTGACGGGTGGCGGCGCAGTTAGGGATCATGCACACCGGCAGGGACGCGGCGTGGGTCGGGTAATCCATGATCTTCACGTCGAGCACGGTGGTCAGGCCACCCAGGCCCTGGGCGCCGATGCCCAACTGGTTGACCTTCTCGAACAGCTCCAGACGCATCTCTTCGATACGGTTGGATGGGCCGCGCTTTTTCAGCTCGTGGATGTCGATGGATTCCATCAACACTTCCTTGGCCATCACCGCGGCTTTCTCGGCGGTGCCGCCGATGCCAATGCCAAGCATGCCCGGTGGGCACCAGCCGGCGCCCATTTCCGGAACGGTTTTCAGCACCCAGTCAACGATCGAGTCGGACGGGTTGAGCATGGCCATCTTCGATTTGTTTTCGGAGCCGCCGCCCTTGGCCGCCACGTCCACTTCCACGGTATTACCCGGGACGATGGAGTAGTGGATGACTGCCGGGGTGTTGTCCTTGGTGTTTTTACGAGCGCCCGCCGGGTCGGCGAGGATCGAGGCACGCAGGACGTTTTCCGGCAGGTTGTAGGCGCGACGCACGCCTTCGTTGATCATGTCGTCCAGGCCCATGGTCGCGCCATCCCAGCGCACATCCATGCCCACACGGACGAACACGGTCACGATGCCGGTGTCCTGGCAGATCGGGCGGTGGCCAGTGGCACACATGCGCGAGTTGATCAGGATTTGCGCCATGGAATCGCGGGCTGCCGGCGACTCTTCACGCAGGTAGGCCTCGTGCATGGCCTGGATGAAATCCACGGGATGGTAATAGGAAATGAACTGCAGGGCGTCAGCAACGCTCTGAATCAGGTCGTCTTGCTTGATCACGGTCATGAGTCGCGCTCCTCTATAAGACGGGAACATTTAATAAGGTGCCTTCAGTCTGGTTGGATCTGGTCACTGAAAACACCTTTTAAGGCACGCCGGGCATGCTGGCGCGACGCTAAAAAGGCGCGGCAGTATAACGCGCCCAAGGCTCGGGCACACCCGCCGCTAATCAAACGAAGGTCGCATATCATAGCGATACACCAATCCCTGTAGGAGCTGCCGAAGGCTGCGATCTTTTGATCTTTGGGGACCGCCGAAAAGATCGCAGGCTTCGCCAGCTCCTACACTGACTGAGTACACCCGTGAAATTTCTGGAGCACGCGATCCTGCCGGTCATCCAAAAATTGAATAGTCATTTTTGGGCCACGACACTAAAGTGGCACGAGGCCTGTAGGGTAGGAAACCCGGTTCAGCCTCCTTTTGCACAGTGAGTCAAAGATTGACCCATAAAGCCATACAGAGTCTGTTGCTCAAGCGCTTTACCCTCGCGGCGGGTACCTATGCTCTGGCATTGCTGCTGCTGTGGCTGGCCATTCTTAGTGGCCACTATCGTGCCTCAATGAGCAGCGCAGTGATTGCTACGGTACTGGTGGTGCTCAGTCAAGCGACCTTGTTCGCGGTTTTTCTCAGCGGGCGCAATCTGCGTTTTACCGACCCCAGCCTGACTGAACTGCAAATAGTACTGGGCCTTGGCTGGCAAACCTGGTTCATCGCCCAGCTCGACATGGCTCGCGGCGCGTTCCTGGTGTTCTACGTGCTGATCCTGCTGTTCGGTCTGTTTCATTTACCGCGCCGGGCATTCATGCGCTGTGCGGCGCTGGTTTTTTTCAGTTTCGCCGGAATCAATCTCTGGGAAGGCTACCACTTCGAGTTGGCCGATCCCGCGCTGGCGGCGCTGCAGGTCTGTGTGTTGTTTATCGTTCTGGTGTGGCTCACCTTTTATGCCAGTTACGTCCAGACTTCCCGCCAGCGCATGCGTCAACGGCGCTTCGCGTTGCAGGCCCATCAGGACACCCTGCGCGGGATGATGCGCCAGCTCGAAGACCTGGTGGCCACCGACGAACTCACCGGCCTGTTCAACCGACGGCATTTTCTGAGCCTGGCCTCCCGCGAATTGCGCAGCATGGACGCCGATGTGATCCACGGCCTGGCGCTGATCGATCTGGATCATTTCAAACGAATCAATGACCTTCACGGGCATGCGGCGGGTGATCAGGTGTTACAGGCATTTGCCGCCGTTGCCACCGCCTGTCTGCGCGATGGCGATGTGCTGGCCCGTTATGGCGGTGAGGAGTTTGTCGTGTTGTTGCCCGATTGTGACGCCGAGCGCCTGACCTCCTGCTGCGAGCGTCTGCGCATTGCGTTCACCGATGTCGAGTTGGTCGGTCTGAGCGTGCAGGGCCTGAGCCTGTCGGCGGGGATGACCTTGCTTGAGCTGGGTGGTGATCTGGATACTGCCTTGCAGCGCGCGGATCAGGCGCTTTATCGCGCCAAGCGAGACGGCCGTAACCGTTGTGCGGCGGCCTGGGAAAACGTCGATGCCTGAGTTACGGGTGGGTGAACGACAGTGGTCGGTGGCAGCGGGGAGCAACCTGCTCGACGCCTTGAACCAGGCCGGTGTCGCCGTTCCTTACAGCTGTCGCGCCGGCAGTTGCCACGCGTGCCTGGTGCACTGCGTTCAAGGCAGGCCCAGCGACAGCCGACCCGATGCGTTGACCGATGAGCAACGTCAGCGCGGCTGGCGGTTGGCCTGCCAATGTCAGGTCGTCGAGGATTTGCAGATCGAAACCTTCGACCCTGTGTGCGATGGTCTGCCGGCTGAGGTGGTGGGTGTCGATTGGCTGTCCATGACGGTACTGCGCCTGCGTTTGAAACCCGAGCGACCCTTGCGCTATCGGGCCGGGCAGCATTTGGTGTTGTGGACGGCCAGTGGTGTGGCACGGCCCTATTCGCTGGCCAGCTTGCCGGAGGAAGACCGCTTCCTCGAGTTCCATCTCGATTGCCGCCAATCCGGTGAATTCAGCGACGCGGCCCGTCAGCTCAAGATCGGTGATCCGATCCGTCTCGGCGAACTGCGCGGTGGTGCACTGCATTACGACCCGGACTGGCAAACCCGGCCGCTCTGGCTGCTGGCGGCAGGCACCGGTCTTGGGCCGTTGTTCGGCGTGCTGCGTGAGGCCTTGCGTCAGGATCATCAGGGTGCCATCCGTGTTATTCACCTGGCCCATGATGCCAGCGAGCATTATCTGGCCAAACCCTTGACGGCGCTGGCTTCAAACCGTCAAAACCTGACGATTGAGCTGCTGACGGCGGCCGAGTTACCAACGGCTTTAGCGCAACTGCGGCTTGTTTCCCGGCAAACCGTGGCCTTGCTCTGCGGAAGCCCCGACAGCGTCGACACCTTTGCCCGGCGTCTGTACCTGGCGGGGTTGCCGCGCAATCAACTGCTGGCCGACGTGTTCGTGCCCCGTGGGTGAGCGATTCACCATGACTTGAATCAGAAAGTAAAAAGCCCCGCCATTCATATGACGAGGCTGTGCGGTTCTCAGCGCAGGAGCCAGGTATCAATACCAGGATCCAGACTCAGCCTTGAGTTGAGCCATGATAACGAAGCACACACGCCTTGTAGCCGGCCAGGCCTTCAGTGCGAATGTGGCCGCCAATAGTGATTTTTCCATCCTTCCTTAACGCTACACAGTTAGTCGCTATCGTTGTCGCGTCCGGCTGGGTGAATGCCCAGCCTTTGCCGGCGAAGCCGAGATCAAACCTTGAGTCGATCAATCGTGCGACAACGGCGCCTGAACCCTTGGCAGACTTGGCGCTTCCAACGACCACAAGCTTGCCGTCGGGTTGCATCTTGCCGTCGCGCCAAGAGGTTGGAAGACTGTCAACTTGGGTAAGCAAGGGCTTGCCCTCGTTGAACTGGATGTTTGGCTTACCGTCAGGCTCGATACTGATCAAGAGACCCTCATCGGAGTGCGAAGCGCCGATGCCAAGCACTCGCCCATTGTGTTGGTGAATCAATCGGAGCAGGTGGGCGCTCTTCGACATCGGAACCTGGATGAGGACAAACCCTTTACCACCGAATGAAGTGTCAAGGTTGCCGTCGACGTTATAGCGGACAAACAGGGGGACCCTCGCTGACGATTCATCTACCACAGCGCCGCACGCCATCGGTTTGCCGCCCTCATCCACCATGCAACCGTATATCCGGATATTGGCTGAAGTCACACCGGGGAGAGTGACTTGAACGTAGCCTGTTTGATTGAACGTCTCGTCAAGTGAGCCATCGCTATTGAATCTGAACATCAGTACTCGCCGTTCCCAAGAGCGCATAACGTAAGTCTGGACGACGAGTATTTTTCCGTCCGCCTGCAGCGTGCTGCTTTCAATGTCTTGAAAATCCGCCGTCTCGTCAGGCGATGATGGACGATCTCCTGATTCGGTTTCTACAGGTCTGTTTCTGTGAATGATGTAGCCGTTGGTTCCAAACGTGGTGTCTATCGTGCCATCAGCAAAAAAACGCGCCAGGGACGGTTGGTCAGGGGTGAGACCGGTTAACGCTATGAGCAGGAACCGACCGTCATCGAGCGTCAGAATGGATCTGCCGACAGCTCTCGTCTCTCCGGGAAAACTGCCGACGACAAAACCATTACTACCAAAGCTTGGGTCGGGCGATCCCTCATCGGTCAAGCGGGCAATAATAAAATCCCTGGTCGATTGTCCGGTGGCGTACACCGCATTATCCGGGGCATCAGCGACGCCGTAGATGATTGTGTCACCCGAAGCTTGCGCAATCGTCAGGGGAACAATGCCAGTGCCATCAGGCCCGAAACTTTGATCAAGATTGCCGGGTGTATTTGTGGTTGACGGGTCAGTGTGCATATCGAAATTCCTTGAGGATATGGATATCTGGAGACCCATTAATAATCCGGCGCGATTCGCCGAGTCTACTGTCATAGTTGACAGTGGATTGTTTTTATGATCTGTGCTTTGTTGTTTGCGAGATGAATAAAAGCCCGCCATTCTCCCCGACAGGAAAAACTCCCTGCCCCGTGCCATGTACAGCCGCTTGGCCGAAGCGCTGAAACAGGCCGACACCGACCCGGAAATCAACGCGGTGCTGATCACAGGCACGGCCGAGTGCATTACTGCCGGCAACGACATCGCCGACTTCATCCAGCAACCGCCGAGCAACCTCGACAGCCCGGTGTTTCATTTCACGGTGCGCTCGCCGGAAGCGATTGCGGCGTTGTCAGCATTTGTCCGTCGCTAGAAGGGCAACCCTTCGCCAGGCGAAAGGTTGCCTTTGAGGGGGCCGTCTATTCCTGGGTGTCGTTCAGGAAGCGGGCGATGAGGGCCGCATTGCTGAAGGGGCCGGAATTGCCGACTACCAGTACCTTCCCATCCTTCTGTAGGGCCATGGCGTTAGCGATCGTGTAATGGTTCTCGAATTGGGTAGAACTCCAACCTTTTCCGTGGCCAAAGTCGAGATCCAGGGTTCCGTCAATCAGGTAGCGAGCGACCACGAATGAAGGCAAGCCGCCTGTCGATCCCATCCTCCCGGACACGATGATTTTCCCATGGGCCTGCCCAACACCATAAAGCAGGACATTGCTTCCTTCTCCAAAGGATTGAAACAGTACCTTGCCCCCATTGAATGTTGGATCGAGTTGGCCGTTCTCGGTGAAACAGGCCAGCACGCCATGGCGTGGAGATAACCCCCAACCTGCAGCAAGAACACCCTTCTCGGAATGCTGCGTGAGCTTTTCGAACGTGAGCTCGGACCCAGCAAGCAGTGCGAACCCGTTGATGGCGAACTCTTCGTCGAAAGTGCCATCATCATTGAGGCGAGCCACCATGCCATTGCCTTTAAGCGTTCCGCACACGGTGATTTTTCCGTTCCGCACCAGAACGTCGTTGATGATGCTATTGCCCCAATGCTGATTGGTAACGGCTACATAACCGGTTTTGTTGAAGCTGGTATCAAACGAACCGTCACTGTTGAGCCGAATCAGTACCGCGACCTTGGCTATCCAGATCGGCATGTAAATTTCTGTGACGACATAGATTTTGCCATCGGCCAACGTGCAGTGGCCTGAGCCGCTATCACTTGCGGTCACCACCTGCTCCGGCCCCAGCCCAAGGCTTTGCGCAAGCGTTGAAGGCAGTTTGATCGTCAGGCGGCCGTTATCACCGAAGCTGTTATCCAGGCGCCCGTCAGCATGAAGGCGCGCCAGCAGGCTCTCGCCGTTTTTCGTATTCACGCTGCACAAGAGTATTTTGTCCTCTCCCTCGTGCTTCAGAAAAAGGATCTGGCGCACATGCGCGTCCTGTGTCGGTGCGAAAGGCACGATCACAAATCCATCATTGCCGAACTCAGGGGCTGGGGTGCCATCCTTCCGGAGGCAGGCAAGACCTGCCTTGTGTATAAGTTCATCACCTTCGGCGTCGACGGCTCCGCCAACGTAGATTCTGCCGTCAGGGCCTTCGGCGATGCATTCGCCTGAAGTATCGCGGGCATTGGGTAAGGACAGAATCACCTTGCCGTCGTGTTGCGCACCAAAGCCAGGATCAAGATCACCAGCGGCGCGAGGGGTAAGTGTTTTGTCTGTGGTCATTTCTCTATTCCTTTAGCCAGAATTGGTTTTCCGTCAGCTGCTGCCAATGACGGGCCGCAAAAGCCAAGCGTAAAAAGCCTTGATGACAGCGATAGCAGCAAAGGGCGAAGTCGATTAAGCGAGTTTGGCGGGCGGTCTGTCTACTGTCAGAACTGACAGGTGGAAACGTGCCTCAGGCCTGTTCTTCCTTGATTTGAAACGAAAAAAGCTCCGCCGTGTGAACGGCGGGGCTTTTGCGTTTCAGCGGTCTGAAACTCAGACCATTGGGTCGCCGACGTGCAGGATCTTCATGCCATTGGTGCCACCCGTGGTGTGGTAGTTGTCGCCTTTGGTCAGGATCACCCAGTCGCCTTTCTCGACGGCACCGAGTTTGAGCAACTCGTCGATCGCGGCATGGTTGATGTCCTCAGGCCTGATAACGACTCACTGACGGTTTGCTGTCTTTTCGGCCTGCGATAACAATTTGGGTATCCGTCTGGACGACTGCGCTTGTTGTGTAATTAGGCGTTCCTGGCTCTGAGGGGTTTGACAAACCAGCTGTGCCAAAAGTCGGATCCAGTGTCCCGTCTTTAGTGATACGGCCGACCAAGCTTAGCCCGCGCGTATTTAGCTCACCTGCCACGATGATTGATTGTCCAGAATCCAAGTCTCCTGAGTTCAATTGCAAGCTCGTTAACGGACGATCAATGGTGAGGGGGAGTCCGTTATTAAAGGTGCTATCGGTTTTTCCATTGGGCAGGGTTCTTGTCACATAGCCCTTGCGAGAAGAACCTGTAGTGGGAACTCTGCCGATGGCGACAGGTTTTTCGTCTGATTGCAGGAGAAGCTTGCTTAGCGTTAATGGGGCAGTGTCTGATTTAAGTTCAGCCAAACCATCCTCCCCGAAAGAAGTGTCGGTCTTCCCGATATTGGTGAAACCGGCCAAAAAGCTTTGAGTAGCTGTTGTTCCCCCAACAATGATTCTGCCGCTGGTTTTTTGAGTGACCAATCCAATGGAGGAGGTGGGTTGTCCATTGAGTTTGAAGAAGGCATAACCTTGACCATTAAAGGTGGTGTCCAACTCTCCAGTCGATGTCAGTTGAATCAACAAGCCCCAATCACGGTATGGCGCAATCGTGTTGTTGCTGCAAAAGAGGATCTTTCCATCCTCGTTCGTTTCTACCACCGCCAGATTACCGATAGCACTCGTTTGTTGTAGGTACGGGGCTGAAGTGTTTCCGGCGGTGGGCGGTTGTTCTCTGAAAGAGAACACTCCACTGACACCAAAAGTGAGATCAGGAGAGCCATTGACGTTGAAACGCGCTGCGGCAGGGTAGGAGTTACCGCCGATACTTCCTTCTTGAGCATGACCTGCTACAAAAATCTTGTTGTCACTCAGCACTGTGATGCTCGCGGGGACTGAACGGGTTGAAGTGTTCCCGAAACCCCAGCGCGAGTAGCCTGTGGTACCGAACGTGGGGTCCAGTACGCCGTCCTTTTCGAGGCGGAAAAGTATGAAGTCGCTTGCGGTACTGATGACACCAATGATTTTGCCTTGATCAGCCCCTGGAGCTTTCAAGACGGCGAGGGCCTTTACCTCGCTTCCTTCCAGCAACGTTGTGCCGTTATCACCAAAGCTTGCGTCCAGTTCGCCTGACTTGCGTGGTGATTGAGAGGTGTTTTGAGTCGACATGGGGTGTCTCCCTACAGTGTGATGAAATGCTCCGGCCCCGTGTCGATCAGGGGCAGGTCATTCAGCCTGTAGAGAAACGAACTGGGAACTATCAGAACTGCTAGGTAGCTGATGGCCGCTATCTGGTGTATGAGTCCAATTAATGCAAAAGGCCCCGCAGCGTGAGCTGCGGGGCCTTTTTATTAGCGTCCGACTCAGACCATCTTGTCGCCGACGTGCAGGATCTTCATGCCATTGGTGCCACCGGTGGTGTGGTAGCTGTCGCCTTTGGTCAGGATCACCCAGTCGCCTTTCTCGACTACACCGAGTTTGAGCAACTCGTCGATCGCGGCCTGGCTGACTTGCTCAGGCGGCAAGGATGCCGGATCGAACGGTACGGTGTAGACGCCACGGAACATGGCCGCGCGGGCCTGGGTTTCGCGGTGCGGGGAGAACGCGTAGATCGGGATGGAGGAGCGGATCCGCGACATGATCAGCGGCGTGTAGCCACTTTCGGTCAGGGAGATGATAGCTTTCACACCCGGGAAGTGGTTGGCCGTGTACATGGCCGCCAGGGCGATGCTCTGGTCGCAGCTTTCGAAGACCTGACCGATGCGGTGGCCGGAGGTTTTGCTGGTCGGGTGCTTTTCAGCGCCGATGCAAATCCGTGCCATGGCCTGGACCGCTTCGAGCGGGTAAGCGCCGGCAGCACTTTCGGCCGAGAGCATGACCGCGTCGGTGTAGTCGAGCACGGCGTTGGCTACGTCGGACACTTCAGCGCGGGTTGGCATCGGGTTCTGGATCATCGACTCCATCATCTGGGTCGCGACGATCACCGCTTTGTTGTGGCGGCGTGCGTGCAGAATGATCTTCTTCTGAATGCCCACCAGCTCCGCGTCACCGATTTCCACACCGAGGTCACCACGGGCAACCATCACCGCATCGCTGGCCTGGATCAGACCGTCGAGGGTTTCGTCGTCGGCCACGGCTTCAGCGCGTTCGATCTTCGCGACCAGCCAGGCAGTACCGCCGGCTTCGTCGCGCAGTTGGCGAGCGTATTCCATGTCGGCAGCGTCGCGTGGGAAGGACACCGCGAGGTAATCGACTTCCATTTCTGCGGCGAGCTTGATGTCAGCCTTGTCTTTTTCGGTCAGGGCTGGAGCGGTCAGGCCACCGCCGCGACGGTTGATGCCTTTGTGGTCCGACAGCGGGCCACCGATCAACACGGTGCAATGCAGCGCATCATCGGTTGCTGTGTCGACGCGCATCACTACACGGCCATCATCGAGCAGCAGTTCGTCACCGACGCCGCAATCCTTGACCAGGTCTGGGTAGTCGATACCGACGACTTCCTGGGTGCCTTCGGTCAGCGGATGGCTGGTGGAGAAGGTGAACGTGTCACCGACTTTCAGCTCAATGCGCTTGTTGGCGAATTTGGCGATACGGATTTTCGGGCCTTGCAGGTCACCCAGCAGCGCGACGAAGCGGCCGTGCTTGGCAGCGATGGAGCGCACCAGCTTGGCGCGAGCTTTATGCTCGTCGGGGGTACCGTGGGAGAAGTTCAGCCGGGCGACGTCCAGGCCAGCCAGAATCAGCTGTTCGAGAACTTCCGGCGAGTTGCTGGCAGGGCCAAGGGTAGCGACGATTTTAGTACGACGTACGGACATGCAGAGACTCCTGAGTTCAAGCGCAACGAGAGGCTACTATGGTCCGAAGTTGTAGTCATTGTTCGTTTGCACTACTTATTTTTTTGTTTTTTGTTTGTTTCTTGAACCTATCATCACAGGCAGCCTGAAGATTTCCGCCAATGGGTCGATACAGTGCTCAAGACAGGAGATCCCCCATGCGATTCGTGCTCATTGCGGCCCTTGCCCTCAGTGTTGTTGGCTGCACCCGTTGGTCGATGGACCATCATTTGAATAACGCCTACCACGCTTATGACCGTGGCAATTGCGAGCAGGTGATGCTCGAGCTGTCCAAAGTCGACCGCGAGAGCCGTTCGCGGCGCTATATGCAGCCGGAAGTGTCGATGATGCGTGGGCAGTGTCTTGAGCGTCAGAAGCTGTTCATCGATGCGGCGCAGACTTACCAGTTTCTCATTACGCAGTATCCGGACAGCGAATATGCATTCCGCGCTCGCGCCCGTCTGGAAACCTTGCAGTCACTGGGCCATTACCCAACCCGCAGCGCCGCGCAGGCACGTCCGAGCGTCTACTAATGACAGCGGCCATTTAATCGGGCTGACGGTCAGCATTGAGCTAGTATTCGAATACGTAGTTTTAGAAGGTGCAACCTAAAACACGTAACACTTGGGAGTGGCAGAGAAACAGTGACAGGGCCAAGGCCGCTGGCACACCGCGACCGAGGAGAGCGTGCCTGCTCGGCAGGTCCGTTCCGAAGCACTAGTGCGGCCATGCTTAATGGCCTTTTATAGCGATACTCAGCATGTTCACCGACCGCCGGATCGAGCGGCATCAACTGCCGTATTTTTTAAGGGTGTTCAACAGCATCACCGACAAGCCCATTGGCTTTCTGGGTAACGTTTCCGAAGACGGGCTGATGCTGATCAGCCAGTTACCGATGATGATCGGCGCCGACTTCGAACTGCGCCTGAAGATTCCTGTCAGCGACGGTTGCCAGCAGGTAATCGATTTCACGGCCTGTTGCCTGTGGTGCCATGAAGACGCGACGCCGCACCACTACGATGCGGGTTTTGTCGTGCTTAAGGCACCGGTTGAATATGGGCAGTTGGTCAGCGCCTTGAAGCAATATTTCAGTTTTCATTCGTTGTCGGCTTCGGCGTGAGGGCCGGGTCCGTTGACATTGGCTTGGGCGGGTGTTGATCATTCGGCCGCTATCGCGAGCAAGCCCGCTCCCACATTAGGTCTGCTTAGGTCACACCATAATGGCCTTACACAGATCCAGTGTGGGAGCGGGCTTGCTCGCGATGGGGTCTTTCATTCAACAATTGCTTGCCTGACAAACCGCGCCCTACACCTTCACCGATTGCTCGCGATCCATCATTTTTTCGACCAACAACAACCCCAACTCCATCAGGCTATAAATCGCCAGGGCGAGGTTGCGGTGCTTGCCCTCCAGATCATCGGACAAATCCAGGGTCAGGGAGCTGGCCGAGCAAAAGGTTTCATAGGCGTGGGCCAACAAGGCTTCGGGGTTGATGTCCGGGGCGACGGTGAAGATCTGCGGCGGACGGTCGTCGCTTGCGCGTGGCTTGTCGGATGGCGGCGGGGTCAGGTAGTGATCGAGGGGCTGGTGTACGGCCTCGTGGAGCTTTTTTGAGTCGAGGGTTTCTTCGGGAGAAACGGTTGGGGTTTCGGGCGGATTGGGGGTGACTTTGAACATGTTTGGTGCTCCTTGAGTGGAGCCGCAACCACCTCGCTACTAAACGAAGGGGTGGCGGCTGTACGCAGGTTAGTAGACCGGGGAGTCACCATTACCGGCGCGCCGAAGCGCCCTGCGCACAGCCACCATCAAGTGCAGGAATAGGGAATACCTGACTGAATGATGCTTGTACACCGTAATGACAACCTCCGGGCTACTAAACCCGATCGCTGATGGGCAGCGACTGGAGAACCTTAGTAGCGTGGGGCAAGGTGCACAAGCGGGGCGATTCTGGGGGATGTGTAGGCAATGGCGCAAGTTAGTGTAGTCAGTGTAAAGTTTCGAAATAGATGCCTACGACATTAATAGTTGCCGTGCAGGGCTTAACCCGTTAAAGCACGCCAGCCTTCTTCCAGCTCAAGTAACGCGTCACCAGTTCGGCGCCCAATTCACTGGGCCGCGCATCCAGTACCGGAACGCCGTGAGCGGTCAATCGTTCATGAAGCTCGGCCCGTGCATTCAAATAATCGACTGTGCCGCAGTAGGCCAATGCTTCGGACAAGGTTTGCACGGGCGCTTGCCGAACAACGTCTAATACTTCCTCGCGCAGGCTGGCGACCAACACTCGATGTTGTCGGCTCAGGCGTTTGACGGCGGTCAGCAATTCGTCGTCGTCTTCATCCCGCAGGTTCGTCACCAAGACCACCAGCGCCCGGCGTTTTTGTCGGGCCAGCAGTTGGTTGGCGGCGGCCTGGTAATCGGCGGGGCGTTGGCTGCTGTCGAGGTCGTAGACGGCGTTGAGCAGGACGTTGAGTTGGCCGCTGCCTTTGACCGGGGCGAGGTAACGCGGTTGCTCGCCGGCAAAGGTGCTCAGGCCCACCGCATCGCCCTGGCGCAAGGCGACGTAGCTGAGCAACAGGCAGGCATTGAGGGCCTGGTCGAAGTGCGCCAGCTCAACGTCCTGGCTGCGCATGCGGCGGCCGCAGTCGAGCATGAAAATAATCTGTTGGTCGCGTTCGTCCTGATACTCACGGGCAATCGGTGTGCGCTGACGCGCGGTGGCTTTCCAGTCGATCTGCCGCAGGCTGTCGCCTTCGCGAAACTCGCGCAGTTGGTGAAACTCCAGGCCCAACCCGCGACGTTGACGCTGGCGTACGCCGAGTTGGCTGAGCCAGTTGTCCACGGCCAATAGTTGCGCGCCATACAAACGGGCGAAATCAGGGTAGACGCGGGTGCTGTCGATCAGGGTCAGATAACGTCGATCAGACCACAAGCCCAGTGGGCTGGGCAGGTTGATTTCGCAGCGTTCGAAGCTGAAATGACCGCGCTTGAGCGGGCGCAGGCGGTAGCCGATCTGGCTGTGTTGGCCAGGCTGCAGCTCGACCGATTGCGGCAGGTTCTCGAAGCTCAGACCGTCTGGCACGTGGTCGAACAGGTGTACGTTCAGCGGTTGGCGATAGTCGTGTTGGATATCCAGACGTACTTCGCCCCAACGCCCTAGCGCCAGGCTGCCGGGCATCTGCCGTTGCAGGCGCGGCGAGGGCAGGCGTTTGAGCCTGAACGCATCGAGCATTGCCAGGAGCAGGAGGGCCAGCAGCAGTCCCCAGTTGATGGACTGGATGTTTTGCGCCACGTCGACCCCAAGCGCTCGGAATGCACCCAGCACAATGCCAATGCCCAGCAAAACGCCGAGCCAGATCAGCAGCAGGCGGGTGGGTTTCATGGGCAGAGAGGACTCATCATAAGGTTGCCCACCTGTTTTCAAGGCGCACGCACTGTGGCGAGGGAGCAAGCTCCCTCGCCACAGGGGGGTAGTCGATCCAGCTGGAGGTATTCACAACCGTGGCGCCGGGACTTGGTCGAGCAGTTGCTTGAGCACTTGATCGACCTCAAACCCTTCGATATCCAGCTCCGGTGCGATGCGCACGCGGTGGCGCAGTACGGCCAGCGCACAGCCTTTAATGTCATCCGGGATCACAAACTCACCGCCACGCAGCAAGGCTCGGGCCCGTGCGCCGCACACCAGCGCAATCGAGGCGCGAGGCCCGGCACCGAGGGTTAAACCTGGCCAGCTGCGGGTGGTGCGGGCTAAACGCACGGCGTAGTCGAGCACCTGTTCGTCCAGCGGCAAATCGCTGGCGATGCGTTGCAAGGCCAGTACATCCTTGGCTTGCAGCACGGTGCGCAGCGGTTGTACGTCAAGCATGTCAGCCCTGGTCGAACGGCTGACCTGACGAACCATGTTCAATTCCTGGTCGGCATCCGGGTAGTCCATGCGCACTTTGAGCATGAAGCGGTCGAGCTCGGCTTCGGGCAGCGGGTAGGTGCCTTCCTGTTCGATGGGGTTTTGCGTGGCGAGCACCATGAACGGCTGGCCGATCGGCAGCGCGCGACCTTCGAGGGTGACCTGACGCTCTTGCATGGCTTCGAGCAGCGCCGCCTGGGTTTTTGCCGGGGCGCGGTTTATCTCGTCGGCCAGCAGCAGGTTGGTGAACAGCGGGCCTTTACGCAGCTTGAACTGCTCGGTTTGCATGTCGTACACCGCGTGGCCGGTGACATCGCTGGGCATCAGGTCCGGGGTGAACTGGATGCGCGCAAAGTCACCGCCGAAGCAACGGGCCAGGGCGCGGACCAATAAGGTCTTACCCAGCCCCGGCACGCCTTCGAGCAGCACATGGCCGCCGGCAATCAGTGCTGTGAGTACGTCATCGATGACCGCGTCCTGGCCGATCACGGCTTTTCGCAGCTCATAGCGTAATGCCTGAGCCAGTTGACTGGCTCGCTGACGCTGCTGAGCGGCGTGCGCCTGCGGGCTGGCAGGCTCGAAATGACCCACATCCTTCGGTTGTTCACTCATAAGGCATTCCTGAGGGTTTGCAACTGGGCCACCTGACGGCTGAAGTCAGCGCTGGAAAGCTGTTGTCTGGGGCGTGGGCTGAGTGCCTGGCTGATTGCACGGGTGGGTTGGCGGGTCAGGCGCGCGAGCACCTGCCATTGTTCGGCAACGCCGAGTCGTTCAAAGCCGGGGTGGCGGCGTCGTGCGCGGCGCAGGATGTCCTGCTGCAATCCGTGCAACAGGCTGGCCTGGCCACTGCGTCGCAACAGGAAATCAGCACTGGCGCGCAGGTGTTCCTGGAGCTGTCGGCGGGCCTTGGGTGCTGGCGATTGCACGGGGCCACGGCGCATGGCGACGTGCCAGATCCCAAGACCGGCCAAGGCCGCGAGCGCGACCAACGCTTGAGGGAAATAACGCCGCAGCAAGGTCAGCAGGTCGTCGTGTTCAGTATTGAAGAGCAGGGTCACGCCGGTGTCCGAGTACAGGTACCAGAGCAGCCAGGCATTGTCGTACTTGCCGATGTTCGGGTTTTTCCAGAGCTCGGCGTCGGTGACCACGGTGATCGAACCCAAGCCATAGCTCAGCTGCATCATGTGGGTGCCCAAGGCGCTGTTGGCCCACGACTGGGCGAGGTTTTTCGGGTCTTCGAGATGAAATTCGGTGTCGAAGCTGGCGTAGGCCGGCGCCTCTTCGTCTTCGAGATAGAGCTTGGTCAGCTTGGGGTAGGGGTCCTCGCTGGATTTGGGGGGCGGGCCTTTAAGGTCTTTGCTCAGGAATTGGTGCAGCTGCACGCGGTCGAGCAGCAGGTCACCACTGCTGCCCGTTTCCTCATTCCACAGCGCTTCGGCGACAAACAGCAATCGCCCGCCGGCCCGGGCCCAGTTCAGCACCTGATTGACCTGACGCTGACTCATGTTTGACCTGTCGCCCAGCAACAACAGGCTTTGCTGGCGTGGCTCCAGAGTCGGCAGGATATCGAGGCTGTTGGCGTGGGCGACCTGCAAGCCTCGCCTGCGCAGAAAATGTTCGGCGGCCAGGTACGGATTGGCTTGGGCTTCGGGAGAGGGACCATGATCGATCACTTCCTGATAAGGCTCGGCGTTCAGGTAAACATAGGCACCCAGTGCTACCAGCAAACCGCTGATGAGCAAGCCGATGAGCAATATCAGACGACGGTTCATCGCTACGACCCCGCGCCGAACAACTCACGCCAGCCGTCACAGAGTTCCTGTTGCAGATGCGCAGGGGGTAGCTGGTGACCGTAAGCCAGGTTCTGCCAGTGCAGCGTCAGGCGGGTGCTGAAGGCTTGCAGGTCCGGTTGTTGCAGAGACTGGATGCGCTCCAGCACCTGGCCTTCGGTGTCGGCGGCTTTCAGCGGGACGTGAAAGTCATGCAGCAAACGGCTGAGCAAGGCTCGATACAGCAGGCCAAGGGCTTCGCGAGGTTGGGTCTGCCAAAGACTTTCGGCGCTGGCGGCAACATCGGCGGGCAGGGTTTGGAGGCTGACGTCCAGGCCGAATAGTTGCGCAGGGGCAGAGCGCGGGATCTGGCTGCGCAGCACCGGGCGGAGACTGACAAATGCCCGCAACCATTCGCGATAACGCCAGAGCAGCAAGGCAACGGCTCCGATGACGCTGGCCCAGAGCAGAACTTCTATGACCTCGGCCAGAGTGCCAAAGCTGCGGCTATCGAACATCCCGAAAAGCGTTTTCAGCCATGCAGGTGATTCTGTGTTGTCGGCAGGTGATGGTGCGTCTTCGCCGAGTCGATAACGGGTGACGGTTTGCGGATTCGTGAAGGGCGGCTTGTCGAGAATGGTTTTGATGCTGTCCTTGGCGGCCTGGCTGGTCAGCGGTTGTTCGAGCAGGCGCGGGCTGTCTGGAGCGCTGGGTGATTCGCCGGCCCATGCCGGCTGCGCGATGGGCAGCAGCATCAGCCCGGCCAGCATCAAGGTGACAGCGGCGCCGCTCAACCGCTGGCGCAGCCGCCGGAAGATCAATTCGATGTCCCAGGCTTCGAGTACGGTGCGCCGGTTGAGGTACAGGCTGAAGCCGCACGCAACATAGATGGGTTCCCAGACAATCAGCACCACGACGTAGAGGGCATTGAGCAAGTGTTCCAGCCACAGCCAATCCTGCTGGGCAGCGGCGATCAGCGTTTGCCAGCTCCAATCGAGCTCGATCTGTTGCGGCAGGAACAGGTAGAACAGCACCGTCAGTCCGATCCACCAGGCCATCTCCAGATGGGCGCCGATCACGGTCAGCCAACGTGCAGCGCCGCTGTTGCGTTGTTGCAGTACCAGCAATCGTTGCTGTCGGGCCTGACCGCTCAGCCCTTCAAGCTGCACGACGGGCATGATGAAACTGCGGCTCAGGCTCAAGCGGCGCCAGGTCAGGCTGGCCAGCAGCTGCGGTTTGAGCAGGTGTGGCCATTGGATTAGCGCCTGCTTCACGCTTGGGGTTTCACCGAACAGGGCTTTGGAAAGGATATACAGCGGCAGTCGCTCGAACGCCGGTTTCAACCACCAGAACAGCAGCAAGGCGATGTTCGGTGAGTCCCAAAGCAGCAAACTGAGCAGAGCAAAGATCGGCAGGGTGATAGCCGCCCAACTCGTCATCAACAGACGTCGATGTTGCTGGCTCAGCAGGACGCCCAGATCCATGGCTTCCCAGGCTGTACGTGGGCGGATGACCACACTGGCATCACTCAGGCGCATGGGGCGTACGTCCGGCAAACATCAGGTAAGCGGCCATCAGCAACCAAAGAGCGGCGCCCACCAGATATTTGATCAAGGGTGCGGGCTCGGTCATCGAGGACCAATAGGCTTCTATAAAGGCAGCAATCACCAGAAACAGCATCACACCGCAAATCAACTGCACACTCTTGCGCGCCGCCAGTCGCAGGGCCTCACCGCGCGTCAGGCGCCCGGGTGCGATCAATGCCCAGCCCAGTTGCAGGCCCGCCGCGCCGGCCAGGGTAATGGCGCTGAGTTCGAATGCACCATGGCCGATGACGAATGACCAGAAGGATTCCCCATAGCCGATGTGCGTCAGGTGGCCGGCGATGGCGCCGATTATCAGGCCGTTGACGATCAGGAAAAACACGCTGCCCAAGCCAAACAACAAACCACTGGCGAAGGTCTGAAAGGCGATGCCGATGTTGTGCATGATGTAGTAACCGAACATCGCCCAGTCTTCACTGGACGCCCGTTCGGCCGTGCGCCCCAGGTGATGGGCCGTGGGGTCGTACATGCTGTGCATCTCGGACACCTGCTCGGCAGACACCACACTGTAGATCAGCCCCGGGAACAGGTAGACCAGAATGCCGATGCCGCTCAGGCTGCCGAAAAACAACAGACTGGCCACCCACACAAAACGCCATTGTTCGCGGACCAACCGTGGGAAGTCGGCAAGGATGAAACTCAGCAAATTGGCACCCAACTGACTGCGGTGACGGTAGAGCTGTTGATGACCACGTAATGCGAGTTGTTGCAGCGGGTCGATCAGGAAACTGCTGTAGCCGCGTTCCTGGGCCAGGGCCAGATGCTGACACAGTCGTCGGTAGTCCTTGGGGAAGCTTGCGCAGTCATCGGCTCGCGCTTTGCCATGCTCCAGCTGTTGCAGGCGTTGGGCAAATTGGTCCCATTCGGGTTGATGGCGACTTTCGAACAGGCTTTGCTTCATATCGGCCCCAACAAGCCGCGCGCGATACCGTTGAGTTCGGCGACAGCGCCCGGTGGTGATACGTGCAGCGGTTCGGCAAGGATGGCGGCGAGCTCATGGACTCGCTCATCGGAGAGTTCGCTCTGGCGTTCGGCAAAGCTCAATATGGCGCGTTGTTCATTCAGGTTGAGGACAAAGGGAGGCCGTAGCGGTTGAGCGAGGGGAAGTTGCGGGCGAGCCACTGGCTGTTCGCGGTAGATCACCAGCGTGCCGGCTGCCAGGTCACCGAGGCGCTTGAAGGTGGGGTGTTGCAAGCAACTGAGGGCCCCAAGGACGTAGCCCAAAGGCAGCATATCGACAACACGCAGTAGGTTGCGGGTCAGCGAGGCGACCCAGCCAATGGGTGTGCCGTCGTCATGGACGACTCGCAATCCCATTAACTGTTTGCCCGGCGATCGGCCCTGGTTGAGCACTTCGAACAGCACCATGTACCACCAGCTGATGCCAAACAAAAGGATCGAGCCTAGCCCAATGCCGAGCTCTCCCAGAAACCCCAGGGCAATGAACAGCAGGGCAAGAATCAACCCGCGAATTCCCAGGTCGATGGAGAAGGCCAGCGCTCGGGGCATCAGGCCGGCTGGACGTAGCGGCAGGTCGATGCCTTCCGGCGTCTCGACTTGATACCGAGTGTCCAGTGGCGGGTGCAGCAGCGCTTTGCGTGGCAGTGCTGAAGTCTGGATCATGGGCAACTTGATTGGTGGCCTGAGGATCAATACTCGTTTGATGCTAGCAGTGTCCGAGGGCCAAACCACATAACTATGTATGACAAACAATTCAGCCGGTAATGATTGAATGCAGACATCGCTGGTCGGGCCAACCTATGAGCGCCTAGACTTTGCCGGTCTTTAGATCAGGAATAGCCCGTGACCTCCATCTTCTGGTACGACTATGAAACCACCGGCATCAATCCGCGCTGCGACCGACCGTTGCAAGTTGCAGGGATCCGCACCGATGCCGAGCTCAATGAAATAGGTGAGCCAGTCAATCTCTACTGCCAGCCGAGCGACGACATCTTGCCGCACCCGGCGGCCAGCATGATCACCGGCATTACCCCGAGCCGCCTGGCTGAACAGGGCCTGAGCGAAGCCGAGTTCATGACCCGGGTTCACGCGCAACTGGCGGCCCCCGGTACCTGTGGCGCCGGTTACAACACCTTGCGCTTCGACGATGAGATGACCCGCTACAGTCTGTATCGGAATTTTTTCGACCCTTATGCCCGCGAGTGGCAGGGCGGTAACAGTCGCTGGGATCTGATTGATGTGGTTCGCGCAGCCTATGCACTGCGCCCGCAAGGCATTGTCTGGCCTGAAGAGGACGGCCGCGTCACCCTGAAACTCGAGCGCCTGACCGCTGCCAATGGCATCGACCATGGCCAGGCTCACGATGCATTGTCCGATGTGCGGGCGACGATCGCCCTGGCACGGTTGATTCGCGACAAGCAGCCGAAGCTGTATGACTGGCTGTTCCAGTTGCGCAGCAAGCAAAAGGTCATGGACCAGATAAAACTGTTGCAGCCGATGATGCATATTTCGGGGCGGTTTTCCGCTGCCCGACATTACGTCGGCGTGGTGCTGCCGCTGGCTTGGCACCCGCGTAACAAAAACGCCCTGATCGTTTGCGATCTGCATCTGGACCCGCAGGGGTTACTGGATCAGGACGCGGAAACCTTGCGTCAGCGGCTATATACCCGTCGCGATGATCTGGCGGAAGGCGAGTTGCCGGTTCCGCTCAAGCTGATTCATATCAACCGCTGTCCGGTAGTGGCCCCATTGTCTGTATTGCGGGCCGAAGATCAGCAACGCCTGCAATTGGATATGGCGCTCTATCAGGCCAGGGCGCTGCGGCTAAGTGACTCACCAGAAGTTTGGCGAGATAAAGTCCAGGCTATTTATGCCAGCGAGGACTTTGCCCCCAGCCAGGACCCTGAGCAACAGTTATATGATGGTTTTGTGGGGGACCGGGATCGTCGTTTATGCGAGCAAGTCAGGACCGCTGACCCTGCTCAGTTAGCACAACAACAATGGCCGTTCGATGATGAGCGTTTGCCGGAATTATTATTCCGCTACCGCGCTCGTAACTTTCCAGACACCTTGAATGATGAGGAACGGGCGCGCTGGCGATTATTCTGTCAGCAACGTTTGTCAGCACCTGAATGGGGCGCTCCAAATACCTTGAGCGCTTTTAATGAGGCCGCCGTCGAATTAACGGCAAGTGCTACACCGGTTCAGCGTCAGGTGCTCAATGAGTGGAGTGATTATGCTCAGTCGTTGCGCAAGCGTTTGAGCCTTTGAGATCAGTGAGTTCTTTTGCCTGAATCGCAGGCATAAAAAAACGCCAGCTAGCTGGCGTTTTTTTGGTCGCAAACAGGCTGCGACGGGTGTTTCACTTAGCCCAACAGGGTAGCCCAGCCTTCAACCACGTCACCGCCCCACTTGGCTTTCCACTCTTTCAGAGTTTTGTGGTTGCCACCTTTGGTTTCAATGACTTCGCCATTGTGCGGGTTTTTGTATTGTTTAACCTTGCGAGCACGTTTGGTGCCGGTAGTTTTCACGACGCCACGTGGAGCTTTGCTGGTTTTGGATTCTGGGTCCAGCAGCGCAATGATGTCGCGCAGGGATTTGGAGTATTCGCCCATCAGGGTGCGCAGTTTGCCTTCGAATTCCAGCTCGGTTTGCAGTTTGTCGTCTTGGGACAGATTCTTCAAACGGGCTTGCAGCTCTTTAATAGCTTCTTCGGTGGCGCGGTATTCGTTGATCAAGGACATGAGGACTACCTTATGTTGGGCGCTGGATGACAAGGTTACAGTGCCGCAATAATAGGCAGACCGTTTCAGCAAGTAAACATATAAGCAGACTTTATTTATTTTAATAAGACGGTTTAGCGAAAAAGACTCCACGGCTCAGTTAAATAGTGTGATGACGTCATCACCGATAGTCACAATAGAAATCTTACGCAGTTGTAGGAAAGGTCCTTACAGGTCTTGGGCATAGCGCGAGGGCGACGCGCAGGTAGTCGGCGTCTGACGAGCCCATAGAACAAAGCGTCAGGAGTACTGCAGTTTTGCCGCGCAATGGCTAGAATGGCCGCCTTTGCGAAGTTCTGGAGTTTCCCCCTCATGCGCACTTTTCGGTTGGTGATTGCTTGCCCAGACCGCGTCGGCATCGTTGCTAAAGTCAGTAACTTTCTGGCGTCCCATAACGGTTGGATCACCGAAGCGAGCCATCACTCGGACAATCTCAGTGGTTGGTTCTTCATGCGTCACGAGATTCGTGCCGATTCGCTGCCCTTTGGACTTGAGGCTTTTCGCGAGGCGTTTGCGCCGATTGCCGAAGAGTTCTCCATGGACTGGCGGATCACTGACACCGAGCAGAAAAAGCGCGTGGTGCTGATGGCCAGCCGCGAGTCCCATTGCCTGGCTGACTTGCTGCACCGTTGGCACAGTGATGAGCTGGATTGCGAAATTTCCTGCGTTATTTCCAACCATAATGACCTGCGCAGCATGGTCGAGTGGCACGGCATTCCTTATTACCACGTGCCAGTGAATCCGCAGGATAAAGAGCCAGCTTTTGCCGAGGTCTCGCGTCTGGTCAAACAGCATGACGCCGAAGTCGTGGTGCTTGCCCGCTACATGCAGATCCTGCCGCCCGAGTTGTGCCGTGAATATGCCCACAAGGTCATCAATATTCACCACAGCTTCCTGCCGTCCTTTGTTGGTGCCAAGCCGTATCACCAGGCTTCCATGCGCGGCGTGAAGCTGATTGGCGCGACCTGCCACTATGTGACCGAAGAGCTGGATGCCGGCCCGATCATCGAGCAGGACGTGGTGCGTGTCAGCCACAGCGACAGCATCGAAGACATGGTGCGTTTCGGCCGTGACGTTGAGAAGATGGTGCTGGCTCGCGGTCTGCGCTACCACCTGGAAGACCGGGTGCTGGTGCATGGCAACAAAACCGTGGTGTTCTGATGATCGTTCCCACGCTCTGCGTGGGAATGCCGCCCTGGACGCTCTGCGTCCGCTGTCGGGGGTGACATAGAGGATATGAACATGGCTGATCCACTGGATAAAGCGACGTCCAAGGCTCCGGCGACATTAGGCGAGGGCTGCCTGAGCCGCTATGACCCGGATGATCTGAGCCCGGAAGACGGCACTGAGTTTCCCGGCGCCGCCGAGTTGTGGGAGCAATTACAGGAAAAACCGGCTACCGAGCCTGCCTCTAAGCCTGTTTGAGTTTCATCAGCTTGTTCAACAACGGTCGTCCGACCATCAGCAAAAACACCGGCCCACCTGCCAGCAAGTAGAAGTAGTAGGTCACGGCCCGCCAGATCAGAATCGCTGCCGCCGCAGTCGACTTGCCGACCATGGGCGCCAATAGCGCCGCCGAGGTGAGCTCGGCCGCACCTGCGCCGCCGGGCAGCAGGCTGAATTGCCCGGCACTCAGCGAAAGCATCTGGATCAGAAAACTCCAGGCCCACTGCAAGTCCACGCCCAAGCCACGCAGGGCCAGATACAGCACGCTGTAGCGCAAGGCCCAATGCAGGCAGGTCAGGGCAAACACGCGGGCCAGTGTTTGCCACGGCAGTTTGAGGGTGGCGGTGAAGGCCGCCAGAAAGTGCAGCAGCTTACGCGCCCAGCGCCGCCGGGTGTGTGCCCTGACGTTCAGGCGTTTGAGCAGTCGGGCACTGAGGCGAATCAGCCAGCGGTGGTAGCGCGCCAGGATCAGGCAGCTGCAGAGCCCGCCAAACATCGAGATAGCGCTGAGGGTCAGCATCCATTCGATTCTCTGACTCAGATTCTGAAACAGTGAATAAAACAGAATCCCGACCAACGCACACAGAAAAAACAGCAAATCACTCAACTGATCCATGGCAAACACCGCACTGCCATGGGCCGGGCGCACGCCGTTGCGCGCCAGCAGAGCCATCAACGTCAACGGGCCGCCACTGCCGCCGGGCGTTGCGCACATGGCGAACTCGGTGGACATCACCACCCCAAGGCTTTTCAGACGTCCGAGCTGACCGCGCTGCTCCCCCAGTAACAGGCGCAGGCGAAATGAGTTCAGCACCCAGCACAGCACAATCATGCCGAGCATCGTCAGTAACAGGGCAAGCGGGAATCGCTGCACGCGCAGCCACATATCGCTGCCGCCCAGCAGCTGGGGAACCAGCACCGCCGCTAATAACGCGACGACTAGCCAGATTGCCCGGCTCATGCGGCGCTCCTTGTGAGTGTGGTGTGGGCTGCCAGCCAGTTGGCCTTGGTCATCGGCACGCGACCGTCAGCCAGCAAGCGTTTTAAGGTTTGCAGCCAGTAGTTCCGGGAAAATTCATGACGCATGTCCACCGGGTGCACGCCGAGGCGAATCACCGGAGCTTGCTGCCAACGCTGTTCGCATTGATCACTGAGCATCTTTGACAGACCACGGCGCCAGGCGCTGCGCGAACTCCAGACCAGTCCCGGTGCAGCAACCGGAGTGAAGTCCGGCAGGCGATAGAGATGCTGTGGATCACTGGTATAGCGCAACGGCAGTTGTCGCAACGCCTGACGCGTCCCCTCGCTCATCAGCCAGGCCGGAGCGACGAACCCTTCCAGCGGCCAGTTGTAGCGCAGGAACAGCTCGATTCCGGCGTGCAGGCGGGCGAGGGCGGCGTTTTGCGACAAACTGTAGAACTCACCCTCATGGGTATAAATCCGTCGCATGAACCAATCCCGCGGACTTGCTGGCGCGGGGCTGTCGTCGCAATGAAAGTAACCGTGCAGCGCCAGCTCATCGCCTTGGGCCAGGCGGCTGGTCAACAGACGACGGAACCCTGGATGGGCGTCTAGCGCGTTGTGTTTGTGGAAGTCGGGCACTACCAGCCAGGTTATTGGCACATTGCCCAATGCATCGACCGCTTCGACAAACGGCCGATAGTCCGCCCAGGTTTGCGGAGCAACGTCATGCAGGACCAGCAACACGCTGGGCATGCTCATCGCTTCAACCCTGAGCCAGCAACGGCTGCTGGCTGCCGAGCACAGCGTGGTAGTGCCCCAACAGGCTGCCCACCACCGCGTCCCAGGCGTAATGCTGTTCGACATGCTGTCGCGCCTGCTGACCCAGAATAGCGCTGCCGTAGGCGAACAGTTCCCGCACGGCATTGGCCATTGCCAACGGGTTGTCCGGGATACAGAGCAGGCCGCAGTCAGGTGTGACGATTTCATTGAACGCACCGGCGTCCACTGCAACCACCGGAATGCCGCTGGCCATGGCTTCGAGGATCACCAGGCCGAAGGTTTCCTGGTCGCCGGCGTGGAGCAGCGCATCGGAACTGGCCATCAACCGGGCAACCTGGTGAGCGGGGCAGAACTCATCGATCACAGTGACGTTGTCCTGTACCACGGCCGGCATGGAGGACCCGACCAGCAGCAGGTGATAGCGCTCACCGAGGTGTTTCATGCAATTGAGCAGCACCGGCAGGTTCTTTTCCTTGGAGCCGCGCCCGGCGAAGATCAATAGCCGGGTGTCTTCGCCAATACCGAGTTCAGCGCGCAAGCCCGGGTCGCGAGCGCTCGGGTTGAAGGTGTGCAGGTCCACGCCCAAGGGCTGTACATAAACGTTTTTCACCCCCAGACCGATCAGCTTGTCGGCCATGATCTGGCTGGGTGCCAATACCCGATCGAAATTGCCATATAACTTGCGGATATACGCCTCAACATTCGGCGTGCACCAGTTGCCCATACGGTTGCTCGCCAGCAGTGGCAGATCGGAGTGATAAAAGCCGATCACCGGCACATCAAGTTGACGGCGAGCATCGAGGGCGGCCCAAGCGGTGAGGTAAGGATCGCCGACTTCGATCAGATCGGGTTGCAAATCGCGCAGGACATTGCGCCAGGGGGCCAGACGCCAAGGGAAGCGGTAGCCTTTGCCGAAGGGGACGGCGGGAGCAGGGACTGTGTAAATACCGTCCTGCTCGCTCAGATACGCCCCGGGAATCAGCAGGCTGTGACGGATACCTGGATGAAGTCCCAGGCGACGATGTTTGGCATCCAGATAAGTGCGCACGCCACCGCTGGCAGGGGCGTAGAACATGGTTATGTCAGCGATATGCACGATGAGCATCCCTCCTTTCCGTTGTTCTCCTTAGGGTTGACCTTTATGAAGGATAGATGTTCGGCGCGGATTTGCGGGGGAGGTGTCAGGAAGAGGGGTAAGGGGCAGTCAGTTAACGAAAATCCATGCCCTGGCGATGAATTGTGGCGAGGGAGCAAGCCCCCTCGCCACAGGTTTTGTGCTCGACGCTAGAACCTGTGGGAGCCGGGCTTGCCCGCGAAGAGGCCGGTGAGACAGTGCTAGATCCGGAAACTGCCCACCAGTTGTTTCAAGCGTGAGGCCTGTTGTTCCAGGTCGGAACACGCGCGCAGGGTCGACTGCAGGTTTTCCACGCCTTCCTGATTGAGGGTGTTGATCTCGGTGATGTCCACGTTGATCGACTCGACTACGGCGGTCTGCTCTTCGGTCGCGGTGGCCACCGACTGGTTCATGCCGTCGATCTCGCCGATGCGCTGGGTCACGCTGTTTAGGCGCTCACCGGCGAGGTTGGCGATTTCCACGCTGTCGTGGCTGTGGCGCTGACTTTCGCCCATGGTGCTGACCGACTCGCGGGCGCCGACTTGCAGCTCTTCGATCATGGTCTGCACCTGTTGTGCCGATTCCTGGGTGCGATGAGCCAGGTTGCGCACCTCATCAGCCACTACCGCAAAACCGCGTCCGGCCTCTCCGGCCCGCGCTGCTTCAATGGCCGCGTTGAGCGCCAGCAGGTTGGTCTGTTGCGAGATGCTGGTGATCACTTCGAGAATCTGCCCGATGTTCACCGTCTTGCTATTGAGGGATTCAATGTTGGTGCTTGAAGCGCTCAGCATGGTGGACAGCTGATTCATTGCCTTGATGCTTCTGTCGACCACTTGCTGGCCGTCTTCGGCCAGGCTGCGGGCGTCGCTGGAATGTTGCGAGGCGAGGGCGGCGTTTTGGGCGATTTCCTGGGCAGCGGCGCCAAGCTGATTGATCGCTGCGGCGACGCTGCTGGTGCGTGTTGCTTGTTGGTCGGAGTTGAACATCGATGAGTTGGAAGCGCTGACCACGCGCAGGGCCACTTCGTTGACATGCTCGGTGGCCGAGGATACTTCACGAATCGAGGTGTGAATCCGCTCGACGAAGCGGTTGAACGCGGTGCCGAGGATGCCGAACTCGTCTTGAGTCTGGATGGTCAGGCGCTTGGTGAGGTCGCCTTCGCCGTCGGCAATGTCTTGCATCGCACGGGTCATTACATGCAGTGGCTGGAGCAGGATGCGAATCAGCATGCCGAGCAGGGCGATGATGATGACCACGGCAATAAGGGTGGCAACGATTGCCGATGTGCGGAATTTGCTGAGCGTCGCGTAGGCTTTGTCCTTGTCGACGGACAGACCGATGTACCAGTTGACCGAGGACAGGCCCTTGATCTGGGTGAACGTGACGATACGGGTTTTACCATTGACTTCAATTTCGCTGAGGTCTTTGCTCAGGCGCGGCGTGTTTTGCGGGTAGACGTCTTTGAGCGTCTTCATCACCAGCGCCTTGTCCGGGTGCACGAGGATTTTGCCGTCGGCACTGACCAGAAAGGCATATCCCATACCGCCGAAGTCCAGCGCGTTGATGCTGTCGGCAATCACCTGCAGGCTCAGATCGCCGCCCACTACGCCGATGTTCTGGCCGCCCTTGAGCACGCTGTTGACGATGGAAATCACCAATTGGCCGGAAGCCAGATCGACGTAAGGTTCGGTCAACGCCGAGCCGCTGCTGTTCTCTGCACTCTTGTACCAAGGGCGCGCGCGCGGGTCGTAGCCGTCCGGCATTTTGCTGTCCGGGCGAATGAGGAAGCTGCCGTCCTTGTTCCCTAGATAGGCGCCCATGAAGCTGGACGTCACGGCTTTTTGTTCAAGCAGATTGGCGACGTTTCCCATGTCCGGGTTGAGGGCAACGGACTGCGAAAGATTTTCGATCAATAAGCTGCGGCCGGCGAGCCAGGTCTGGATGTTCTTCGCAGTGACGGTGCCCATTTCCTGCAGGTAATTGTCCAGGTCCTGGCGAATCGCATTGCGCTGCAGATAGTCGTTGTACAGCGTGAAGGAGGCAAAAGCGGCAATAACGATCAGGGCGGCGGCAAGCAGGATTTTATGGCTGAAGCGCAGATTTTTGTTCATCACTTGTGGTGTCCGCTAAGGTCTTAATGTCCAGGGCGTGCTGTTATGAAAGCGCGCAAAATGGGCAAAGTTGAAAGTAAGCTGATATTTCCATCTCTCCTTAGGGAATTATCCGACCTAGATTTCAGTCTTTTCTGGTCTCTCGCTTTTCTATATCGACCATGCAGGGTTAAAGATTAACCATGGGTGACAAAATGCCTGACTCATCGCAACTCGTTATCGGTGCTGATCTTGAGGGACAACCGATTGCCCAGGCCATGCGCCTGGCGAACCGTCACGGGCTGGTGGCAGGCGCTACCGGTACCGGGAAAACGGTAACCTTGCAGCGGTTGGCCGAAGCCTTCAGTGATGCCGGTGTGGCGGTGTTTGCCGCCGATATCAAAGGTGATTTGTGCGGCCTGGGTGCCGCCGGCAACCCTCAGGGCAAAGTCGCTGAACGGATCGCCGGGATGCCTTGGCTCGATTACAAACCTCAGGCTTATCCGGTCACTCTGTGGGACATTCATGGTCAGTCCGGCCATCCATTGCGTACCACGTTGAGCGAAATGGGGCCGTTGCTGCTGGGCAGTCTGCTGGAACTCACCGACAGCCAGCAGTCCGCGCTGTATGCCGCGTTCAAAGTGGCCGACCGTGAAGGCCTGTTGCTGCTGGACCTCAAAGACCTCAAGGCACTGCTCAACCACCTTCGGGACAACCCTGAGTTATTGGGTGACGATGCGGCGCTGATGACTACTGGCTCCAGTCAGGCACTGTTGCGGCGCCTGGCAACACTTGAGCAGCAGGGCGCCGAAGCCTTGTTTGGTGAGCCGGCATTGCGACTGGAAGACATTCTTGCGCCTGCCAGTGATGGCCGCGGGCGGATTCATCTACTCGACGCCAGCCGTCTAGTGCATGAAGCCCCCAAGGTCTACGCGACCTTCCTGCTGTGGTTGCTGGCTGAGTTGTTCGAGCAACTGCCGGAACGCGGCGACGCGGAAAAGCCGCTGCTGGCGCTGTTCTTCGATGAAGCGCATTTGTTGTTCGCCGGAACACCCAAGGCCTTGCAGGACCGTTTGGAACAGGTCGTACGCTTGATCCGCTCCAAAGGGGTCGGCGTGTATTTTGTCACTCAGTCTCCGAGCGACTTGCCGGATGACGTTCTGGCTCAGTTGGGTTTGCGCATTCAGCATGGGCTGCGGGCTTTCACTGCCAAAGAACAGAAATCCCTTCGAGCGGTGGCCGAGGGTTTTCGTCCGAACCCGGCGTTCGATGCGTTGGCGGTACTGACGGAACTGGGCATTGGTGAAGCCTTGGTCGGCACCTTGCAGGACAAGGGCACGCCAGCCATGGTCCAGCGTGTGTTGGTGGCACCGCCGCAATCGCGCATCGGGCCTTTGAGCGACGCCGAGCGTGCGGCCTTGATTGCCAGCTCACCGTTGGTCGGACGTTATGACAAACCGATCGATCGTGAATCGGCCTATGAAGTATTGATGGGTCGCAAGGGACTTGCACCAGAACCCGAAGCGGCGCCAGGCAAACCGGTGACTGAAGAACCAAGCTTCACTGACAAGGCCGGTGAGTTTCTCGGCACGGCGGCCGGACAGGCGTTGAAGTCGGCCATGCGTCAGGCAGCCAATCAGTTGGGCCGGCAATTGGTCCGTGGTTTGATGGGCTCGTTGCTGGGCGGCAGCAAACGTCGCTGATGATCGCGGGGTGCTCGACACACCGCGGCGTTACCATCGCGAGCAAGCCCGCTCCCACATTAAATATGTGTTGTGCCACAAATTGGCGGCACACCATCAATCTAGTGTGGGAGCGGGCTTGCTCGCGATTGCGGTCTACTGGGCGCCGCAGGAGAATAATTCAGGTCCGCGGTTTGGCGTGGCTGGCCAGACGCTCCAGCGCGGCGCGCAGGTTGGGGTCGGTAATGCCGTCGGCGGTGGCCTGAATGGTCTCTGCGGCGCTTGTCGACAGGTCCATGGTGTGGCCGATTGCGCCTTGTTGCACGGTAGGCGGCTGAACCTTGAACAGAATGCGCGTCAGGCTGTTGAACTCGTCGAATACCTGCAGTTGACGTTGCAAACGTTTTTGCTGATAGCGCAACCGGGTCGCCCAATGACCGTCGGTGACGATCAACAGCAAACTGCCTTCGCGCCAGGAAGCCACGTGACAATGTTCGCGGGCAGCAGGCTGCAGCTGGCTTTCAAGCAAACGCTGTAAATGGGCCAAGCGTTGAGCGTGGCTGAATATAGCTTTTAAAGGCTTGGCTTCGCGAAGCAGGACGGCGGGTGCTCTGGCCGTAAGAGGGCGAAATGCCATGATCAGACACCTGAAGTAACAGAGCCGCCATGTTAGCAGAAAGCACTGAACACGCTTGGCCCATTGCTTTGCAGTCGGTTTACCCATTAAATCAACGAGTAACTTCTGCCGTGAACGGGTTGAAGTTCAGCAAAAAGCCCTTATTTTAAGTAGGCCCCGTCACAGCGCTGTGCCAGCATCGTGGAATAACGCCACTTTCCTCACCACCGTTTCCGGGTAGAATGCTCGTTCGCATGCGGCCATGAGGGCTGCTCGGGCGACTCACGGGGCCGCCCTCCATCCCTATGTGTGGAAGATCCTGCCGATATGTTTGCGCCTTTGTTAAAGAAACTTTTTGGAAGCAAGAACGAGCGCGAAGTCAAACGCATGCTCAAGACGGTACAGATCGTCAATGCCTTCGAAGAGCAAATGGTGGCTCTTTCGGATGAGCAACTGCGCGCCAAGACCGACGAGTTCAAGGCCCGCATAGCCAAAGGTGAGACCCTCGACAAGCTCCTCCCTGAAGCCTTTGCGGTTGCTCGTGAAGCCGGTAAGCGTGTCATGGGCATGCGCCACTTCGACGTGCAATTGATCGGCGGCATGACCCTGCATGAAGGTCAGATCGCAGAAATGCGTACCGGTGAAGGCAAGACCCTGGTGGCGACACTGGGTGTTTACCTGAACGCGCTGTCCGGCAAGGGCGTGCACGTTGTAACCGTGAACGACTACCTGGCTCGTCGTGACGCCAACTGGATGCGTCCGCTCTACGAATTCCTCGGTATGTCGGTCGGTGTGGTCACACCGTTCCAGCCGCCGGAAGAGAAGCGTGCTGCCTATGCCGCTGACATCACCTACGGCACCAACAACGAATTCGGTTTCGACTACCTGCGCGACAACATGGCTTTCAGCATGGAAGAAAAATTCCAGCGTGAGCTCAATTTTGCCGTAATCGACGAAGTCGACTCGATTCTGATCGACGAAGCCCGTACCCCGCTGATCATTTCCGGTCAGGCCGAAGACAGCTCAAAGCTCTATATCGAGATCAACAAGCTGATCCCGCAGCTTGAACTGCACATTGAAGAAGTGGAAGGCGAAGTCACCAAGGCTGGCCACTACACCGTCGACGAGAAAACCCGTCAGGTCGAGCTGAACGAAGCCGGTCACCAGTTCGTCGAAGAGATGCTGACCCGCATTGGCCTGCTGGCTGAAGGCGAGAGCCTGTACTCGGCACACAACCTGGGTCTGCTGACCCACGTTTATTCGGGTCTGCGTGCGCATAAACTGTTCCATCGCAACATCGAATATATCGTTCAGGACGGTCAGGTCATTCTGGTCGACGAACACACCGGTCGTACCATGCCGGGTCGTCGTCTGTCCGAAGGCCTGCACCAGGCTATCGAAGCCAAAGAAGGTCTGAACATCCAGGCCGAAAGCCAGACACTGGCCTCGACCACCTTCCAGAACTACTTCCGTCTGTACAACAAACTGTCCGGCATGACCGGTACGGCCGACACCGAAGCGTTCGAATTCCACCAGATCTACGGTCTGGCGGTGATGGTTATCCCGCCGAACAAACCGCTGGCGCGTAAAGACTACAACGACCTGGTGTTCCTGACCGCCGAAGAGAAGTACGCGGCCATCATCAATGACATCAAGGAATGCATGACCCAGGGCCGTCCGGTGCTGGTGGGTACTGCGACCATTGAAACGTCCGAGCACATGTCCAATCTGCTCCAGAAGGAAGGCATCGAACACAAGGTTCTGAACGCCAAGTTCCACGAAAAAGAAGCAGAAATCATCGCTCAGGCCGGTCGTCCGGGTGCGCTGACCATCGCGACCAACATGGCCGGTCGTGGTACTGACATTCTGTTGGGCGGCAACTGGGAAGTGGAAGTGGCTTCACTTGAAAGTCCAACGCCAGAGCAGATCGCGCAGATCAAAGCCGACTGGCAGAAACGCCACCAGCAAGTGCTCGAATCGGGCGGCTTGCAGGTCATCGCTTCCGAGCGTCACGAATCGCGCCGTATCGACAACCAGTTGCGCGGTCGTGCCGGTCGTCAGGGTGACGCTGGTTCCAGCCGTTTCTACCTGTCGCTTGAAGACAGTCTGATGCGCATCTTCGCCTCTGATCGGGTGAAGAACTTCATGAAAGCCCTGGGCATGCAGTCCGGCGAAGCGATCGAGCACCGCATGGTGACCAACGCGATCGAGAAGGCTCAGCGCAAGGTAGAAGGCCGCAACTTCGACATTCGTAAGCAACTGCTTGAGTTCGATGACGTCAACAACGAACAACGTAAAGTGATTTATCACATGCGTAACACTTTGTTGGCCGCCGACAACATCGGTGAAACCATCGCCGACTTCCGTCAGGACGTACTGAACGCTACCGTCAGCGCGCACATTCCGCCGCAGTCGCTGCCTGAGCAGTGGGATGTGGCCGGTCTGGAAGCCGCTCTGTCGAGCGACTTCGGTGTGAAACTGCCGATCCAGCAATGGCTCGACGAAGACGATCACCTCTACGAGGAGACGCTGCGCGAGAAGCTGATGGCCGAACTGCTGGCCGCCTACAACGAGAAAGAAGAGCAAGCGAGTGCCGAAGCACTGCGCACCTTCGAGAAACAAATCGTTCTGCGCGTGTTGGATGACCTGTGGAAAGACCATCTGTCGACTATGGATCACCTGCGTCACGGCATCCACTTGCGTGGTTATGCACAGAAGAACCCGAAGCAGGAGTACAAGCGCGAGTCCTTTACCTTGTTCTCCGAGTTGTTGGATTCGATCAAGCGCGACTCGATCCGTGTGTTGTCCCACGTTCAGGTTCGCCGCGAAGATCCGATCGAAGAAGAAGCCCGCCTGCGTCAGGAAGCCGAGTCTCTGGCTCAACGCATGCAGTTCGAACACGCCGAAGCGCCAGGTCTGGAGCATTCGCAAGCTTTGGACGAGGGCATGGATCTCGATGTCGCCCTTGCCGCCGCGCCGGTTCGCAATGAGCAGAAGTTGGGTCGTAACGAGCTCTGCTACTGCGGCTCGGGCAAAAAGTTCAAACATTGCCACGGTCAGATCAACTAAGATTTTCGCCCTGTACTGAAATACCCGCGCCGCGACCGGCATCAGCCGTCGCGGCGTTTTTCCATTTGAAACACTGTCCTTCGTGACGACAGTGTTGGCATCACATACTGTGCTGACATCACATTAAGAGGAGCGTATTCATGGCTGTTGGTCTTGGTCCTTTGCCAACGTTGCACCCGGTTGCCGGTTTTGAACTCGGTATCGCTTCGGCTGGCATCAAGCGCCCGGGGCGCAAGGATGTCGTGGTCATGCGCTGTGCTGAAGGCTCTACGGTCGCCGGCGTATTCACCTTGAACGCGTTTTGCGCAGCTCCGGTGATCCTGGCCAAACAACGTGTACAAGGTCCTGTGCGTTACCTGCTGACCAATACCGGCAATGCCAACGCTGGTACCGGTGCCCCAGGCTTGGCCGCCGCTGAGCGTACTTGCGCCAAACTGGCCGAGTTGACCGGTGTCGATGCCAGTCTCGTGCTGCCGTACTCCACTGGCGTGATTGGCGAGCCGCTGCCGGTCGAGAAAATCGAAGGCGCGTTGCAGGCGGCCCTCGACGACTTGTCCGTGGACAACTGGGCTGCGGCCGCCACCGGTATCATGACCACCGATACCCTGCCAAAAGGCGCGAGCCGGCAGTTTCAGCATGATGGCGTGACTATTACCGTTACCGGTATCAGCAAAGGCGCCGGGATGATCCGCCCGAACATGGCGACCATGCTCGGTTACATCGCTACCGATGCCAAAGTCTCCCGCGACGTGCTGCAGAACCTGCTGCTGGATGGCGCCAATAAGTCGTTCAACCGCATCACCATCGATGGCGATACCTCGACCAACGATTGCTGCATGCTGATCGCCACCGGCAAGGCTGATCTGCCGCAAATCACCGAGGCGAGCGGTCCGCTGTTCGCCGCGCTGAAGCAGGCGGTGTTCGAAGTCTGCATGGAAGTGGCTCAGGCCATCGTCCGTGACGGCGAGGGCGCGACCAAGTTCGTCACGGTTGAAGTGAACGGCGGTGGTAACCACCAGGAATGCCTGGACGTCGGTTACACCGTGGCCCACTCGCCGCTGATCAAAACCGCGTTGTTCGCGTCCGATCCTAACTGGGGCCGCATTCTCGCCGCTGTCGGCCGTGCCGGCGTCCCGGATCTGGACGTCAGCAAAATCGACGTGTTCCTGGGCGACGTGTGCATCGCCAGCCGTGGTGCTCGTGCAGCGACCTACACCGAAGCGCAGGGCGCGGCAGTGATGCAGCAGGAAGAGATCACCATTCGTATCGAGTTGGGCCGTGGCGATTGCAGTGAAACCATCTGGACCACCGACCTGTCCCACGAATACGTGAAGATCAACGCCGAATACCGTACGTAACCACGATCTCGCCAGCACCCGTTCCCCCTGTGGGAGCGGGCTTGCTCGCGATGACGGACGACCAGACGCTAAAAAAGGCTGACCCGTTCCCCTCACGAAAAGGCGCCCGAACATGAGCTTCCACCTGATCATCGGCGACAAACTCTATTCCTCCTGGTCCTTGCGCGGCGCCTTGGCGCTGGAACTGGCCGGAGCGACCTACACCGAAGAACTGATCAAACTGAACCAGCCTGATACCCATCAGTTGGTCCTCAAGCATTCGCCGACCGGCAAAGTCCCTTTACTGAAAACCGAGCACGGCACCATTGCCGATTCGCTGGCGATTGCCGAGTACCTGGTCGAGCGTTTCCCCGAGGCCGATTTGTGGCCGCGCGACATCGCCGCTCGTGCTCAGGCGCGTTCCGCTTGCGCGCAAATGCACAGCGGTTTCTTCGGGATGCGCGGCAACATGCCGTTCGACCTGAGTCGCGATGCACCGCTGTCGCCGATGCCGTCTGAAGTGCAGGCTGATATCGAACGCATGCTGGCACTCTGGGCTGAATGCCGTGCGGCGGCCACCGAGCCAGGGCCTTTCCTGTTTGGTCGGGTCAGTCTGGCGGACGCCTTTTTTGCGCCGATTGCCGTGCGATTGCGGACCTATCAGGTGGCGTTGCCGGCGATCGATGCGGCGTATGTCGAAACGATTTACCAATGGCCAGCGTTCAAGGCCTGGCAGAAGGCTGGTTTAGAGGAAATAGTGCGGTGAAACGAGTACATGTGGCTGCGGCCGTTATCCGTGATACCAATGGCAAGATCCTGATCGCCCGGCGTGCCGACACTCAGCATCAAGGCGGCCTTTGGGAGTTTCCCGGCGGCAAGGTCGAGGCAGATGAAACCGTGGAGACGGCCCTTGCCCGTGAGCTGCAGGAAGAGTTGGGCATTGTTGTCAGCGCAGCTCGACCGTTGATCAAAGTGCAGCATGACTACCTGGACAAGCAGGTATTGCTGGATGTCTGGGAAGTCTCGGCCTTTACCGGCGAACCCCACGGAGCCGAAGGGCAACCTTTGGCGTGGGTGACTGCGCGTGAGTTGGCGGACTATGAGTTTCCGGCGGCCAACCAACCGATTGTCGCAGCTGCCCGTTTACCGGGCGAGTACTTGATTACCCCTGAGGGCCTGGAAACGCCAGCCTTGTTGCGCGGCATACAGAAAGCCATTGCCGGTGGCATCAAGCTGATTCAGCTGCGTGCACCGAACGGCTACGATCCGCAGTACCGCGACCTGGCGGTGGATGCCGCGGGTCTGTGTGCAGGCAAAGCGCAACTGATGCTCAAAGGTCCATTCGAGTGGCTGGGAGATTTCCCGTCTGCCGGTTGGCACGTGACTGCCGCGCAATTGCGCAAATACGCTAGCGCCGGTCGGCCGTTACCCGCGTCTCGTTGGCTGGCGGCTTCTTGCCATAATGCCGAGGAGCTGACCTTGGCTGAGCAGATGGGCGTGGATTTCGTCACGCTGTCGCCCGTTCAGCCCACGCAAACCCACCCGGATGGACAGCCGTTGGGTTGGGATATGGCGGCACAGTTGATCAGGGGCTTCAACAGACCAGTGTTTCTGCTGGGTGGTGTCGGCCCGGCCGAACGCCAGCGTGCATGGGAAACCGGTGCGCAGGGTGTGGCGGGGATTCGGGCGTTTTGGCCTGAGGCTTGATTCTGTGGTGTAGCCACAGATCGTTCCCACGCTCTGCGTGGGAATGCAGCCCATGACGCTCTGCGTCATATTCAAGAGCGGACGCGGAGCGTCCAGTGAGGCATTCCTTTGCTGCGCATGGGAACGATCATCTGATCAGTTTGGTAAAGGCTTCGCCGCCGCCTCCCAAAGAATCTCCGCTATACCCTGACGCTTGGCAATCAAACGCGCGGCAACAAACAGCAAGTCCGACAGCCGATTGATGTACGCCAGACCCACCCCGGTCAGCGGTTCGACGGCATTCAAATGTTGGCAACGTCGTTCGGCACTGCGGGCCAGGCTGCGGCACACATGAGCCTGGGCGATCAGTGCCGAGCCGCCGGGCAGGATGAAATTCTTGAGTGGCCCCAACTCTTCATTCCACCGATCGATAGCCGTCTCCAGACGCTCGACTTCAGCTGAGTTGAGCGCTTGGTACACCGGCATCGCCAACTCGCCACCCAGGTCGAACAACCGATGCTGACAGGGCGTCAATACGTCGATCACCTCGGCCAACCCAGGACAATCGCGGCTCTGTTCGGCCAGTCCGGTCAGCAATAACCCCAGCTGACTGTTCAAGGTGTCGACTTCGCCAATAGCCTCGATTCGCGGATGATCCTTGGGCACCCGGCGTCCGTCGCCCAGGCCCGTTTCACCTTTGTCACCGGTGCGTGTGTAAATCTTCGACAAGCGAAAGCCCATGCTTACCTCTCCAGCTGACTGAATTCATGAGAGGCGAGCTGGCTGCCCGCCAATGGCAGGCGCAAGGTGAAACAGGTGCCTTGGCCCAGGGTCGATTGCACTTCCATCTGACCCTTGTGGTTGTTGGTGATGATGAAATAGGAAACTGACAATCCAAGCCCGGTGCCCTGGCCGATTTCCTTGGTGGTGAAAAACGGTTCGAAGGTACGCTTGCGCACGTTTTCGCTCATGCCGATGCCATTGTCTTCGACCTGTATTTCCGCCCAGGGTGGATTCAGACGGGTGCGCAGAATAATCCGTCCCGGTTCCCTGTCGTCTTCACGCTGGTGAATGGCTTGGGCGGCGTTTTTCAGCAGGTTGAGCAGTACTTGTTCCAGCTCGTTGGCGGTGCCTGGAACCGGGCCCAGCTGCGGGTCGAACTGGCGAACGATGGCCTGGCCTTTGAAGTCGAAGCCGATGGCCAGATCGAAGTCGTTGCTGGCAATTTCTACGGCCTGGTCGATCAGCGCTGGCAGATCGCAGGGAGCCATTTGTCGATTGCTGCGGCGGCTGAAGCTGAGCATGTGAGTCACGATTTTCGCCGCACGCGCCCCGGCCTGTTGGATGCCGTCGAGTAACTTCGGCACCTCACGGCTTTGCAGGTAAAGGTTGACGGTTTCCAGCGGGATGCCGACCTGCTCGGCTTGTTCGAGGTTTTTCGGCAAATCTGGTGACAGGCGACGACGGATATTCTGAACGTTGTGCAGGATCGCCCCCAGCGGGTTGTTGATTTCGTGGGCCATGCCGGCGGCGAGGCCACCGACCGAGAGCATCTTCTCCGATTGCACCATCATTTCCTCGAGAGACAGACGCTGGGTGATGTCATCGATACGGATCACCACGCCGCGTCCGGCACCACCCATCAGTGGATAGAAAGTCAGGGCGTAGTACCTGGCTTCATCGTCCTTGACCCAGGTGACGCGCTCGATCTTGGCCACCGTGTGCTGCTCCACGGTGGCCTTGAGTTGTGGCAGGAACGGCTTTAGCGGTTCGAAGGCAAGGAAGATCGGCTGATTCAGGGCCTCGTCCAGACGGGTTCCGGAAAGGGCACTGGCTTCCTGATTCCACTGGGTTACGTAGAGCTGTTCATCCAGTGCGATCAGCGCCGAGGGCATTGAGTCGATAATGCTGTTGAGGTAGTTCTGAAAACCGGTGAGCTTCCTCTCGATCTTGCTTCGTACCTGGACTTCCAGTTCCAGCTTGCGATTGGTATGACGGGTTTCTTCGGCAAGGCCCTGGGCCTGATCATAAGCCGCTTGGGAATCGTCTCGTGCGCGTTTGAGCTGCTGCTCACGGGCTTCGATCCGCGAGAGCATGGTATTGAAGGCTTCGGCGAGGCTGCCGATTTCGTCGTGGTTACCGCGAGAGGCGCGCAGGGCGTAGTTTTCCTCGCGGGTCACTTGCCGGGACAGTTCCTCGAGTTGGTGAATCGGCTGGGTGATCAGGCGTTTGATCTGCCGGGCGATGATCAGCCAGAGCAGCACACTGAAGATCAGAATCCCCAGGCTGGCGGTCAGGGTACCGGTGTAGAACGCCATCGGCAGTTCGCTGCTGGCCACCAGCAGTAAATGTCCCGGAGCCTGACCGAGTCGAGGCAAGGGGATCAACTGATTGCTGCGAAACTCGGTCAGTTGCCAGGCTTCGATATGCCGATAGCGCTCTGGCAGGTTGAGGCGCTCGCCGTGTTGCAATTGCGCCAGACGCACGCCTTTGCCGTCATACACCGCCGCTGCGCGTAATGGCGAATAGCTGTTGAGTTCATTGAGCAGGTTTTCGGCGCTTTGTGGCGACTCCAGCGCCTGGGCGGCCAGGCTCGGGTTGGAAACCAGTCGGCCGATAGTCTGCAGGGCCTGTGGCGCCATGCTTTCCTGAGAGATCCAGTAGGCGGCGCTGATAAAAGTCAGGTTGGCGACCAGTAGCACGGTGATCAGCAGAACCAGCAGGGCCGCAAGCAGTTTCTGGCCGACCGGCAGGTTTTCAAGGCGCTGGCGCAATTGCATCGGGGGTCGTCGCTGAAGAGGAACAAGTGGGCAGCGTAGCCGCTGCTCAGTCGCTGGGCAATCCACGCGTGCGCAGGTGCCCGATCAGTCGCTGTTGCAATTGATTGAGGTGAGGCAGGGTCAATTGATGTCGATCTGCAACATTGCAGGCATGTCCCAGCAGATAGCTGATCTCGGTCCTGCGGCCATTGGCGACGTCCTGATACATCGACGAGTAATTGGCCGCGGTCGCCTGAATGACCCGCTCGACTTCGTGTTGCAGGTCTTGTGCCGCTGCGGGCTGGCCACAACGCTCCAGCAATTCTGTCAGTTCAGCGCAGAGCGTGGCGACCTCGCAGTGATGCTGCTGCAAGCCGCCGTTACGGCAGTCGTGCAACACGGTCAGTGGATTGATCGCGCAGTTGAGCGCCAGTTTGCGCCACAGTCGCGTGAGGATGTCGGTGCTCCACTCGTGAGGGATGCCGCTGGCGCTCAGGTCATCCAGCCAAATCGGTGGGGTAGGGTGGCCTGCATCACCGAGCCAGGTATAACCGTGACCGGCAAATACCACGCGCCAATCGCCATCGCGAAACGCACCTTCGGTGCTCGAGGCAAATATGCAGCGTGCCAGCGGAACCCGCGCCGCGACCGAGTCCTGGCTACCCAGACCGTTTTGCAAAAGAATCAATTCGGTGTTGGGCGTCAGGCGTGACGCCAGTTGGGCGACGGCCTTCTCGGCGTCGTAGGCTTTGCAGGCTACGAGCAATCGGGCGATGGGTTCGCCACTGTCGACGGTTTCGCCGGGAATTTCATAGAGCCGGCCTTTGCCTTGCTCCACCAATGTGAGCCCGCCTGCTGCCTGGTACGCCTGCAAGCGCTCTTGATCACGCAGGATCAGCCTGACTGGCAAGTCGGCCCGGGCCAGGCGTGTCGCCCACAAGGTACCGAGGCTGCCTGCACCGAGAACGTGCCAGGTGGTAGACATCAGCTTTTTGCTCTGTTTGGCAGACGCATGTGAGGCTCGCAGTGAAGGAGAGGAAAGACCCGTTATAATGAGCCCGCATTTTAACCGCAAGCGTGGCGTGCTCCATCTCTATTGAGCGGCGCCCTTTAACATTGGAGAAATTACATGCCGTCGTTCGACGTGGTATCCGAACTGGACAAACACGAACTCACCAACGCGGTCGAGAACGCCGTCAAGGAACTCGACCGTCGTTATGACTTGAAAGGCAAAGGCAGCTTTGAGTTCAAGGAAAAGGATCTGACCGTCAACCTGACCGCTGAAGCCGACTTTCAGCTGGAAGCGATGATCGAGATCCTCAAGCTCGCGCTGGTCAAGCGCAAAATCGATGTGCAGTGCCTTGAGCTCAAGGATGCTTACGCTTCCGGTAAGTTGATGAAGCAGGAAGCGACCCTCAAGGAAGGGATCGATAAAGAAATGGCGAAAAAGATCGTTGCCCATGTCAAGGACGCCAAGCTCAAGGTTCAGGCGGCCATTCAGGGTGAGCAGGTGCGTATCACCGGCAAAAAGCGTGACGACTTGCAGGAAGCTATTGCCGCACTGCGTGCCAAGGAATTCGGCCTGCCACTGCAATTCAACAACTTCCGCGACTAATCAGGTTCCGGGAACCTCTTGGCGTTATCGGCGTCCGAGGCCCGTGGAATGGCAGAAACGATTGAGCTCAACTAGTTTCAATCGTTCTGCCAGTCGGTATTGCGAGCCGGGCACCCGGTAATAAGGAGAGAGAGATGGATTTGAATGCTGAAGTGGACAACCTGGTCAAGGCGTCCCAGGCCTGGATTCCGATGATCATGGAATACGGCAGCCGGGTGCTGCTGGCGGTCATCACCTTGGGCATTGGTTGGTGGCTGATCAACAAACTGACCCATAAAGTTAGCAAACTGCTGGCCATGCGCAATGCCGATCAGGCCTTGCAGGGGTTTATCGGCAGCCTGGCGAACATCATTCTCAAGGTGTTGCTGATTGTCAGCGTGGCCTCGATGATCGGCGTCGAAACCACCTCGTTCGTTGCTGCGATCGGTGCGGCCGGCCTGGCAATTGGTTTGGCGTTGCAAGGCAGCTTGGCGAACTTCGCGGGTGGCGTGCTGATTCTGCTGTTCCGTCCATTCCGTATTGGCGACTTGATCGAAGCGCAGGGCATTAGCGGCACGGTCGACAGCATTCAGATCTTCCATACCGTTTTGCGTACGGGTGATAACAAGACCATCATCGTACCTAACGGCAATCTGTCGAACGGCATCATTACCAACCACAACCGTCAGGCGACCCGCAAGGTGGTGTTTGACGTGGGTGTTGATTACGAAGCCGATTTGCAGAAGGCTCGTGAGGTTCTGCTGGAGCTGGCCAAAGATTCGCGAGTGTTGAGCGATCCGGCTCCAGTGGCTGTTGTATCGACGCTAGGCGACAGCTCAATCACTCTCTCCCTGCGGGTTTGGGTGAAAACCGCGGACTATTGGGATGTACTGTTCCACTTCAACGAACTGTCCCGTGATCGGCTGAAGGCGGCAGGTATTGATATTCCGTTCCCGCAGCGAGTGATTCGGGTGGTTCAGGAAGCCGCTGTGTAATGATCGTTCTTTCAACTAATGTCTGACCACTCGGTCAGGCATGTTCTGTGTTGTTCTGACCATCAGGGACCGGGTGGTTAGAAACAGTGCTGTAGTGACTGTCCGCTCCTGATTTGATTGTGGGCCGGTACATGTCTGACACTGAATAACAAAAAGGCCCATCCGAAGATGGGCCTTTTTTGTTACTGCAAACGAACTAACCGCAATTACAAGATCGAGATAGGGTAGTCAACGATCAGACGGAACTCGTTGATATCGCCTTCGCCTTCGTCGGTGTTGGCGCGGTGCCATGCTTGACGGATACGGAAGGACAGATCTTTTGCCGGGCCAGCCTGGACAACGTACTTGGCTTCCACGTTGGTTTCGTGGTGTTTGCCATCTTCACCATAAAGACCGGCGTAGGTGCTGTTAGCCGGAGTGTTGGTACCGTCGATGCCCCAACCTTTAACGTAACGAGCCATGAAGCTCAGGCCTGGTACACCGTATTCAGCCATTTTCAGGTCGTAACGTGCCTGCCAGGATTTCTCGCCAGGACCGTTGAAGTCAGAGTACTGGATAGAGTTGGCGAGGAAGATCGAGTCGCCGCCGCGGTTGTTGTCACCCACGCCGATGTAGTCGAACGGAGTGTTGCCATTGACCTTCTGGAAGCCAACAGTAAAGGTGTGAGCCTTGAGGAACGAGTACGCGGCTGCCAGCGAGTAGGCAGTGTTAGCGATATCGCCTGCTTTGGCTTGACCTTCATCGGTGGTGCGGTAGATGTTACCGTCCAGGTTCAGGGACTGTGTATCCGCCAGCGGAATGGTGTAGTTCAGGTTGGCGTAGTACTGGTTCCAGACGTCTTCCAGCTTGGCGCCGTAGAGCGAAGCGCTGAGGTTGTCGCTGATCGCATACTTGCCGCCAGCGTAGTCTATAGTCTTGGCAGTAACACCTGCGTAGGTAGCGAACAGTTCGCCGTCGCGGTTGGTCTGGTCCTGGCTGGTAGACGAGTAGAAGTGACCGGCTTCGACATCAAGACCTGTCAGCTCGCTGCTCTGCAGTTGGATACCGCTTGCGGTTTGAGGCAGCAGACGGGAACCGCCGACAGCGAATACCGGGGCGGTGCTAGGCTGCATGTCACCGAATTTCAGCTCGGTTTTGGAAACGCGAACTTTGACAGCTGCGCCAGCCTTGCCGAAATCGTCATGGTTACGACCTTGGGCGTCGCGGGTCAGGTTGCCAGAACCGGAGAACTTGTCTTCCGCGTCCAGCTTGAAGCCAAAGTAACCAAAAGCGTCAACGCCGAAGCCGACAGTGCCTTGTGTGTAACCGGAGCTGAAGACGCCATGGATGCCTTGGGTCCAGTCCTTGTCGTCAACCGCACCGTCTTTCTTGTCACGGTTGAAGTAGTAGTTGCGAAGCAGCAGATCGAGCTTGCTGTCTTCAACGAAGCCTTTAGCGTCGGCCTGGTTGCCTACGAAAGGTGCGGCCATAGCCAGTTGAGTGCTGGCTGCAGTTACTGCCAGTGCGATCATGCTCCACTTCATCACGCGCATCGTGATTTGCTCCTTTGGTTTTTAGAAGAGTACTGCCGTCCGCCTGTTTTATTATCCGAGCGGCTCTTTCTTTTTGTGTCGGCGCAAACTTATATCACGCTGACAATGTTGGCGATACTTACGTATCCATCCTTTCGGCTTCTTTACGACCGTGTCGCAAAAAGCTCGGTCGATGTCGCAAATTCGCAACCCTACTGTATCCGGGCTGACAACGTTAGTGCAGTTTTCAAAGGGTTGAGCATAGGTAAAATGTTCTACGTCCAAGCCAGTGAAACCTCCATGGGCGACCTTGCCACTATTATTATGGGTCTCAAGGTATCCACTTCCAGTGGGTATCTTTTCGACGATGCAGGTGTGAATGCAACAAGCGTGCACAAACGCCTTTTTTGTCACTAATTTTTTCTGATGCCCTGAGGGGAGCTATCAAAACCTCATAAAGCCGGGGTTTTAAGGTTGTTTTTGCTGGGCTTGACGCCACAGTTTTCCTGATGTTACCTCTCGAAAAAATCAACCTGACAATCAAAAGCGTTACCGGTTCACACTCGGCGTTGAGTAGATGGCGGATAGTTAAAGCATCCAGCGTAGACGAACTGTGCGGTTTTGGTGCAAAACTTTTTCAGAGGTGTGCGAGATTCATACAGGGCGGTTGACCAGTGCAAAGTGGCAGCCCTGAGCCTGCGGGGCATTTCCTGGGGTGCGACCTGATTGTGCGTTTGAGCGAGAAATGTCCCATGTTGGAGCGTCCATGGGCTCGTTGGAGAGCGTCCTGTTTGTTGAATCGTTACTCGCAAGCCACAGAGGAGGGCCGCTGTTCATCGTGAAGGGACTGCCATTCGCAGGTATGCTGCTGTTCTGTCGCTTGGCGAGCAGCCGGTCGAGCTGTGTGCCAAGCTGAAATCTGATGAGCTGAGCGGGAGTGCGCACGGTGTTCGCTTTAGATCCACGACTTCAACAGGACACACTACCGATCGGGGATTTCCCCTTGTGCCGGTTGCTGTTGTCCAATGATTCGAATTACCCCTGGTTCATCCTGGTACCGCGACGCGAGGATGTCAGTGAGTTGTTTCAGTTAGATGCCGCTGATCAACAACAGCTATGGAAAGAAACCACAGAGCTGGCGGAAATGCTCAAGGACTCGTTCGACGCGGACAAGTTGAATGTGGCGACCCTGGGTAACGTGGTCAGCCAACTGCACATGCATGTTATCGCGCGTAAGCGTGAAGATGCAGCATGGCCGGCACCGGTCTGGGGCAAGCATCCTGCAAAACCTTATAGTGCAGAACAGGTCGTAGCTGTTCGCGAGCGGTTGCGAGGGGTGTTAACGGATGATTTTCAGTTTCTGGAGGTCTGAAAAATGAACGCTGAGGCGCGAATTACCGAGTTGGAAAGTCGTCAGGCTTTTCAGGATGACACGATTCAGCAGTTGAGCGATGTGCTCGCAACGCAGCAGCGGGTGGTCGAGCGTTTGCAGTTGCAGATGGCAGCGTTGCTCAAGCGGCAGGAAGAAATGGCCGGGCAGTTCGAGTCTTTCGAGGAAGACGCTCCGCCACCGCATTACTGAGTGCGTTGGAATGCTTCAACAGGCAGGCAATAAAAAACCGCGATGCAGCATGGCTGCATCGCGGTTTTCTTTTTTTGCAGGGGTAGGGGGCTGAAATCAGCGACGCGGCAAGGCAGCGATCACATCTTCAGCTTGCAGGCCTTTGTCACGGTTCATGACGGAGAATTCCACGCGTTGGCCTTCGACCAGGACGCGGTGTCCTTCACCCCGGATAGCGCGAAAGTGCACGAAAATATCATCACCGGAGTCGCGGGAAATAAAACCGAAGCCTTTGGAGGTGTTGAACCACTTGACGGTACCGGTATCGCGGTTGGTCATGTCGTAGCTTTGTGATGGTGCTGAGGCTGATGCTGGCGAAGAGGTGTAGAAGCTGATGCCCAGGTGCAGAAGAACGGCAATCAGTGCAGTCAGGAGGCTGACCAGAATGGCCGGTTGACCACCAATTAAAGGAAGAGGTGCAAGCAGTGTGAGAATTTGCAGGACGACAGCAAGCACCAGCAGGGCGCTGACCAGGTTTTGCAGTTGGTGACGCGGGCCTTTGTTCCAGTAAGGAATAACCGGAGCGAGGGTCAGGTTGAGCAGGCCAAAAAATGCCAGATAAAGTGCATCGGGTTGTTGCAGGTAAGGTACGGCTTCGGATCGCAGGCTAGGGATAAAGGACAGCAGCAGGGCTGCAGCGCCCGTTAGCAGATGGACGATTTTCAACATTTTGATTAACTCACGTTAAGACGGATCACAAGGAAGAGCTGATTGCGAACGGTTCGCTTCTGAACAATATGAGGCGCTGGACACGTGCGCGGCATCAGCCTATGCGCAGCGGTTAGAGAAATGGACCGCAGCGACACACCCTCTATTTAACAGCAAAGCCGGTGCCTTCTCAAATCAGGCGCAGCTGTGGTAGGTGCTGATTGATTGCCGGGCAGGAAGATGTTGCCCTCGTTTGTCTTGTAGACGCTTGTTCTAGACAGCTGTGTGAGTTCTTTAGGTCGCTCGCAGGTTTTTGAGTTCGACACAAATCGGTGATGGCCTTGGTATTCGCGGGTTCTGGCGCTTACGGAGCGGATTTGTCGCAGCGCAGGAAGGGGCGAGGGCGGCAGGGTGCCGATACGCTTGCTAGAGTGGTCCTGTACCTGCTGGGCGAGCGCCAGCCTATTCAAGGGGATACATAGGGCAATTGATATCGGTATCAGCGAAGAAGATCGCAAGTTGATCGTGGACGGACTTTCGCGTCTGCTGTCGGATACGTATGTGCTGTATCTGAAAACCCATAACTTCCACTGGAATGTCACGGGTCCTATGTTTCGCACGCTGCACTTGATGTTCGAAGAACAGTACAATGAGTTGGCGTTGGCTGTTGATTTGATTGCCGAGCGAATTCGCGTTCTTGGTTTTCCTGCGCCGGGTGCTCATTCGGTTTGCGCGCGTCTTTCTTCTATTAAGGAAGAAGAGGGAGTGCCTAGTGCCCAGTGCCGAAGAGATGATCAAACAACTTGTCCAGGGTCAGGAGGCGGTAACACGAACGGCACGCGGTCTCTTCCCATTGCTTGATAAAGTGAGCGATGAGTCGACAGCGGATCTGCTGACTCAGCGTATGCAGGTTCATGAAAAGACCGCGTGGATGCTGCGTTCGTTGCTGGACAATAGCTAATGCCAGGGCACGAATGACGGCTTGAGTACGTCATTCGTGCCTTTCGCTTGAAGGGCGATCTGTCTTGATTTTCTCTTGGTAAATTTTTCTGCGACGACTCATGTTCGCTCGGTATTTCGTTTGTTTGTATTCGACTTTTCTCACTATTAGCTTCGGGGGTAATCTGATTGACTTTGACTGTTTTCAATTGGCCGGTTTCGACTCTTTAATAAAGTCATGTGTGGCCTTTGAATGTAGGACGGCGATACAAGTCGCCCTGCTGCTGTTGGCTTGTCCTACAGGTATGGTCATAAAGTCAGCTGGATATAACTATCGGGTTAAGCTTTTATAAGGAAACAGATTGTTTCTGGTTTTCTGAAGCAGCACATGGCAAAGGAGTGTCGATAATATGGCTCGAGGAATAGGTCGAGGCGTGAGGGAAGTGGCTCAGTTTAAATATGTAAAAATTGATCCGTTCGTCAGGGAGTTCGATATGGGGTTGGCGCAACCCCTTTCCAGGTCGGTCCGGCTGAATGGCTTCGCTACCTGTTTGCGGCTGGAGCAAGTCTACTGGGACATTCTGAGCGAGATCGCCAAGGTCAATTGTTGCTCGGTCAGTGCGTTGCTTTCCTATGTCGATAGAGAGGTGCATTTACGTCATGGCGGAGTGAAAAACTTCAGCGGGCTGGTCAGGGTCGTTTGTGTCGTGCACAGCTTGAAGGAGGGAGCATGTCTCGCTGCCGGGGCTAAACTACCGGGCGAGCTGGGTGCCTGGGTAGGGTGAAGGAGGTGAATGTGTATCAAATGACCTCAAGCGGTCTGGCGTGGCGGTAGCGTAGCTTGAGCCGCGGGTGCCATTAGCAGCTCTATAACGGTTAACGCCAACCTATGCAGTCATACGGCTGCACAGGCTCGATTTAATGGATATAATCCCGCCCTTTGCTGCGTAGCCCGGGCTTTCGTGCGGGCTCGGACTGTAGAATTGATTGCCGAGACGATCCCATGCCCATGTACGACTATCAATGTGCTTCCTGCGGTCATCAACTGGAAGCCATTCAAAAGATCAGCGCTGAGCCGTTGGTCGACTGCCCTGCCTGCCAGGCGCCAGAACTGAAAAAAATGCTGTCCATGCCCGGGTTCCGCCTCAGCGGTAGCGGTTGGTATGAGACTGACTTCAAAACAGGTTCGAAGAAGAATCTGGCCGGCGGCGACAAAGCTGACTAACGTTGAGCGACCACGCGAGCTCTTGCATTATCAGGCGCCTTGCTTAAGGGCGGCGGTGCGCAAGACCTCCAATCGAATTCCGAATTACGAGAAGTGAAACCACCATCATGATGCGCAGCCATTATTGCGGCCAACTGAACGAAAGCCTGGAAGGTCAGGAAATTACCCTTTGCGGATGGGTCCACCGTCGTCGTGACCACGGGGGGGTGATTTTCCTCGATATCCGTGATCGTGAAGGTCTGGCCCAGGTGGTGTTCGATCCGGATCGCGCCGATACCTTTGCTGCCGCCGACCGTGTGCGCAGCGAGTACGTGGTCAAGATCACCGGTAAAGTTCGTCTGCGTCCGGCCGGTGCTGGCAATGCCAACATGGCTTCGGGTGCTATCGAAGTGTTGGGCTATGAGCTGGAAGTACTGAACGAAGCGGAAACCCCGCCGTTCCCGCTCAACGAATTCTCCGACGTTGGCGAAGAAACTCGCTTGCGTTATCGCTTCATCGACCTGCGTCGTCCGGAAATGCTCGAGAAGCTGCGTCTGCGTTCGCGCATGACCACCAGCATCCGTCGTTACATGGACGAAAACGGCTTCCTCGACGTCGAAACACCGATCCTGACCCGTGCTACTCCTGAAGGTGCGCGTGACTATCTGGTGCCGAGCCGTACTCACGCCGGTTCGTTCTTCGCCTTGCCGCAATCGCCGCAGCTGTTCAAGCAACTGCTGATGGTTGCCGGTTTCGATCGCTACTACCAGATCGCCAAGTGCTTCCGCGACGAAGATCTGCGTGCAGACCGTCAACCGGAATTCACCCAGATCGACATCGAGACCAGTTTCCTCGATGAGTCCGAGATCATGGGTATCACCGAAGGCATGATCCGCAACCTGTTCAAGGAAGTGCTGGATCTGGAATTCGGCGAATTCCCGCACATGACCTGGGACGAGGCCATGCGTCGTTACGGTTCCGATAAACCGGACCTGCGTATCCCGCTGGAACTGGTAGACGTTGCCGATCAGCTCAAAGATGTCGATTTCAAAGTCTTCAGCGGTCCGGCCAACGATCCGAAATGTCGTGTTGCTGCCTTGCGCGTACCAGGCGGGGCGAGCATGCCGCGCAGCAAGATCGACGACTACACCAAGTTCGTCGGCATCTACGGTGCCAAGGGCCTGGCGTACATCAAGGTCAACGAGCGCGCCAAAGGCGTCGAAGGCCTGCAGTCGCCAATCGTCAAGAACATCCCTGAAGCCAACCTCAACGTGATCCTCGATCGCGTTGGCGCGGTCGATGGCGACATCGTCTTCTTCGGTGCCGACAAAGCCAAGATCGTCAGCGAAGCCCTGGGCGCGCTGCGGATTAAAGTCGGTAACGACTTCAGCCTGCACACCTGCGAATGGGCTCCGATGTGGGTCGTCGACTTCCCGATGTTCGAAGAGAACGACGACGGCAGCTTCACTGCGCTGCACCACCCGTTCACCGCGCCGAAGTGCTCGCCGCAAGAACTGGAAGCCAACCCGGCTACAGCCTTGTCCCGTGCCTACGACATGGTTCTGAATGGCACTGAGCTGGGTGGCGGTTCGATCCGTATCCACCGCAAGGAAATGCAGCAATCGGTATTCCGTCTGCTGGGTATCAGCGAAGCGGAACAGGAAGAGAAGTTCGGCTTCCTGCTCGACGCCCTGAAATACGGTGCGCCACCCCACGGTGGTCTGGCCTTCGGTCTGGACCGTCTGGTGATGCTGATGACCGGCGCCCAGTCGATCCGTGAAGTGATCGCGTTCCCGAAAACCCAGAGCGCTGCCTGCGTCATGACTCAGGCTCCGGGCCACGTGGATGCCAAGGCATTGCGCGAACTGCACATCCGTCTGCGCGAACAGCCAAAGGCTGAGTAAGGCTGACCTGGAGGGCGCATCTTCGGATGCGCCCTTTCCTTTCTTTATAGATTGAGAGGGGGTCGAGATTTTTATTTGCTGGCTGGCGCGTCATGGCGTGGCGGGCAATGTTTCAAAGAGAATTCGGAGCGAGTTATGGCAGGTCATTCCAAGTGGGCGAACATCAAGCACCGCAAAGAACGTCAGGATGCCAAGAAGGGCAAGATTTTCACCAAGTGGATCCGTGAGCTGACCGTTGCTGCCCGTCAGGGTGGTGCCGATCCGGGTTCCAACCCGCGTCTGCGCCTGGCGCTGGACAAGGCGCTTGGTGCGAACATGAGTCGCGACATCATCGATCGCGCGGTTGCCCGTGGTGCCGGTGCGGCCGACACCGACGACATGGTCGAGCTGACCTACGAAGGCTACGGCCCGGGCGGCGTGGCGGTCATGGTCGAGTGCATGACCGACAACCGTAACCGTACTGCAGCTGCTGTGCGCCATGCGTTCAGCAAATGCGGCGGCAACCTGGGGACTGACGGCTCGGTGGCTTACCTGTTCGAGCGCAAAGGGCAGATTTCCTTCGCGCCAGGCGTCGACGAAGACTCGCTCATTGAAGCGGCCATGGAAGCGGACGCCGATGACGTGGTGACCAACGAAGACGGCTCCATCGATGTCTTCACCTCGTTCGCCGGCTTTTATGCCGTGCGCAACGCGCTGGAAGCAGCGGGTTTCAAGGCTGTGGACGCTGAAATCGTCATGTTGCCAACAACCAGCGCCGAACTGGATCTGGAAGGCGCCGAGAAGGTGCTCAAGCTGATCGATATGCTGGAAGACCTGGATGACGTGCAGAACGTCTACTCCAACGCGGATATCCCGGAGTCGGTGGCAGAACAGCTTGGCTGATCCTTCCCGGCTCTTTGTAGGGGCGTCGACCGGCTGCTCCTACAGGGTTTTGTGTCGGTCTACAGTCATGTGTGTCCGATACACTTCTCTCAACCCGCAGGCGTTATGACTCTTATTCTTGGTATCGATCCCGGTTCACGCATTACCGGTTATGGCGTGGTACGCGATACCGGTCGTGGCTGCGTGTATGTCGCGTCGGGCTGTATTCGCACCGGCAGCGGCGAGCTGCATGAGCGACTGCAAATCGTCTATCGCGGTGTGCGTGAAGTCATCCAGACCTACGGGCCAGTGACCATGGGCATCGAAAAGGTCTTTATGGCGCGCAACGCTGACTCGGCCTTGAAACTGGGGCAGGCCCGTGGCGCGGCGATTGTCGCCGGAGCCGAAGAAAGTCTGGAAATCGCCGAGTACACGGCGACCCAGGTCAAGCAGGCGGTTGTCGGCACAGGCGCGGCGAATAAAGAGCAGGTGCAGATGATGGTGATGCACTTGTTGAAGCTGACAACCAAGCCGCAGATCGATGCCTCGGACGCCCTGGCGATTGCCATCTGCCATGCGCATACCCGTTCCAGCTTGCTGCCCCATGGCTTGGGTACGGCACGCAGTCGTGGCGGTCGCCTGCGTCTCTGATAGCATCAGCGCAGTCATTTTATGAGTGGAGCGTTTGGCGCCTGTCTTGTCGGCGGCCGCGCTCACTCTGTTACTCGTCAGCCATTGATCTGGCCAACGCTTAAGGATCTGAAACGTGATTGGACGCTTGCGCGGCACCTTGGCTGAAAAACAGCCGCCGCATCTGATTCTTGATGTAAATGGTCTGGGTTATGAGCTGGAAGTGCCTATGACTACCCTTTATAGACTGCCGTCGGTCGGTGAGCCGATCACCTTGCACACCCATTTGGTCGTGCGCGAGGATGCCCAGTTACTCTATGGCTTCATTGGCAAGCGCGAGCGGGATTTTTTTCGTGAGCTGATCCGCCTCAACGGCGTCGGGCCGAAACTGGCGCTGGCTTTGATGTCCAGTCTGGAAGTCGATGAGCTGGTGCGTTGTGTCTCGGCGCAAGACACGTCGGCACTGACCAAGGTGCCCGGTGTCGGCAAGAAGACCGCAGAACGACTGCTGGTGGAGCTCAAGGATCGTTTCAAGGCCTGGGAAACCGTGCCGAGCATGTTTGCTCTGGTGCCGAATCAGCCTGATGCGCCAGCGTCCCTAGTGGCCAGTTCCGAGAGTGATGCAGTCAGCGCATTGATCTCTCTGGGCTACAAGCCGCAGGAAGCCAGTAAAGCGGTTTCCGCCATCAAGGATAAAGGTTTGAGCAGTGAAGACATGATTCGCCGTGCCCTGAAGGGAATGATTTAAGTGATTGAAGCTGATCGTCTGATCGCCGCCACGGGTAGCCGTGACCGCGAGGAAATTCAGGACCGCGCGATTCGCCCGCTCAGTCTGGCCGAGTACATTGGCCAGCCGACCGTGCGCGAGCAGATGGAGCTGTTCATCCAGGCCGCCCGTGGACGTAACGAGTCGCTGGACCACACGTTGATCTTCGGTCCTCCGGGGCTGGGTAAGACCACCCTGGCTAACATCATTGCTCAGGAAATGGGCGTGTCGATCAAAAGCACCTCGGGGCCGGTGCTGGAGCGTCCGGGTGATTTAGCAGCCTTGCTGACCAATCTTGAGCCGCACGATGTGCTGTTCATCGATGAAATCCACCGCTTATCACCGATTGTCGAAGAAGTGCTGTACCCGGCGATGGAGGATTTCCAGCTCGACATCATGATCGGCGAGGGCCCGGCCGCACGCTCGATCAAGCTCGACCTGCCACCGTTTACCTTGGTGGGCGCGACCACTCGTGCCGGGATGCTGACCAATCCGCTGCGCGATCGTTTCGGAATCGTCCAGCGCCTGGAGTTTTACAGTACGGCGGATTTGGCGACCATTGTCAGTCGTTCGGCGGGTATTCTCGGCTTGCCGCTCGATCCTGATGGCGCCTTTGAAATTGCTCGTCGTGCCCGTGGTACCCCACGGATTGCCAACCGACTGCTGCGCCGTGTCCGGGACTTTGCCGAAGTTCGGGCCAATGGCCATATCACCAAACCGATTGCGGATCGGGCGCTGAATCTTCTGGATATCGACGAACGTGGCTTCGACCACCAGGACCGACGTCTACTGCTGACCATGATCGAGAAGTTCGACGGTGGGCCGGTGGGGGTAGACAGTCTGGCGGCGGCGATCAGTGAGGAGCGGCATACCATTGAGGATGTGCTCGAGCCTTACCTGATCCAGCAAGGTTATATCATGCGCACACCGCGAGGTCGGGTGGTCACCCGGCATGCGTATCTGCATTTCGGACTTAACATTCCGTCACGATTGGGGGAGATGCCCGTGGTAGACGAGTTTCTCGATACCGTGGACGATTAAATAGCCTCTGCGCACTGATTTATTCAGGGTTTGTGCTGTCCTAGGGGCTGGCATTGCCGTTCTTTCGCAAGAAATGCGTTCGAGAATGAAAAACAGTTGCCTGGCCGGATTGGCAACCTGAGGAGTAAGCACTAGAGTATGCGCGCGCAAAACGGGCTTGAGTCGTTCGCACATCGTTGTCGCGTTTATTACGAGGACACCGATGCCGGCGGCATCGTGTATTACGTTAATTACCTTAAGTTTATGGAGCGGGCTCGAACCGAGCGGCTACGCGAGCTGGGCTTTGCCCAATCGCAGCTTGCAGGCGAGGACCTGCTGTTCGTTGTGCATTCCAGCGAAGCGCGTTACCACGCGCCGGCGCGACTGGACGACGAGCTTTTGGTAAGTGCTGAAGTAATCGAATTGAACCGTGCCAGCCTGCGCTTTAAACAGCAGGTCAGGCGGGCTACGGATAATGCGCTGCTCTGTGAAGGGCAGTTTTTGGTGGCCTGTGTGCGCGCCGATAGTTTGAAACCCCGGGCCATTCCCGAAGCTCTACGTGCGGCCTTTGCCGGCGTGAGCGGCGCGGGTACACACTCAGAGCAGGAGATAAAGCGTGGAAGCTAACGTCGTCGACCATTCCTCCATGTGGAGCTTGGTCAGCAATGCCAGCGTCGTTGTGCAGTTGGTAATGCTGATCCTGGTGGCTGCATCGGTCACCTCATGGATCATGATCTTTCAGCGCAGCACCCTGCTGCGTGCCGGTCGACGTGCCCTGGAGAGCTTTGAAGAGCGCTTCTGGTCAGGTATCGACCTGTCGAAACTCTATCGTCAGGCCGGTAGCAACCCGGACCCGGACTCAGGCGTAGAGCAGATTTTCCGTGCTGGCTTCAAGGAGTTCTCCCGTCTGCGTCAGCAACCAGGCGTCGATCCGGAAGCAGTCATGGAAGGCGTGGCGCGTGCCATGCGCGTGGCTATTTCCCGTGAAGAAGAAAAGCTTGAGCAGAGCCTGCCGTTCCTCGCCACCGTCGGTTCCGTCAGCCCGTATATCGGTCTGTTCGGTACCGTCTGGGGCATCATGAACTCCTTCCGCGGCCTGGCAATGGCTCAGCAAGCGACCCTGGCCACTGTGGCCCCGGGGATCGCCGAGGCACTGATCGCTACCGCCATCGGCCTGTTCGCAGCAATTCCCGCAGTAATCGCCTACAACCGTTTTGCCGCTCGTGGCGAAACCTTGATCAGCCGTTACTACACCTTCGCCGACGAGTTCCAGGCGATCCTGCACCGCAAAGTGCACACCAGCGAAGAATAAGCAGGTATTTCCCAATGGCTTTAATCGCTCGAGCTCGTAAAAAGCGCAAGCCGGTTGCCGAGATGAACGTGGTGCCTTACATCGACGTGATGCTGGTACTGCTGGTCATCTTCATGGTGACCGCACCGATGCTCAATCAGGGCGTGAAAGTTGATTTGCCCAAGGTTTCCAGCGAAGCCTTGCCGCAAGACAACAACACACAGGTCCTGACCATATCGATCAAGGCTGACAAGACCTACTACTGGAACCTTGGCAGCGAAGTCGACACCCAAAAGCAGCAGGACAAGGCGATGACCTTGCCGCAGATGACCGATGCCGTGACCAAGATCATTCGCGCCGGTACTGAAGGTGGCAAGCGTACCCAAGTCTTCATCCGCGGCGATAAAACCGTCGATTACGGCTCCGTGATGGGTGCAATGGGTGGGCTGCAGAAAGCCGGGGTCGGTAATGTTGGCTTGATTACCGAGGCGCCCTGATGCACCAACAGCGAGAGCCGTCCGCCTCGGAAAGCTACTTTTGGCCTAGCGTATGGGCAATTGCCCTGCATATTCTGGTGTTTGGCATGCTGTTCGTCAGTTTTGCCTTCACCCCGGAATTGCCGCCGGCCAGGCCGATCGTCCAGGCGACCCTGTATCAGCTGAAATCGAAAAGTCAGGCGACCACCCAGACCAATCAGAAGATTGCGGGTGAGGCGAAGAAATCCGCCGCACGTCAGACCGAAGTCGAACAGATGGAACAGAAGAAGGTCGAGCAGGAAGCGGTAAAGGCTGCGGAACAAAAGAAAGAAGAATCGGCTCAAAAGGCCGAGGAAGCGAAAAAGGCTGACGAAGCGAAGAAAGCTGACGAAGCCAAGAAGGCAGATGAGGCGAAAAAGGCTGATGAAGCCAAGAAAGCCGACGATGCCAAAAAGACTGCGGAAGCGAAAAAGGCTGAAGAGAAACAATTGGCTGATATAGCCAAGAAGAAAGCCGAAGAAGAAGCCAAGAAGCTAGCTGAAGAAGAGGCCAAGAAAAAGGCCGCTGAAGAAGCCAAGAAAAAGATAGTCGAAGACGCGAAGAAGAAAGCCGCAGAGGACGCCAAGAAGCTAGCTGAAGCGGACGAGGCGAAGAAGAAAATCGCCGAGGATGCGAAGAAGAAAGCTGCTGCCGATGCTGCCAAGAAAAAGGCGACTGACGCGGCGCGTAAATCAACCGAAGAGAAAAAGGCTCAGGCCTTGGCTGATTTGCTTTCCGACAAGCCGCAGCGCCAGCAAGCTTTGGCTGACGAGAAGGGCGATGAAGTCGCTGGTAGTTTCGACGATCTGATTCGTGCTCGGGCAGCAGAAGGGTGGGCACGTCCTCCTTCGGCACGCAAGAACATGACGGTGGTGTTGCAAATCGGCATGTTGCCGGACGGTACGGTGACTTCGGTGACTGTGGCCAGGTCCAGTGGCGATGGTCCGTTTGACAGTTCTGCTGTAGCAGCGGTCAAGAACATTGGTCGTTTGACAGAAATGCAGGGAATGAAGCCGAGCGATTTTGCTCCCTATCGTTCATTCAAGATGACATTCACACCTGAGGATCTAGCCTTGTGAGAAACCTTCTTCGAGGAATGCTTGTCGTTATTTGCTGCCTGGCAGGGATAGCGGCGGCGGATGAAAAAAACATTCTGGTCACCAGCGGCAGTGACCGGGCGACACCGATCGCAGTAGTGCCATTCGGTTGGCAGGGCGGCAGCGTGCTGCCGGACGACATGGCGGAAATCATCGGTAACGACCTGCGTAACTCGGGTTACTACTCGCCGATTCCGAAGCAAAACATGATCGGTCTGCCGACCCAGGCCAGCGAAGTCATTTATCGCGACTGGAAGGCCCTCGGCGCCCAGTACATCATGGTCGGTAGCATTGTTCCTGCGGGCGGTCGCCTGCAGGTGCAGTACGCACTGTTCAACGTCGCCACCGAGCAGCAAGTGCTGACTGGTAGCGTGTCGGGCAGCGTCGATCAACTACGCGACATGTCCCACTACATCGCTGACCAGTCGTTCGAGAAACTCACCGGTATCAAAGGTGCTTTCTCGACGCGCATGCTGTACGTGACTGCCGAGCGTTTTTCGGTGAGCAACACACGTTACACCTTGCAGCGTTCCGACTACGACGGCGCACGTGCTGTGACCTTGCTGCAATCGCGCGAGCCAATCCTGTCGCCGCGTTTCGCACCTGATGGCAAGCGCATTGCCTATGTGTCGTTCGAGCAGAAGCGTCCGCGCATCTTCGTTCAGCACATCGACACTGGTCGTCGTGAGCAAATCACCAATTTCGAAGGCCTGAATGGCGCGCCAGCATGGTCGCCGGACGGTCAACGCCTGGCTTTCGTGCTGTCCAAAGATGGTAACCCGGATATTTATGTAATGAATCTGGGGTCGCGTCAGATCTCTCGCGTGACCAGTGGCCCGGGCATCAATACCGAACCGTTCTGGGGTAAAGATGGTTCGACCATCTACTTCACGTCCGACCGTGGTGGCAAGCCACAAATCTACAAAACCAGCGCAAGTGGCGGCGGTGCTGAGCGTGTAACATTTGTCGGTAACTATAACGCCAACCCGAAACTGTCAGCGGATGAAAAGACCCTGGTGATGATTCACCGTCAGGATGGCTTCACTAACTTCAAGGTTGCGGCCCAGGATTTGCAACGCGGAAGCGTAAAGATCCTCACAGACAGCACACTTGATGAGTCGCCTACTGTCGCGCCTAACGGCACCATGGTAATCTACGCCACCCGCCAGCAGGGCCGGGGAGTCTTGATGCTCGTGTCCATTAATGGACGCGTAAGGCTCCCGCTTCCTACCGCACAAGGCGAAGTCAGAGAACCTTCCTGGTCCCCTTACCTGAACTGACGCGGCGCTACACGTTGTACTTAACACATTGGGGTTCATTAGGAGTTTCACGATGGAAATGCTGAAGTTTGGTAAGTTTGCTGCGCTGGCTCTGGCCATGGCTGTAGCTGTAGGTTGCTCGTCCAAAGGCGGCGACAACGCCGGTCAAGGCGCTGTTGATCCAAACGCTGGGTACGGCGCTAACACTGGCGCTGTTGATGGCTCCCTGAGCGAAGAAGCTGCTCTGCGCGCAATCACCACCTTCTACTTCGAATACGATAGCTCGGACCTGAAGCCAGAAGCCATGCGCGCTCTGGACGTTCACGCCAAAGACCTGAAAGCAAACGGCGCTCGCGTTGTTCTGGAAGGCAACACCGACGAACGTGGTACTCGTGAGTACAACATGGCACTGGGCGAGCGTCGTGCGAAAGCCGTTCAGCGTTACCTGGTACTGCAAGGTGTTTCCCCAGCTCAGCTGGAACTGGTTTCCTACGGCGAAGAGCGTCCAGTTGCTACTGGCAACGACGAGCAGTCCTGGGCTCAAAACCGTCGCGTCGAACTGCGTAAGTAATTCGTCATGCGAACGTGCCGTCGTGCTGTAACTGTTTTGGCTCTCAGCCTCCTGCCGCTTGCGGCGGGGGCTGCGGTTCCTGTGGTCGAGGACAACTCTGGCTATAACAATAGCGGGAGCAGTTATCCGCCTGCGGGTTACGGTACGAACGGCGCCTATGCCGGGGGAGGGGTTTCGGCCCCTGTCTCGGCACAGGGTGAGCTGTTCAACCAACTGCAACAAATGCAGGAGCAAATCGCCCGGCAACAAGGTGTGATTGAAGTTCTGCAAAATGATGTTGCGCGCATGAAGCAGGAAAACCTGGAGCGATACCAGGATCTTGATCGGCGCATTGGATCTGGCGGTGCACCTGCCGCGGCTCCTGCAAATTCTTCCGCTGGTGGTGATGTCAATGCCGCCGGTGCAGCTGCAGCGCCTGCCACTCAGGCTCCTGCGGCAAGTAGCGAACCGGGTGATCCGGCGAAGGAAAAGCTGTATTACGACGCAGCCTTCGACCTGATCAAAGCCAAGGATTTCGACAAGGCCAGCCAGGCCTTCACAGCATTCCTGCGCAAATACCCGAACAGTCAGTACGCGGGCAACGCTCAGTACTGGTTGGGTGAAGTGAATCTGGCCAAGGGCGATCTGCAAGGTGCCGGTCAGGCTTTTGCCAAGGTTAGTCAGCTGTATCCCAAGCACGCCAAAGTGCCGGATTCGCTATACAAGCTCGCTGATGTAGAGCGCCGCCTGGGTCATACCGACAAGGTCAAAGGCATTCTGCAGCAGGTTGTCTCCCAGTATCCGGGCACTTCTGCCGCTCAGCTGGCCCAGCGCGACTTGCAACACATGTAAGCGTGTAAGCTTGTAGAAATAGTTACCCTGTTTTGAAGAAACCCGCGCCCATCGCGGGTTTTTTCGTTAGAATTCACGCCCTTTTTTATGAAACACGCTTCTTGGGATTCGCGCTGTTGCGGGGTTCCTTGAGGTGCCTGACGGAGGCGGACAGCCTGTTTAGCTGTTACGCCCGTGGCGACTATGCAAGACACATTGAGAATTACCGAAGTTTTTTACTCGTTGCAGGGTGAAACGCGGACGGCCGGGCTGCCTACTGTATTTGTGCGTCTGACCGGTTGCCCGTTGCGCTGTCAGTACTGCGACAGTGCCTACGCCTTCAGCGGTGGCTCGATCATGCCTCTGGACGGCATCCTCGAACAGGTTGCCGGCTATCGCCCGCGTTACGTTTGCGTGACGGGCGGCGAGCCCTTGGCACAACCCAATGCCATTCCTTTGCTCAAGCAGCTGTGTGACGCCGGTTACGAGGTGTCGCTGGAAACCAGCGGTGCCCTGGATATTTCTGCGGTCGATCCACGAGTCAGTCGGGTTGTCGATTTGAAGACTCCCGGCTCCAAAGAAGCTCACCGTAATCTCTACGAAAATATCGAACTGCTGACGCCAAATGATCAGGTCAAGTTTGTCATCTGCTCCCGTGAAGACTATGACTGGGCGGTGTCCAAGCTGATTCAGTACGGTCTGGATCGACGTGCCGGCGAAGTGTTGTTCTCGCCGAGCCATCATGACTTGAGCGCTCGCGATCTGGCTGACTGGATCGTGGCGGACAACCTGCCAGTTCGCCTGCAACTGCAGCTGCATAAATATCTTTGGAATGACGAGCCGGGGCGCTGAAATGACTGAGCAACTGAATCAACAGCTTTCTAATGAGAAGCGTGCGGTTATCCTGCTGTCGGGCGGTCTGGACTCGGCGACCGTAGTGGCCATGGCCCGCGCAGACGGTTATAGCTGCTACACCATGAGCTTCGATTACGGTCAGCGTCATCGCGCCGAACTGGACGCCGCCGCTCGTGTTGCCCGGGACCTTGGTGTCGTCGAGCACAAGGTGATTGGCCTGAATCTGAATGGCATTGGCGGCTCGGCTCTGACCGACAGCTCAATCGATGTGCCAGAAGCTCCAAGCGAAGGTATTCCGGTCACCTACGTGCCGGCGCGCAATACTGTGTTCCTCTCGCTCGCCCTTGGCTGGGCGGAAGTGCTCGGTGCGCGGGACATCTTCATCGGTGTGAATGCGGTGGACTACTCCGGTTACCCGGACTGCCGTCCGGAGTTTGTCGAGGCTTTCGAGCGCATGGCCAACCTGGCGACAAAGGCTGGGGTAGAGGGGCAGGGCTTCCGTATCCAGGCGCCGCTGCAGAATATGAGCAAGGCCGAAATCGTCAAGGCTGGCGTGAAGCTTGGCGTCGACTATGGGCTGACGGTGTCCTGCTATCAGGCGGACGATAACGGTCGCGCATGCGGCAAATGCGACAGCTGCCGCCTGCGCGCAGAGGGCTTTGCGGCCGCCGGAATCAGCGACCCAACACCTTATTTCTGATTTATTTCAAAACAGGTGTTGAATTCCCGTTAAAAATCAGTATTATACGCGCCACCACACAGCGGGTCGTTAGCTCAGTTGGTAGAGCAGTTGGCTTTTAACCAATTGGTCGTAGGTTCGAATCCCACACGACCCACCATTTTAGATGTAGATGTTTGAAAATCTGGAAGGCCCATGAAAATGCGGATTTCCAGATTTTTTTTTGCCCTGGATTTTAGTTCTGTCCAATCCGGGCGCTTCACTGCTTTACGCAGGTCAGAATCATCTTTTGAATCCATTGGATATTCTGTAGCCTTGCGCAGCTTCAACGCTGTCCGTGCCTGATGAACTCACTCTCCCGGCGGGGCCCTGATCGGTCCGGAGCCGGTGGTATACTCGACTTTCGCGCAACCGCGCTTGCAGGTCTTGCGAACATGACGCAAATTTCTGAACGCCTTCTGGTTCAAGCCCACCTCGATGCCAAGCAGCCCAAGCCGCTAAGCGCCGAAGAGGAAGCCTATTACCGTGCCGCCATCGCTGCCGAGCTCAAAGCTCAGGACGCCGTGCTGGTTGCTCACTTCTATTGCGATCCGATCATTCAGGCCCTGGCCGAAGAAACCGGCGGCTGTGTGTCCGACTCGTTGGAGATGGCCCGCTTCGGCAACAGCCATCCGGCCAAGACGGTGGTGGTCGCCGGTGTGAAGTTCATGGGTGAGACCGCAAAGATCCTCAATCCGGAAAAACGTGTGCTGATGCCGACCCTGGAAGCGACTTGCTCGCTGGATCTGGGTTGCCCGGTGGACGAGTTCTCGGCGTTTTGCGATCAGCACCCTGAGCGCACGGTGGTGGTGTATGCCAACACGTCAGCCGCCGTTAAAGCCCGTGCTGATTGGGTGGTGACCTCCAGCTGTGCAGTGGAGATCGTCGAAAGCCTGATGGATAACGGCGAGACGATCATCTGGGCCCCGGACAAGCACCTAGGCACTTATATTCAGCGTAAAACCGGTGCTGACATGTTGCTCTGGGACGGCGCCTGCATCGTCCACGAAGAGTTCAAGTCCAAGCAGCTCGAAGACATGAAGGTGCTGTATCCGGATGCGGCGATTCTGGTTCACCCTGAGTCACCGACGGCGGTCATCGAGCTGGCCGATGCGGTGGGTTCTACCAGTCAGCTCATAGCGGCTGCGCAAAGCCTGCCGAACAAGACGTTTATCGTGGCCACCGATCGCGGCATTTTCTACAAAATGCAGCAGTTGTGCCCGGACAAGCTCTTCATTGAGGCGCCAACGGCCGGTAACGGCGCGACATGCCGCAGTTGTGCGCATTGCCCATGGATGGCGATGAACACCCTTGAGCGGATGCTGCAGTGCCTGCGAGAGGGTTCCAATGAGATCTTCGTCGACCCGGCGCTGATTCCCCAGGCCATTCGGCCGCTTAAGCGCATGCTCGACTTTACTCAGGCTGCGCGTATGAAGCTGGCGGGTAATGCCTGATCTGCTGGCAGGTCGTCTGAACAGGCGACCTGTCTCTCGCTGATGTACTCCGACCCACTGTAGGAGCGAGCTTGCTCGCGATGGCGGCCTTCCGGCCGGCCTGTCTCTTGCGGATGTACATAGATCAACTGTGGGAGCCGAGCTTGCTCGCGATGGCGGCCTGACAGCCGGCCAATCTCTTGCTGGTGTACATATCCATTCCTGCGGTAACGGCCACTTAGGGTTCCGTCCTTACGACGGGTCACTTTGGAAAAAAAAGCCCCAAAGTAACCAAAGGGCTTTTGCCCCTTTCGTTCGGCCCTTCGCCTAGGCTCAGGGTGCCCTCGCTCCGGTCCTGCTCCGTGGACACGCCGCCATCGGCCATCCATGGCCGAGGCTGTGTAAAAACGTTTTTCAGCGCGACAGGTACTGAAAACCAGACTGGAAATCGCGCTTCTACGCAAAATCCACATCTGCTGACGTGCCGATAAATTTCAGATTTAACGTAGATGCGCACACTTCAATTTTGTCGACGCGTTTTTACACACTCTGGGCCGGGGGCGGCTAACCCGGCATCCATGCCGGGCTGCCCACTGCGCAGAACCTCCACTCGGTCTCTCGAGGGGGGCGGTGCATCAAGATCAAAAGCGAGGCGGCCGACCGGCCGGCCCGGGCTCAGTGCACGCGTTCCCCTGTGGAGCTGGCTTGCCAGCGAAGCTGTTGATCTGGGTGTTGCTTTTGCTTTGCTTTGGCTTTGGATCTGCCTGCCCCTTTCCCAGAGGCCCTTAAGCCGCCGTTACCGCAGCAACGGATATACACCCAAAAATTCAATCAAAAGATCGCAGCCTGCGGCAGCTACAGGTTTTGTGTACGCCTGAAGCTACTTCGTCTTCTTAGGAATCCGCACCAGCTGGCTGTTGGAGTAGATGTCGTGCCAGCTGCGTTTCTGTTTGTCGAACAACGACCAGACGAATCCCAAACCTACGCAAAGCAGCGAAGCAATCGATACGACAAAGCGCAGCAAGGCCTGCCACAGGCTGATCGCCGTACCGTCGGGGTTCTGTACGCGAATGCACCAGACTTGCATGCCAAGGGTCTGGCCGTTCCAGGTCCAGAATTTGGCGAAGAAGCCGAAGAGGACGAACAGCAGGATCGTTGAAAGCAGCGGGTCACCGTCCAGTGCGCCGGAGTCGGTCAGGGCGCGCATTTTTTCTTCGCCGATGATCGCCATCTGCACCATTTTGTAAATGCCCCCGGTGACGATCAACAGGGCAGTGCACAACAGGAAGTCATAGAACATCGCTGCCAGGCGACGGCCCAGGCCGGCGGCGGGAAAGTCGCCCTGGGGGCTTAGCAGGTGTTTCGACATGACAGAACTCTCGGCTGAAAAAAGCCATTTTACGGAATTACGCGCACAAAAAAGCCCCTGATGTCAGCATCAGGGGCTTTTTCGTTACAGAGGATCAGGCTTCTGCTTGTACTTCGTCAGCCTGCATGCCTTTTTGGCCTTGCACAGCAACGAAAGTCACTTTCTGGCCTTCTTTCAGGCTCTTGAAGCCGTTGCCCTGAATAGCGCGGAAATGGACGAACAGATCCGGACCGCTTTCTGGAGTGATAAAACCAAAACCTTTTTCGTCGTTAAACCACTTGACGGTACCGCTCTGACGTTGGGACATTTCTTGTTTCCTTTGACGCAAAAATTAATGACAGTCTCTTTCTAATGAAAGAGTACTGGGGCTGGTTGCAGGAAAGTAAGAGACGTAGAACGGGTTGTAGCAAACTTATGGCTACTGCCCAGGTCACGGTTCCAAGCGACCCATGCAAACACAGTGAAGAAACTCTACGCCAACTAAGGGAGAAAAAACAAGCCCTTCGAAGCCCCCGGTTTTGCTCAGTGTGAGGGTCGTTTGCAGGCTGGCGATATCGCTTATTCGATAGAACTGTTCAATTGTTTTCGATCGTTATAAGCCAAGTTCATTATCGAAGCTTATAGTCAAAAGCATGCCCTGTTTCATGGCGGTTGCGTTACACATTAGTGCACTGTTAACGCAACCGCGTTACTTATAGAAACAGTCAATCAACCGCGATAGTAGCGTTGTGGCACAAATGGCATTTTGCTTACATTCATTGGCACCTTTTTCCCACGAACAATCGCCCATACGGGTGTGTCGAGTGTCATGTATTGGCTGTCGAGGTAGCCCATGGCCAATGGACCGCCCAACGTTGGCCCAAAGCCGCCGCTGCAGACGGTACCGATCACTGCGCCTTCTTCGTTGACGATCTCTGCACCTTCACGCACCGGGGTGCGTTCCTGAGGTAACAGGCCGACCCGTTTGCGGCTGACACCGGTTTGTTGCTGAGCGAACACGCTTTCTGCGCCAGGGAAGCCGCCGGCACGAAGGCCATCGGCGCGACGAGTCTTGGAGATGGCCCAGAGCAGGCTGGCCTCGATAGGTGTGGTCTCGGTATTCATGTCGTGGCCGTAGAGGCACAGGCCGGCTTCCAGGCGCAGTGAGTCGCGGGCACCGAGGCCAATTGCCGCCACTTCCGGTTCAGCCAGCAGTGCGCGAGCCAAGGCTTCTGCATTGGCGGCTGGCACGGAGATTTCAAAACCGTCTTCGCCGGTGTAACCGGAACGGCTGACGTAGCAGTCCACGCCGAGCAACTTCACGCTGGCGAACTGCATGAAAGTCATCTTCGACACTTCAGGTGCCAGACGCGCCAGTACCGTTACCGCTGTCGGGCCTTGCAGGGCGAGCAGGGCGCGTTCTTCGAACAGTGGCTGAATCTCGCACTGGCCGCCGATGTGTTTGCGCAGGTGCGCCAGATCCTGATCCTTGCAGGCAGCGTTGACCACCAGGAACAGTTCGTCGTTGCCAAGGTTGGCGACCATCAGGTCATCGAGAATGCCGCCGGTTTCATTGGTGAACATTGCATAACGCTGCATGCCTACCGGCAGGTCGATGATGTCTACCGGTACCAGGGTCTCCAGCGCCTTGGCGGCATTGGCGCCGGTCAGGCGAATCTGACCCATGTGCGAGACATCGAACAACCCGGCTTGATCACGGGTGTGCTGGTGTTCTTTCATCACGCCCAATGGGTATTGCACCGGCATGTCGTAGCCGGCGAATGGCACCATGCGCGCGCCGAGCTCCAGATGCAGGGCGTGCAGCGGGGTTTTCAACAGATGTTCGGTGGACATGTTCAGCTCCTGAAAAAATGCACTGATGCAGCCTGGCTCGCATCAGCACTCAATAATGTTGACCGCCAAACCGCCACGGGCGGTTTCCTTGTATTTGCTTTTCATATCGGCGCCGGTCTGGCGCATGGTGCGGATGACCTTGTCGAGGGAGACGTAGTGTTGACCGTCGCCGCGCAGGGCTATGCGCACCGCATTGATGGCTTTCACCGAACCCATGGCGTTGCGCTCGATGCATGGCACCTGGACCAGGCCGCCAATCGGGTCGCAGGTCAGCCCGAGGTTGTGTTCCATGCCGATCTCGGCGGCGTTTTCTACCTGTTGCACGGTGCCGCCCAGCACTTCACAGAGTGCTCCAGCGGCCATCGAGCAGGCAACGCCCACCTCGCCCTGGCAGCCGACTTCGGCACCGGAGATCGAGGCGTTTTCCTTGTACAGAATGCCAATCGCCGCTGCGGTGAGCAGAAAACGCACCACGCCGTCTTCATTGGCGCCCGGAATGAAGCGCATGTAGTAATGCAAAACCGCAGGAACAATCCCTGCCGCGCCGTTGGTCGGTGCGGTGACGACACGTCCGCCGTTGGCGTTTTCCTCGTTGACGGCCAGGGCATACAGGTTGACCCAGTCGAGCACCGAGAGCGGATCGCGCAGGGCCGCTTCGGGGCTCTTGCACAATTGCTGATACAGCGCTGCCGCACGGCGTTTGACCTTCAAGCCACCGGGCAGAATCCCTTCGTTGCGGCAACCGGCGGCGACGCAATCCTGCATCACTTGCCAGATTTTCAGCAGGCCGGTACGGGTTTCCGATTCCGGGCGCCAGGCGCTTTCATTGGTCAGCATCACCTGGCTGATGGACAGGCCGTAGGTGGTGCAATGGCCAAGCAAGTCCTTGGCACTCTTGAACGGGAAGGTCAGCGGCGTGGCGTCTTCGACGATGCGATCAGCGCCTGCGGCGTCTTCATCGACGACGAAACCGCCGCCGACCGAGTAATACTCGCGGCTGCGGACCTGCAAACCGGCCGCATCAAAGGCACGAAAAATCATGCCATTGGGGTGATAGGCCAGCGGTTTGCGAATCATCGCCAAGTGGAGTTTTTCGTTGAATTCAATGCTGTGCTCACCGAGCAGGTTCAAGCGTCCGCTGCTGCGAATATCGAGCAGGCGGGCGGCGATGGTCTCGGTATCCACGGTATCCGGATGTTCACCTTCCAGGCCCAGTAACACGGCCTTGTCGCTGCCGTGGCCCTTGCCGGTGGCGCCGAGTGAGCCGTACAGCTCGACTTTGACGCAGGTGGTTGCGGCCAGTAGCCCTTCACGGCGCAAACCTTCGACGAAGCGCGCAGCAGCGCGCATCGGGCCGACGGTGTGGGAGCTGGAGGGGCCGATGCCAATCTTGAACAGGTCGAACACGCTTAACGACATGGTTGTTCTCCGGTTTCTTGTTATGAGGATCGACACAGATCTTATGGGGGCTGCGGTCCTGTGGGAGCAAGCTCGCTCCCACAGGGTTATGCGGATTTCTTGAGTGGGGCGGGTTAACCGCCCCCACACAGTTTTAAGCGTAGCTTTCGATCGACGGGCAGGCGCAGATCAGGTTGCGATCACCGAACACGTTGTCGACCCTACCGACTGGTGGCCAGTATTTGCCTTCGATCAACGATGCAACCGGGTACACCGCCTGTTCACGGCTGTACGGGTGAGTCCACTCGCCAACGATTTCCGCTGCGGTGTGCGGGGCGTTTTTCAGTGGGTTGTCATCCTTGTCCAGCGTGCCGTTTTCCACTGCGCGGATTTCTTCGCGGATGCGGATCATGGCGTCGCAGAAGCGGTCCAGTTCTTCCTTGGATTCACTTTCGGTCGGCTCGATCATCAGCGTGCCGGCCACCGGGAAAGACATGGTCGGTGCGTGGAAGCCGAAGTCGATCAGGCGCTTGGCGACGTCATCGACGCTGATGCCACTGCTGTCTTTGAGCGGGCGCAGGTCGAGGATGCATTCGTGAGCCACCAGACCATTGCTGCCGGTGTACAGCACCGGGTAGTGCTCTTCGAGGCGACGGGAAATGTAGTTGGCGTTGAGGATCGCCAGCTGCGACGCACGCTTGAGACCTTCGCCGCCCATCATACGAATGTACATCCAGGTGATCGGCAGAATGCTTGCGCTGCCGAACGGTGCTGCGCAGACCGCGCCTTCCTTGCGTTCCATGTTGGCGTGACCTGGCAGGAACGGCGTCAGGTGGGACTTCACGCCAATCGGGCCGACGCCCGGGCCGCCACCACCGTGAGGGATGCAGAAGGTTTTGTGCAGGTTCAGGTGGGACACGTCGCCGCCGAACTTGCCTGGAGCACAGAGGCCGACCATGGCGTTCATGTTGGCGCCGTCGATGTACACCTGGCCGCCGTTGTCATGAATGATCCCGCAGATTTCGCGGATGCCTTCTTCGAACACGCCGTGGGTCGACGGGTAGGTGATCATCAGCGCGGCGAGGTGTTCACGGTGCTCGATGGCTTTGGCGCGCAGGTCTTCGATGTCGACGTTGCCGCGAGCGTCGCACGCAGTGACCACCACGCGCATACCGGCCATGTTGGCGGTTGCCGGGTTAGTACCGTGGGCGGACGAAGGGATCAGGCAGATGTCGCGACGATCATCGCCACGGCTCTGATGGTAAGCACGGATCGCCAAGAGACCGGCGTATTCGCCCTGGGAGCCGGCGTTCGGCTGCAGGGAAATCGCGTCGTAACCGGTAGCAGCGCAGAGCATTGCTTCCAGTTCGTCAGTCAGTTGCTGGTAGCCGGCGCTCTGCTCGGCCGGTGCGAACGGATGCAGTGAGCCGAACTCGGCCCAGGTCACCGGGATCATTTCGCTGGCGGCGTTGAGCTTCATGGTGCACGAGCCCAGCGGGATCATGGTGCGATCCAGCGCCAGGTCTTTGTCGGCAAGCTTGCGCAGGTAGCGCATCAGCTCGGTTTCCGAGTGATAACGGTTGAACACCGGGTGGCTGAGGATCGGCGATTGGCGCAGCAGAGTGGCTGGAATGCGGCTCTCAACAGCAGCGGCCAGTGCAGCGAAGTCCGGCAGTGCTTTGCCGTCAGCCAGCACGTTCCACAGGGTTTCGATGTCGACCTGGCTGGTGGTTTCGTCGAGGGACACGCCGAGACGCTCGCCATCGACCACACGCAGGTTGATGCGTTGGGCGCGGGCCTTGTCTTGCAGGGCGGCGGTCTGGCTGCCGGTGTTCAGGGTCAGGGTGTCGAAGAAGCTCTCTTGCTCGACGTTCAGACCCAGATCGCTCAAGCCTTTGGCGAGGATCGCAGTCAGGTGATGGATGCGATTGGCGATCTGCTTCAGGCCTTTAGGGCCATGATAAACGGCGTACATGCTGGCGATATTGGCCAGCAGCACTTGGGCGGTGCAGATGTTGCTGGTGGCTTTCTCGCGACGGATATGTTGCTCGCGGGTTTGCATGGCCAGGCGCAGTGCTGGCTTGCCGTGACGGTCCACCGAGACGCCGACCAGACGGCCCGGCATGTCGCGTTTGAACGCGTCGCGGGTGGAGAAGTAAGCCGCGTGCGGGCCACCGAAGCCCAGCGGCACGCCGAAGCGTTGGGCGCTGCCGATGGCAACGTCGGCACCGAATTCGCCTGGCGGAGTCAGTACGGTCAGGGCCAGCAGGTCAGCGGCCACCGCGACCAGGGCATTGGCGGCGTGGAAGCGTTCGGTCAGTTCGCGGTAGTCGAACAGGTCGCCGTTGCTGGCCGGATATTGCAGCAGGGCGCCGAAGAAGGCGCTGACATCGGTCAGTTCGCGTTCGTCACCGACCACGACGTCGATGCCCAACGGCTCGGCACGGGTGCGCAGCACGTCAAGGGTTTGCGGGTGGCAGTGGCTTGAGGCGAAGAACGCGTGGCTGCCTTTGTTCTTGCTCAGGCGTTTGCAGAAGGTCATGGCTTCGGCAGCGGCGGTGGCTTCGTCGAGCAGCGAGGCGTTGGCGATCGGCAGTCCGGACAAGTCGCTGATCAGCGTCTGGAAGTTCAGCAGCGCTTCCAGACGGCCTTGGGAAATCTCTGGTTGATACGGGGTGTAGGCGGTGTACCAGGCCGGGTTTTCCAGCAGGTTGCGCAGGATAGGCGACGGCGTGTGGGTGCCGTAGTAGCCCTGGCCGATGTAGGTCTTGAACAGCTGGTTCTTGGCGGCGATGGCTTTGATCGATGCCAGGGCATCGGCTTCGCTTTGACCGGCGCCCAGCTCGAGGACGCTGGTGCCCTTGATGCTGTCAGGAATGACGCTGGCGCTCAGGGCTTCCAGAGAGTCGAAACCGAGGCTGTTGAGCATGGCTTGCTCATCGCCCTGACGCGGGCCGATGTGGCGCGCGATGAATTCGTTGGCGGTGCTCAAATTGATAGTCATGACGGCTCCTCAGGCTTCGGCGTTGGCTTTGATCAGACGGTCGTAGGCGTCTTGATCCAGCAGTTTGCCTACAGCGTCGGCATCAGCCGGGACAAAGCGGAAGAACCAGCCTTCGCCCAGAGGATCTTCGTTGACCAGTTCAGGGCTGCTTTCGAGCGCTGGATTGGTCTCGACCACTTCACCGTCCAACGGCATGTACACGCCGCTGGCCGCTTTTACTGATTCAACGGTCGCCGTTTCTGCGCCTTTTTCATAGGACTGCAGGTCCGGCAGTTGCACGAAAACTACATCGCCCAGCGCGTTCTGCGCGAAAGCGGTGATGCCAACAGTGACGCTGCCGTCAGCTTCGGTGCGCAGCCATTCGTGATCTTCAGTAAAACGCAACTCGCTCATGGAAACTCCTCAGGGGGCCAGACTCGTCTGGTGGACGCGATTGAATGCTCGTGCAGGGCAGAGCTGAATGGTGAGTTAGTAAGCAAAATCGCGGCCAATGTTTTTTATTACATATAAATCAATGGATTGGGCGTTTTTGAATGGGCAAGTAAACCCATGGATGTAGCGAAATCGCTACAGCGCCAAGCGAAGAAAAAAGCCTATGGGGATCAAAGCCTTGCGTAGCGGCGATTAGCGAGGTGTGTAGCGATATCATTCCACTGTAGCGCTTTCAGTACAGATGGAGGTCGCTTTTCGCTCCTGCCAGGGGGTGGTGTCAGGCCTTGCCCGGAATCCCGTACTTGCGCAATCGATGGGCGATGGCGGTATGGGAGGTTTGCAGGCGGCTGGCCAGTTGTCGGGTCGAGGGGTAATTGATGTAGAGTTTTTCCAGCAGGGTCTTCTCGAACTCTTCCATGGCCTGCTCCAGACTGTCGACTTCGGTATCGCTCTGGCGCGCTACGGAGGTGCCAGCGATATCCAGATCACCAATGTCCACCAACGTGCTTTCGCAAATCGCAGCGGCACGGAAGATCACGTTCTGCAATTGCCGCACGTTGCCTGGCCAGCGGTTACCCAGCAGCGCCGGATAAGTGCCCGGCGCCAGGCGACAGACCGGACGCTGGATCTGCGCACAGGCCTGCTGCATGAAATAACGCGCCAGCAACAGGATGTCCTGACCGCGTTCACGCAGCGGTGGGACTTCGACGTTCAGCACGTTCAAGCGATAGAACAGGTCTTCGCGGAACGAACCTTCGCTGACCATTTTTTCCAGGTCGCGGTGGGTCGCGCTGAGGATTCGCACGTTGACCTTGACCTCGCGATCACCCCCCACCCGACGGAAGCTGCCGTCGTTGAGAAAGCGCAGCAGTTTGGCTTGCAGGTACGGCGACATCTCGCCGATCTCGTCGAGGAACACCGTGCCCTGGTTGGCCAGTTCCATCAGCCCCGGTTTGCCGCCGCGCTGGGCGCCGGTGAAGGCGCCGGGGGCGTAACCGAACAGTTCACTTTCAGCGAGGTTTTCCGGCAACGCCGCGCAGTTCAGCGCCAGAAACGGTGAGCTGTGACGAGCGCTGATGGCGTGACAGGCACGAGCCACCAGCTCTTTGCCGGTGCCGGTTTCGCCCTGGATCAATAACGGGGCGTCGAGGGCCGCCACTCGTTGGGCGCGGGCCTTGAGGGTACGGATCGCCGGGGATTCGCCGAGCAGTGCGTCAAAGCCTTCGGCATGGTCGTGGTGCAGCGCGGACAGACGTTCGCCGATGCGATTGGGCTGGTACAACGTCAGTAGGGCGCCAGCATCGGTGATCGGCGTGGCGTCGAGCAATAGGGTCTGACCATTGACGGTGATTTCGCGCAACGGCAGACGAAAGCCCTGTTCGAGCAACGCCTCCAACAGCGCCGGATCGGCAAACAGTTCAGCAATGCTTTCCCCGGCCGGTTCGCGGCCATACAAAGCGATCAGCGCCGGGTTGGCCAACAGCACTTTGCCAGCGCTGTCGAGGGCCAGTACCGGGTCAGTCATCGCCGCGAGCAGTGCGTCGAGCTGCAGATGTCGACGCTGGCCGGGAAGGATATCGACCACCGTCACCGCCTGCACACCGCGCACACTGAACAACGCATCGCGCAGCTCTTCCAGCACCTGCGGGCTCAGGGTCGGGGCGTCGATGTAGACGTTGGGCGGAACCATCTCCACCGCATCCAGATTGAGATTGCGCCCACCCAGCAGGGCCAGGACTTCCTGGGTGATGCCGACGCGGTCGATGAAACTGACGTGGATACGCATGGGGCGACTGACGGTTCTGGAGTGCGGAGGGTGGCAAGTATGCCTTGGGGGAGGGGGTTAGGTGAAATCCAGCGCAAGGCTTCAGAGCGATGGATGACTCCTGTGGGAGCGAGCTTGCTCGCGATAGCGGTGGGACAGTCGACATTACTGTTGAATGTTAAACCGTCATCGCGAGCAAGCTCGCTCCCACAGGAGAGGGTTTATTCCAGGTGTTCGGGCTTCACCGGGTCACCGGGTTTGACGTTGAGCTGTTCGCGGATGTCTTCGAACATCAAGTCGTATTCTTTATGCATTGTCCGCAAGTCGGCGCTTTTCGGCATGCCGTGCTTCATCGCGGCGTGGAACGCTACGCTGGCGAAGTTGCAAGCCATGTCCTTGGTCAATGTGAATTCTTCCTCGAAGGCTTTACCGTTGATTTCGCCATGCAGGGTGAAGTGCATCGACGGGCCTTCCTTCGGGTCGCTTACGACTTCATAGTCGAGCTTGATGTCATAACCAAAATCGCGGGGCTGTAGCTTTGCGCGCTGGATATGCAGGTGACCGGGCTCGAACGTGGCCATAGGCGTCTCTCCTTCAAAGGCTGAAGAAGGGCAAGCCGTTGGCCTGCCCTGAGGTTCTTACAGATAGTAATGCCAGGTTTCGCCGTGCTGATGCGGGTGCCGGCCGTGCCCTGGACGATCGCTTCGATGTCCGAGAGTGAACCGATCACTGCGACTTTGCCAGTGCTGCGGGCTTGCTCGCGAAAGCTATTTGCAAGTCACCACCACTGCGCCCGATGCGAACCCAATTCCCCGGCCGGAATCGTCCATTGCAGTGGTGTGCCAGTCATTTTCAATGGCACCTGCAAACGATGCGCCGGCCCCCATGAAGTCTGCTCGATCAGCATCCCCTGATCACCTGCATCTTCTGCCCGCAAAGCCTGCGGCGTATTGACCTGACCATGCTCCAACAACAACTTCGCGGTGCGTGCCAATGACAGGCGCGCCGAACTGCAGTGGCCGCTACTCAAGCGCTCAGTCAGTGCGCGAATCGCGCTGGCGGCCATCAGGTAGCCAGTCCCATGATCCAGTGCCTGAACCGGCAGCGGTGTGGGCTTGTCGGTTTTTTTCCAGTGCATCCCGGCGTCGGCGATGCCGCTGCTCATCTGCACCAGGCTGTCGAAGCCTCGGCGGTTCTGCCAGGGGCCGCACCAACCGTAGGCATTGAGGCTGACGTCAATCAGCCCCGGAGCGATGTTCTGCCGTTCATCTTGCCCGTAGCCAAGGCGTTCCAGTGCGTCGGCGCGGTAGCCATGAAGCAGGATGTCGGTGTCTTTGAGCAGCGCTTCAAACACCGCGCGATCAGACTTGTCGTGCAGGTTCAGCCGGGTGCAGCGTTTGCCCAGCGTGACTTCCGGGACCACACCCGGTTCGTTCCAGTCCGGTGGATCGACGCGCAATACATCGGCACCGAGCCCGGCCAGGAAGCGGCTGGCGATCGGGCCGGCGAGGACGCGGGTCAAATCCAGCACCTTGATACCGGCCAGCGGTTGCGCCACCGAACCTTGCCATGTTTTTTCGGTTTGGTGGATGTTCGCAGCGAAGTGGATCAGCGGCTCGGCATTCACCGCCACACCTTGGGGATGGGTTTGCCATTGCTCCCAGGAACGCATCTCGGCCGCACAACCTCCGGCATCGACGACCGCTTGTTCCAGCTCGGTTTTGCCCCATTGGCTGACCTTGGCGGCCATCGTCGCTCGATCCGCGCACTGGCCCAGAACACGCTCGGCGCTGGCGCGGTGATGCGGTGCGTTGGTGTGCAGACGGATCCAGCCATCGCGGGTGGCGTAGTCGCCAGCAATCGGGTCCCAGAGTGGCGGGACGCTCCAGCCGACGGGGCGCAGCGAGGTGGCAAACCAGAAGGACGCCAGACGTCGGTCGACTTCGAGCGAGGGCCAGCGGCCGGTCTGCCTGCAAAGGAGTTCGGCGACGGCAAGGCCTGCGGCAGCGATGCTGGCGCAGGCCAGATCGGTGACGGCAAAGGCTGAGGGCAGGGCGCCGGTCGAGGTGAAACAGATGGCTTCGGGTGTTTGCGGCAAGCCGAGTGCGGCTTGAATGGACGTCAGAAAATCAGTCATCAAAGGCCCTCCGGAAGAGAGGGCAGCATAGATCAAAACTGTAGATCGTTCCCACGCGCCGCAAAGGAATGCAGCCCGTGACGCTCTGCGTCACAGAAGCGGACGCAGAGCGTCCAGTGAGGCATTCCCACGCGGGAGCGTGGGAACGATCATCACAGCGGGCTACACCCGAAATTGATGGATCAGTTTCATTTGCTGCGTCGCCAGGGCATTCAGCTGGCTGCTGATCTGGGCCGATTCGGTGGCCTGTTCGGTCAGAGTTTCGGTCACGGTGCGGATCGCCGAAACGTTGCGGTTGACCTCTTCGGCCACGGCGCTTTGCTGCTCGGCGGCGCTGGCGATTTGCAGGTTCATGTCGCTGATCACCGTCACTGCATCGCTGATCTTGCCCAAGGCTTGCACCGCTTGCTGGATTTGCCCGGCGTTGCTGTGGGCCTGGGTCTGACTCGAATGCATGGTCGCAACCACGCCACGGGTGCCACTTTGAATGCGCTCGATCACCAGGCGGATTTCTTCCACTGAGTCCTGAGTGCGTTTGGCCAGATTGCGGACCTCATCGGCGACCACCGCAAAACCACGACCGCTTTCCCCGGCGCGCGCTGCTTCAATCGCTGCGTTCAGCGCCAGCAGATTGGTTTGCTCGGCGATGCTGCGGATGACTTCCAGCACCGAACCGATCTGCTCGCTGTTGACCGCCAGCGCTTCGACTTCGGTGACCGCTTTGCTGACTTCTTCCGCCAGTAGATTGATGTCACGGGTACTGCGCTCGATGATCGACATCCCGTCCTTGGCCGATTGATCGGCACCGCGGGCGGCGCTGGCTGCATTCGAAGCACTGTTGGCAACGTCGTGAGCGGTGGCGCTCATTTCGTTGGACGCCGTGGCGACCAGATCGATTTCGCGGAACTGCACCTGCATGCCTTCACTGGTCTGGCGGGCGATTTCCGAGGACTGATCGGCCGTGCCGCGGGCTTCGGTGATGCTGTGTTTGATCTGCGCGATGGTCGGTTGCAGCTTGTCGAGGAAGCGGTTGAACCAGCTGGCCAGCTCGCCCAGTTCATCTTTCTTGCTGTACTGCAGACGCTGGGTCAGGTCGCCGTCGCCGCTGGCAATCGCCTTGAGCATTTGCGCGACGCTGTTAATCGGCCGGGTCACGCCCGACGCGGTCAGCCAGATCAGCAGCAGGCCGAGCAGGCCGGCACCGATGGCCACCAACAACGCTTTGAGCGTGCCGCTGGTTTGCGCTTCGTCGAGTACCGCTTGCAGCTTCACCGAGTCGGCGAGCAGTACCTGTTGCGGTAAATCGATCACGATGCCCCAGGCCTCGGAGTCGGGGATCGGGCTGACCGGGTAGATGGCGCGGATCAAGTCCCCTTGTTTGAGAATCTTTGGTGTGTTGCCGCTCAGCAGCTGCAGGACGTCCTTGCCGTCTGCACCGAGGGTTTCGCCGATGCTTTCACCGACCTTGCTGGCGTCAGCGCTGTAACCGGCGAGCACACCGCTGCCGGAGACAATCAGCATGTGTCCGGCGCCGTCGAACAGTTCGCGCTGGGAATCATTGGCGGCGGCTTGCAGCGAGTCGAGGGCGATGTCTATGCCCACCACACCGATGGCCTTGCCGTCGACCAACAGCGGCACGGAGATGGTGGTCATCAGCATCTGCTTGCCGGCGACGGTGTCGGCGTATGGATCAAGCAGGCAAGTGCGCTTGCTGTCGCGCGGGCAGGTGTACCAGCTGTTGTATGGGGTACCGCTGAGGCTGAGGGTGGTTTTGGTCATGTCCTCTTCGGCCATGACCGTGTTTATCCCGGGACCACCGGCGCGACTCCAGTAACTGGCGAAACGCCCGACTGAGTTGGACACGCGCGCGGTGTCGTTGGCGAACTCGCTGTCCTTGCCGTCGAGGCCGTTGGGTTCGTAGGCCAGCCAGATGCCTAGCACCGTGGTGTTGCGCTCGAAAGCGGTTTTCAGGCTGTGGTTGAGTTCTTCACGCAACGCCGAAGGTTCCAGCGAACGTTTGTCGGCCATGACTCGCAAGTCATTGATCTGGTCGGCGAGGGCGGTCACCACCCGCAAGCTTTCACCAAACGTCTTCTGCACCCGCACCGCTTGCTCGGCGGCCTTGGCCTGGAGCAGGTTTTCGACGCTGCCTGTGAGCATCCTGGTGCTGGAGGCGCTGATCAGTTGATCGTTCTGATGGGTCTGGTAAATGTTCATACCGACGATCAGACCGACCACGCCGAGCAGGCACAGACCGGACAGCAGCACGATTTTCAGGCGGATGGAGAGAGAGTCGAGCATGAGGCGATCTCGCTAATGGACAAGGAATGAGCAATGAGTCGGATGACTCGAGTGGCCAAATCCATTTAGCGCCATCTCCGGAACATCGACTCGCAGGGTGCTGGTATGAGAGCAGGCCGACGAGCGGCAGGCAGTCTGTCATAAATAATTGACGGAAATCGAGAGGGAGATATCGCGTTTTTTTGGTTTATACGCGCTTTTGTTCTGTTATTAGGTCGGGTGAGGCTCTGGGGCGGGCGTTTGCGTGGAAGAGTTTGTATATTATTTTTAACGATTTGGCAGCAACCTGAAGTGCAGACGCCTGGGAGTCAGTGGCGCTGGCTTGTCAGTGATCGAAGGTCGCGGGGGGGTTATCAGGAGGTTTGCGGCAACGCTTCCGGCCGCGACCAGATCCACAGATTGCCCAGGCTCATCCCGGCGATGGCCAGGTAGATCGGCCAGCTGTGCTCGAGGATTGCCAGCATTAATCCGGCACACAACAACATGCTCAGGGTGGCGCTGATCTTGGCCCGGCGGGCGATGATCTTGCCGTTGCGCCAGTTGCTCAGGATGGGCCCGAACAGCCGGTGGTTTTCCAGCCACGCACTCAGGCGCGGCGAGCTTTTGGTCGCGGCCCAGGCGGCTAGCAGGATGAATTCGGTGGTCGGCAGGCCCGGTACGACGATGGCGATCAGACCCAGCGCCAAGCTGGCGTAGGCCAGCAGGCCGAAAAGCAGTCGGGTGAGTTTTGAGGTGGCTGGGTGAGGCATGGGGCTCAGGGTGGATTGTAAGTCTTGCGGTTATACACATACCCTGTGGGAGCAAGCTCGCTCCCACAGGGGGTTGCATTCAGTCAGGCAATTTCGGGGGTGGTTGCATAAGCCTGTTCGAGGAGAACTGTGAAGCGATTGAACGCATCAATCGCACCTTTTTCGATATCAGCTTCTTCTTCAGCGCTGAACTCAAGCCCGTCGAGGGTTTTGATGAAGCTCTTCCAGCCTTCGGCACGACCACCGGCTGGCTCGCCGAGGTGACGGGCACCGAAGGTGTCGCTCAGACCCAGGCCGACGGCACGCTTGATCAAGAACGCTGCGCCGAGTTTCGAACCCTCTGAAACGAAGATCCAGCCCAGAGCCTCGGCTTTAGTCGGGTTTTTAACCGCGCCGGCGATCGCTGCCGGTACGTCTGTCTCGAGATCGGCGAGGTCAGCCTTGGCCTGTTCGGCGCGGCAGCGAGCTGACAGGTCCGGGACGATGGTGATCAGCTCGGCATCGTTGTACAGCGCCACCAATTCTGACTGGAACAGGTACTGGGCCACGACGAAGCGGGCGAAGTTGGCCGGGGTTTCGAACGGCGCGTGTGCTTTGACCAGCGCGTCGAGTTTGCGGTGAGGTTCGTCCGTGATCTGGTTCAAGCGTTGCGAGCGCAGACTTGGGCGCTGGGATAAATCCTGAGTGGTCATGAAGAAGTCCTTGAGAATGAGAGGCGCTTTGTAACTAGACGAACCGGAAGACGCGGCAGCGTAAAAAATCCTCACTGCGTCACGGCAAAGCGCGACGCAGTGAGGGCCACGGATCAGATATCCCAGACCAGATTGACCGCGAAGTTGCGACCCGGCTGGGTCAGGCGGTCGAGGTTGGCCGGCGCGAGCACGGCGGCTTCGCCGGTACCGTCAAAGCCGCGCACGTCATCCCACAGCCAGTACTTCTTGTCAGTCAGGTTGTACAGGCCAGCGTTGACGGTGACGTCGTCGGTAACCTTGTAGAACCCGCTGAGGTCGAGAATGCCGAAGCCTGGTGACTTGAACTGGCTGCTGACGCCGTCCGGCGACTTGAAGTTGCTGTCGTCGACGCGGTCTTTTTTCTTCACCAGAGTCCAACTGAGCAAGGCACCGTAGTTGTCCTGGTCGTAGCCCAGGCCCAATACGCCGGTCAGCGGGTTGACGCTGTTGATCGGCTCGCCGGTGTCGTTGTTGCGACCGTAGGCGTAGGCCACCGAACCCTGGGTGTAGAGACCTTGCGGTGCGCCGAGGGTGTCCAGTTGCAGGCGACCTTTGACTTCCACGCCCTTGATGGTGGCGTGCTTGATGTTGTTGGTCTGGAAGGTTTTCTCGGTGTAACCGGGTTTGATCGCGTCTTCGTTGATGAAGTCGCGGTATTTGTTATAGAACACCGCCACGTCGAACGAACCGGACTCGAAATTACCGCGCAGGCCGGTTTCGTAGCTTTTACTTTTCTCGGGTTCCAGGCCTGAGTTGGGTTCGACGATGTAGTTTTCGCTGAGGTTTTCAAAGCGGCCATACAGCGCCTTGGCCGATGGCGTGCGGAAACCTTCGGCGTATTGACCGTACCAGGTGTACTGATCGGTCAAGGCGTAGGTCAGGCCGAACTTGGGCGATACTCGCTCCCAAGTCTTGTTCTTGTCGCTGACCGTGCCTTTGCCGTCGGCGGCGACGGTGTTGAGAAATTCCTGAGTGATGTGCGGCTTGAGCTGGGTGTAGTCGTAGCGCAGGCCCGGCAGGAAGGTCCAACGGTTCCAGCTGATTTGATCCTGGGCGAACAGGCTGTAGGTGTTGATGGTCGGGTCGGGGAAGTCGCTGGATTTCTTCAGTACGTCGGCGGGGCTGATGGCACCGATGGTCCTGCAACTACCAAAGACCGTCAGGCAGGTACCGCTGCCGCTGCGCGAACCGGTGACTTTCTGCTGCTTGAGGGTGGTGCCGTAGGTCAGCAGGTGCTCGGTCTCACCGATGCTAAATGCCTTGTCCAATTGTGCATCGAGTACCCATTGGCGCTCTTGGTAAAGCGTGTCGCGGCTACGCATGACGTTGCGGCTGAACGGGAAGTAGTTTTCCAACGTGCTCTGATCGGTCTTGGCGATCTGATAGTTCAGGCTCCATTTGACGTGATCGGCCACTGCTGTATCGAGGGCAAAGCTGTTTTCCAGGCCGAAACGCTCGCGGGTAACAGTGTCATTACCGGTACGTGAACGGTACATGCCCTGGCCCTGGCCTTTGTCGAACGGACCACCGACGGCACTTTTCTGATGGGTGTCTCGGTCATCCTTGTACTTTTCGTAGGTCAGGCCCAGACGCGAGTCCTCACCGTAGTTCCAGCCCAGTTTGGCCAGCACGTTGGTGGTGCGCACGTCTTCCGGGTTGGCGGCAGTGCGTTCCAGGCCGGTGCCGTTGTTGCTGCCGAAGGAGTCGGTTTCATGACCGTCGCGCTGACTGAAATGCAGCAGGCCGTCGAACTGATCGACGCGACCGGCGACGGTGCCGGACTTAAGCCAGCTCTCGTCGGCAGAGTTGTAGCCGGTTTTCAGGCGCGCGCCGAAATCCTGCCCCGGCTTGATGATGTCGTCCGGGTCGAGGGTGAAGTAGCTCACTGCGCCGCCAATCGCGTTACTGCCGTAGAGCACCGACGCCGGGCCGCGAAGGATCTCCACGCGCCTGATGATTTCCGGGTCGACGTAGTTGCGGTGGGTCTTGGCGTACGGGCCGTTGTAGAAGTCATCGGGGACTTCTACGCCGTCGACCTGGGTCAGAATCCGGTCGCCATCGATACCACGGATGTTGTAGCCGGTGATGCCGCCACGCTGGCCAGCACCGCCCACCGAAACACCCGGCTCGTAGCGCACCAGTTCCTTGATGGTGTTGACGTTCTGCCGGTCCAGCTCTTCACGGGTGTGAACCGTGACGGTGCTCGGCACGCTGGTCACGTCCTGTTCCTGACGGGTGGCGCTGATGGTCATCTGTTGCAGGGCAAGGGCGCCGCCGGTGCGCCGTTCCAGAACGATGTTGTTGTTACCCAGTTTGCGGTAGCTCAGGTGGGTGCCCGCCAGCATCCGGTCCAACGCCTTTTCCGGCGGCAGTGAGCCATGCACGCCAGGCGATGCGACACCTTCAGCGAGTTCTGCCGGCAGGCCGACTTGCCAACCCGTCACGGCAGTAAAGGCGTTCAATGCCGACACCAGCGGTTGCTGAGCGATGGCGAAGGTGTAGTCGCCCATGTTGCGGGTCGGTTGCTCGGCTGCGGTGGCCGCCATGACCGGTGTGGCGTGCGCGCAGGTCAGGATGGCAGCAGTGAGCAAGGACAGCGTGCAGTTTTGCAGACGTGCAGAAGATGAAGAGGACCGGCTGTTGAGGCGAGAGGACATCGATAACGCTCCGTGTCGCACGAATCTTATAGGTGCAGATCAGCATTCAAAATGCGAATCAATTGCATTGGCTATAACGAGACGTTCTACCGATTGCGATCGAGTAAAAATAAATTCGAATTAGTTGAGGATCACCAACGCCGGGAATTCCTGGAGCCTGGCGGAAGTGATCTGGGCCAGGGAGCGAACCACGTCCAGCGGCTGGTCGAGGCGATAATTGCCGGTGACCGCAACATCAGCAAGCTGCTCGTTGTTGTTGATGATCCAGCCCGGGTAATAACGGCGAAGCTCGGCCAACACTTGGCTCAGCGGGCAGTTCTCGAATACCAGCCGACCCTGAACCCACGCCAGATCCTTGTCGAGGTCGAGCTTGGCCGGCCGATCAAACCCGTTTGGGCCGATGCGGATGCTTTCCCCGGCAAAGAGGCGCACTCGCGCATCGTCATGGGTCGTCTGTAAATCGACATCGCCGCGCTGAACCCGGACCTGAGCCACGCCGTCCAGATAACGCACGGCGAATGCGGTGTCGCGCACGCTGGCCTTGACCGGGCCGGCATCGATTTCCAGCGGCTGGCCACGATTGGCCGGCACGTCGAAAAACGCCTCGCCCTGATACAAACGGGCAACGCGCTGTTGGTCGTTGATGGTGCTGGAGAAGGCCGAGTTGGTGTTGAGCAGCACTTGGGAGCCGTCTTCCAGTTGCAGACGCTGGCGCTCACCGACGACGGTCAGATGATCGGCCTGTAAACGCAGTGGCAGGTTGCTGAAACTGAACAAACCCAGCACCAACACGGCCGCAGTGGCCAGGGGCTTCCAGTGCGGGCGCAGGCGTGAAAGAAACGATATTTTGCGTTTCGCGCTTAGATTTTGCGCGCACTGCGCCACTTGCGGGCCGTCCCAGATGGCCTGGGCTTTGGCAAAGGCCTCGGCATGTAACGGCGAGGTTGCGAGCCAGGCGTGGAATTGCCGGGTGTGTTCCTCGTTCGGACTTTCCAGCACGATCAGCCAATCCAGCGCCTGATCCATGGCGTTGTCGCTGGTGGAGTCCGGCGCCATGGCTGGCGGGCGGGGTCGGTGGGTGTCCGTCACGGGCGTTCCTCGGCGGTGTCTGCAGCACAGCAGTTTCAAGCGTCAAGCGGCAAGCTTCAAGCTGTTGCGTCTAGAAACGTTCGGCGACGCCGACGCAGATGGCCATGATCAGTTTGAGTTCTTTTTGCACGGTGCTCAGGGACACGCTGAGCTGCTCGGAGATTTCCAGGTAGCTGTGCCCATGCAGGCGGCTGAGAATAAAAATTTGCTGTTGGCGGGGGCTGAGTTGGCTGAGGCTGATGTTCAAGCGTTCGAGCAACTGTTCGGCATGGGCAGCATCTTCGGCGCTGCTCAGGGGCGCGGCGACACTCTGAACCACGTCCAGCGGGACGTCTTCGAGCATAGTCCGGGCCTGGATGCGCCGCGAACGCAGATGATCCAGAGCCAGGTTGCGGGCGGTCTGAAAAACGAAGGGTTCCAGGTGATCGATGGCCCGCTCGCTCAGGGCGCGGGTCACGCGCAGGTAGGTTTCCTGCAAGAGGTCCTCGGCGGTGCTGTGGTTGTTGACCATTCGCTCCAGCGTGCGCAGCAGAGAGACTCGCTGAGCGAGGAAGACGTGGTTGAAATGCGATTGACTCACAGTAGGACCTGATCCATTTCTCAGTCAATGATAATGATTATCATCTGCATAAATGGTCAAGTACTACTTAGTGAGGGCTGTATTTACGGCCGGGCAGCGCGGCCGCTGATGTGAGTCAGTTCCGCACTCTGCAGACATCAATATCCCCCCCACATCGCTGCCATAAATGACTCGCCAATACTGGAAGTGCCCACTTTTTTTATGAGTGGGGGGGCAAAACGCATGACGCGCCTTCAGACAGATACACGTCTCTTCGAAGAAATACGCGATACCAAAAGTCCTACTCCTGCCGGGTAAAGATGGCTCGATAAGTCGGATGTTTCATTGTTTGTCGTAGGGCTTATCCCAAGCTGCTCCGGCCCACTCAGACTGTTCTGGATGAGTGCTATAACGCCCTGTTTTCACCCCGCGCCAGCGGAGGTTATAGACAGGAGCATCAAGTGATGGCACTCCAGGAATGGGAAAAGCCTTTTTTCAACAACGGCGCATCGTTGCCGCGCATGCGTAGGCAACTCGCTCGCGCACTGGCAATCAGCAGTCTGGCCCTGGCCGCCAGCGGTTGTGCGTTTGCCCCCGCCGAGAGTTTCACCTTGCAGGCCGAGGTGCCGGCGGATTTCAGGGTCAAGGCGGATGCGTATTACGTGCCGGCCACCGGGGAAACCTGCGTGGCACCGCCGCGCAAAAGCGGGCGGGTGGCGCCGGATCGCAAGTTCTTCACCAGTGAATACCAGAACGTCCCGCGCACGGCTGAATTCCAGATCCCGCTGAGCACCCGCGCCGGCGGCTGTCCGTTGGTGTTGAGCAGTTTGAAGCTGGATCTGCGTGGGAAGTGGGGGCCAGACCGGCTTGATAGTGATGGCGACTTTGCCAGCCTTTCCTTTCGCGATGAACTTCCCGCAGGGCTTACAGCCTTTCCCGTCTCGGGTACGCAAGCGTTTGAGGGGCAATGTCAGTGGCTGTTTCGCACCGCTGGCCCCGAACGCTACATCATAAAAATCTTGCAATGCCGGGCCGCCGATGCGCAGGGGAACAGGCTGAAACGCATGGCCGGCGGGGTGTTACCGCGCGATCAGTTGCCGGGCAGGACGGTGAGGATGGTGTTCAGGATGGCGGAGCAGGAAGAGCCGTATTACAGCGGATGGTGGTTAGAAACGCCTAACGGCTGGAAAGCGTGCACTGGTCGTTGGGGGACCACCAATGAAGAACGATGTATCGAGCCACCTCAATTTACTGATTTCAAAATGCCGGATGGTCGCGAGTGCACCGTCTACCCCAACTGCACTGAATAAGGATATAACGCTATGACACTCCAGGAACGAGAACAGCCTTTCTTTAGCAGCAAAATGCTGGCCTGCCCGCTGCGCGGGCATTGGGTGAGCTTCCGTCTGGTGGACGAATTTGGCGACGGCAAGCCCTATGGTGGCTTGCCTTATGTTCTTCGGGACAGCGTCGGCCAAGAATACACCGGCAGACTCAATGGCGAAGGCTTTGTAAAGTTAGAGAACCACTACCGTGGTCCTATTGTGCTGACTTTAGATGCGCCGCATTCCCGTATCCACGAACTTTACACTCGACTGATGGACCGGAAGCACTACCCCCTCCCCATCACCGAACTCCAGGTCCGCGCCGAACAAACCCGCTTCTTCCACGACGACGGTTTTCGCCGTGAACACAATCCGGCCATCAAAGACGCCGACGTCTTCACACAGGTCGAAGTGCGGGACCTGGTTCGTCATGGCGCGCATTTGCCGCCGGTGGTCAAGCGCATCTACGAGCCGCAGTGGTCGCTGCTCAGGGCCATGGGCGAGCTGGGTTTCGACACCGCGCAACGCCGGGAGGGGAGGTTGCCGCGCATGCGTAGGCAACTCGCTCGCGCACTGGCAATCAGCAGTCTGGCCCTGGCCGCCAGCGGTTGTGCGTTTGCCCCCGCCGAGAGTTTCACCTTGCAGGCCGAGGTGCCGGCGGATTTCCGGGTCAAGGCGGATGCGTATTACGTGCCGGCCACCGGGGAAACCTGCGTAGCGCCGCCGCGCAAAAGCGGGCGGGTGGCGCCGGATCGCAAGTTCTTCACCAGTGAATACCAGAACGTCCCGCGCACGGCTGAATTCCAGATCCCGCTGAGCACCCGCGCCGGCGGCTGTCCGTTGGTGTTGAGCAGTTTGAAGCTGGATCTGCGTGGGAAGTGGGGGCCAGACTGGCTTGATAGTGATGGCGACTTTGCCAGCCTTTCCTTTCGCGATGAACTTCCCGCAGGGCTTACAGCCTTTCCCGTCTCGGGTACGCAAGCGTTTGAGGGGCAATGTCAGTGGCTGTTTCGCACCGCTGGCCCCGAACGCTACATCATAAAAATCTTGCAATGCCGGGCCGCCGATGCGCAGGGGAACAGGCTGAAACGCATGGCCGGCGGGGTGTTACAGCGCGATCAGTTGCCGGGCAAGACGGTGAGGATGGTGTTCAGGATGGCAAAGGAAGAACTGCCAGCGGTTGGCGATAACTGGGTTCAGTTTCCTAACGGCTGGAAACGCTGCATGGGCGAAAACCTTGAAGACCAATATGCCTTTTGCCGTGGTAATACGAGCGACTTTAAACCTTTCAAAATGCCGGATGGTCGCGAATGCACCGTCTACCCCAATTGCACTGAATAAGGAAATTAAGACATGGCACTCCAGGAACGGGGAAAACCCTTCTTTAGCAGCAAAATGTTGGCCTGCCCGCTACGCGGGCATTGGGTGAGCTTCCGTTTGGTGGACGAGTTTGGCGACGGTAAGCCCTATGGCGGCTTGCCTTATACCCTTCGCGACAGTGTCGGTCAGGAATACACCGGCAGGCTGGATGGCGAAGGCTTTGTAAAGTTAGAGAACCATTATCGTGGCCCTGTTGTACTCACACTGGATGCCGCCTATCGAGGCGTGAACGATTTCTATGACGCCTTGCTAAAAAGGGAGCACTACCCCCTCCCCATCACCGAACTCCAGGTCCGCGCCGAACAAACCCGCTTTTTCCACGACGACGGTTTTCGCCGTGAACACAATCCCGCCATCAAAGACGCCGACGTCTTCACACAGGTCGAAGTGCGGGACCTGGTTCGTCATGGCGCGCATTTGCCGCCGGTGGTCAAGCGCATCTACGAGCCGCAGTGGTCGCTGCTCAGGGCCATGGGCGAGCTGGGTTTCGACACCGCGCAACGCCGGGAGGGGAGGTTGCCGCGCATGCGTAGGCAACTCGCTCGCGCACTGGCAATCAGCAGTCTGGCCCTGGCCGCCAGCGGTTGTGCGTTTGCCCCCGCCGAGAGTTTCACCTTGCAGGCCGAGGTGCCGGCGGATTTCCGGGTCAAGGCGGATGCGTATTACGTGCCGGCCACCGGGGAAACCTGCGTAGCGCCGCCGCGCAAAAGCGGGCGGGTGGCGCCGGATCGCAAGTTCTTCACCAGTGAATACCAGAACGTCCCGCGCACGGCTGAATTCCAGATCCCGCTGAGCACCCGCGCCGGCGGCTGTCCGTTGGTGTTGAGCAGTTTGAAGCTGGATCTGCGTGGGAAGTGGGGGCCAGACCGGCTTGATAGTGATGGCGACTTTGCCAGCCTTTCCTTTCGCGATGAACTTCCCGCAGGGCTTACAGCCTTTCCCGTCTCGGGTACGCAAGCGTTTGAGGGGCAATGTCAGTGGCTGTTTCGCACCGCTGGCCCCGAACGCTACATCATAAAAATCTTGCAATGCCGGGCCGCCGATGCGCAGGGGAACAGGCTGAAACGCATGGCCGGCGGGGTGTTACCGCGCGATCAGTTGCCGGGCAGGACGGTGAGGATGGTGTTCAGGATGGCGGCCGAGGAACGCCCCTATATGCGGGACAACTGGATTCGTTTTCCGCAAGGCTGGAAACGCTGCATGGGCAAGAGTCTTGAAGACCAATATGCCTTCTGCCGCGGAAACACTACTGATTTCAAACCTTTCAAAATGCCGGATGGTCGCGACTGCACCGTCTACCCCAACTGCACTGAATAAGGACATAACGCTATGACACTCAAGGAACGGGAAAGACCCTTCTTTAGCAGCAAAATGCTGGCCTGCCCGCTGCGCGGGCATTGGGTGAGCTTCCGTTTGGTGGACGAGTTTGGCGACGGTAAGCCCTATGGCGGCTTGCCTTATACCCTTCGCGACAGTGTCGGTCAGGAATACACCGGCAGGCTGGATGGCGAAGGCTTTGTAAAGTTAGAGAACCATTATCGTGGCCCTGTTGTACTCACACTGGATGCCGCCTATCGAGGCGTGAACGATTTCTATGACGCCTTGCTAAAAAGGGAGCACTACCCGCTCCCCATCACCGAACTCCAGGTCCGCGCCGAACAAACCCGCTTCTTCCACGACGACGGATTTCGCCGCGAACACAATCCGGCCATCAAGGACGTCGATGTCTTCACTCAGGTCGAGGTGTGTGATCTGGTTCGTCATGGCGCGCATTTGCCGCCGGTGGTCAAGCGCTTCTACGAGCCGCAAGGGTCGCTGCTCAGGGCCATGGGCGAGCTGGGTTTTGGCCCCGAACAGTCAGCCGACTCGTTCGGCATTGCCCTGAGCCCGAACCAGCACCATGTGCTGGAGGTGCGGCCGATGCGTGCCTTGCGGCCGATGCTCTCCACCGATGACAAATTCTGCGCGCTGAACCTCTATCAGTTGGCGCTGATGGCGACCTTGAGTTACACCGATTTCGGCCAGGAACCGGCCAAACGCCCGGTGGACACAGTGCGCTTTCCGCTGGACCCGAGCATTGGCAACTTGTTTGGCGAGGCGCTGGCCAATTACCGGGAAAGCTGGCGAGTCGATAAGGACCAGCCCCATCGGTTCTACCCGCTGTATGAAGACGTGCCGTATTCAAAGCGTCTGGAGATTTTGCCGTTCGACCCGACGTTGTATGAACTAAACCATCCGGACAAGGGCGAAGAACAGGAACATCCGGCCAACCAGCACTTTTTCGATGACCAGCAAGACGGTGGCGATACCCAGGCGTTTATCTGCCATCACGACGAAGTCATTCTGATTTCGGTCCGTGGTACGGCGAGTCTGAAAGATGGGATGCGTGATGTGCACGCTCTTCAAGTTCCGTTCGAAGAAGGTGTCGGGCAGGTTCATAAGGGTTTTTACAGCGCGTTTCAGGCGATGCGGGAGTTTGTACAAAGCTATCTGGGCCGATTCCACACGGGTCAAAAAATCATTATCTGCGGGCACAGTCTGGGTGGTGCCATCGCCCTATTACTGGCAGAAGCACTGCGTCGCAACACCAAGCAGAAATACAACATCCTCCTCTACACCTACGGCGCCCCGCGCGCCGGCGACTCGACCTTCGTCGAAGGCGCCGCCGACCTCGTTCACCACCGTATGGTCAATCACAACGATCCGGTGCCCGGCTTGCCGGCACCCTGGATGAACGCCGACTGGAAGGTCTGGGTACCGGGTCTGGCGTTGACTTTTTTCAGCGCCCCTTATGGCCTGTTGATGTTTGGTACAGGCCTGGTGCGGGTTGACGGTTATCCCTATCAACATCACGGGGAACAGCAGCACTTTATGCCCGTGCGCTTCGATGCCAAGGAATGGTCGTCGATTCTCTGGAAACCGGGCTGCGAATCCATCGAAGAGGCCGCGTGTACCGCGATGCTGAGGACCACTCGGCGCGGGGATATGCCGGTGCGCGACGGCGTGCTCGCCCAGCTGATTCACTACAAAGATCACATGATGATCGCCAGTTACATCCCTTTCGCCTGGGCGACCTTGCGCCGCTGGCAGCAAACTCAGGAAACCGGTGTAACCGTGGTCACCGAACGTGAGTACATCGTTGTCGATGACGCACTGATAACACTCAAGAAGGACCTGTACGAGTATGCCCGCGAGCCGTGGCATAACCCGAACCTGCGCGCCGAGACTGCGCAGGAGAAAGCTGCAAGGGGCGCTTTGCGCGCAGAGCGTGATCGGCTGGAGCGAACCCGCAAGCGCCTGGAAACCTTGCGTTATCGCAGCCTGACCCTGGCCGATGTGTATGGCAGCGCCGCGCAATTACCGGAGTTCACCACGGGGTTGGAGCGCTGGGCAAAGCACACTGAAAACCAGAGTTTGGTGCAAATGGCGATGATCCCCAAGCCCTTGGATGACGGCCTTTGGCTGGCGGGCCAACCGCATACGCTGGATATCGACTCGATTATTTGAGTGTCGCCCACTTCGACTTTAAAGGACTAACGAATGTTTGACTCTTACTCTAGACCGCCCCTGTACCTCGATATCACGGGGCAGCAGCACGACTTCCAAGTGCTTGCCTTCAAGGCCAGCGAATCGATCAGCCAGCCCTATGAAGTCACCCTGGAACTGGTCAACGAGCGTTCGAATCTCGACCTCGAGACGCTGCTGCACCAACCGGCCTTCCTCGGTTTTGGCCCTCCTGGCGAGGGCCTGCACGGGCTGATCCATAGCTTTGCGCAACGCGAATCGGGTAACCGCCTGACACGTTATGAACTGACGCTGGTCCCTCACTTGGCTTATCTGGCCCTGAGCAGTGATCAACGAATTTTTCAGCAGCGCAGCGTCCCGCAGATCATCACCCAGGTGTTGAAAAAGCACGGCATTCTCGGCGATGTATTCAGCTTTCAGCTGGGCCGCACCGTCTATCCACCGCGCGAGTACTGCGTGCAGTTCAACGAAACCGATTTGGGTTTTATTCAGCGACTCTGCGAAGAAGAAGGCATTCACTATCATTTTCAGCAGAGCCCACAAGGGCATTTACTGGTGTTTGGCGATGATCAGACGGTGTTCCGGCGGTTAGCCCCCTCAATGTTTCAACAAGACAGCGGCCTGCTTGCCGAGCATCCGGTGATCAACCGCTTCGGGGTGCGTCTGGCCACCCGCTCCAGCCAAGTGGCACTGCGGGACTATCACTTCGAAAAGCCGAACCGCACCCTTGAAGAAAAGGCGAAAAGCCCGGTCACTCCGCCCCTGGAGGATTACCACGCACCGGGCCGTTTCACTAACGGTGTCGAGGGAAAGCGCCTGGCCACTCGCAGGCTGGAGCGCCATCGCAGTGATTACCGGTTAGCCGAAGGCGCCAGTGACCTGAGTAACCTGCACAGCGGACATTTTCTCGAACTGCGCGACCATAATCGCGCTGAATGGAATGATCTTTGGCTACTGACTGCCCTGGTGCATGAAGGCCATCAACCTCAAGTCCTGGAAGAAGCGATGTCCGGTCAGACCAGCGCCACGGATTTTCAGGGCTATCGCAATACGTTTACCGCGACACCTTGGGATGCGCTGTATCGACCGCCGATCAAACACCCCAAACCCACCATTGCCGGCAGCCAGACCGCCAAAGTGACCGGGCCTGCGGGGGAGGAAATCCACTGTGATGAATACGGGCGGGTCAAAATCTGTTTTTTCTGGGACCGTACCGACCCGCAAACCGACAAAAGCAGTTGCTGGTTAAGGGTGTCGAGCAGTTGGGCCGGAGACCGTTACGGGGCTGTCACCATTCCCCGGGTAGGGATGGAGGTGCTGGTCACTTTTATTGATGGCGACCCTGATCGCCCGTTGATTACCGGTTGCCTGCATCACCTCACCAACCCGGTGCCCTATGAGCTGCCGGCAAACAAGACCCGAAGCGTTTTTCGCAGTCGCAGTTCACCCAAGAGCGGGGGGGTCAATGAGTTGCATATCGAAGATCGCGTCGGGCAAGAGTTGATCTACCTGCGCGCTCAGCGCGACCTTGAACATAAGGTCAAAAACGATAGTTGGCTGGAAGTTGGCCGCGAGCGTCGGGAAACCATCAAAGGCACCAGCATCAGCGTGCTGGAGTCCCAGGAGCTGCGCACCACCCACGGTGATCGCCAAACCCGGATCATGGCCAATGATCATCTGTCTGTCGCGCAGAACAGCCATACCCGCGTCGGTCAGGTTCTGGTGGCTGAGGCGGGTCAGGAAGTCCACTTCAAGGCGGGCGCACATCTGGTGCTGGACGCGGGCGCTAGCCTGACCTTGAGTGCCGGCGGCCACCATCTGGTGATGGGGCCGGGGGGGATTTTCAGCAGTAGCGCGATTCAGTCAGGTGGTGACCCGATGCGAGGCACGCCTGCTGCTCCGTTGATACCGGGTACTGCGCAGGCATTGACGACCCCGACTGAGCGGGCGCCGGTCATTGCGTTCGTCCAGCGTACGTTGATGGCGGTCTCTGCCGAGCAGGCCACAGACTTCTGTCCGCTCTGCGAGGCCTGCCGCGAAGGTGTTTGTTCAATCGAAGGAGAGTCTTGATGAGTAATCTGCCCGTTCAGTGGATGGCCCAGCAGTTACAGCTCGGCCATAGCGTGTGCCTGATCCTTGACTCGGATGCTGCGCCCGCGATGCATCAGGACCTTCTGCGCCAACGTACCGCCGCGCAATATCGCAGTGTTTACAGTGAAACTGCCGTCGCCGATCTGGCCACAGCTGGCCCTTTCATTTTTTTGATAGATGATCTGGATCCGTCGGTGCTCAATGATTTGATCGAACGACCTCGGCGTGATTGGGGTTGGCTGGTCAGCATTCAAATCTGCGCAATTGAAGCGCTGGTGACACATTGGCGCGAACGCCTGCTTATCGGGCAACGACCGCAACAGGCGTTGTACCGTTTCCACGATAATCGGGTGCTGACACGGGCGCTTGCGCATCTTCCCGAGTCGGCGTATCCCGAATACCTCGGCCCGATTATCAGCGCCTGCTATTGGCAGGGCGAGCATTGGGCGATGGCCGAGAATCCGACGCCCGGTGAATACCCTGTCCCCGACGCGCCGCAGTGGCTGAGTATCCCGGCACCGATCAGCCAGGAAAGGGCAGTGCTGCTGGCCAATATCGGTCAGTACCTATTGGCGGAGTACAGTCAGGACTTGGCTCGGCTGCCCGAAAACCAGTCTCCACACACCTGGCTGACGGAGCAACTCAACCTCGCGCAGCAGTGGGGATGGAAAACGCCGGAGCAACTGCATTTTTTGATCGTCGAGCGCCTGCGAGAAACGCACACGCCCGGTATCAAAAGCTGGGATCCACTGCCTGAAGAGCAGGCGCAGGCTCATTTTGAACGTCTGAGTAGCGAGTTGCAGCCCACGCTCAATACTTGGCCATAGGAAAGGCTTGTCCTAACGCCGCCCCTGCAGATACGCCTCGTAATCGGGAATCCGGTACGTGTGCGGCTGATCCATCAGCGGACTGCTGAGCAGGTAGTCGGCGCTGCATTCATTGCAGGCCACCGGGATGTTCCAGACCGCCGCGACCCGCAGCAATGCCTTGATGTCTGGGTCGTGGGGTTGTGGCTCGAAGGGGTCCCAGAAAAACACCAGCATGTCCACCCGCTGCTCGGCGATTCGCGCGCCGAGCTGCTGATCGCCGCCCAACGGGCCGCTGATCATACTTTCCACGGGCAGCCCCAGACGTTTACTCAGCAGCAGGCCGGTGGTGCCGGTCGCGACCAGTTCGTGCTGGGCGAGCTTGTCCTTTTGCCGCTCGGCCCAGTCGAGCAGGAACACTTTGCAGTGGTCATGGGCGACCAGGGCGATGCGCTTGCGCGCCGCCATGGTTTTCTGGGTAAAGCTGATACCGATCATCGGTTGCTGTTCCACAGGGGATCCGCCTTATTCTGCGTTGCGCACTTATTCGGCGTTACAAAGCGCCAGGCAGTTATCGAGCATGCGGTTGGAGAAACCCCACTCGTTGTCGTACCAGGCCAGCACTTTGAGCAGTTTGCCGCTGACCTTGGTGTGGTTGGCATCGAAGATCGACGACAGCGGGTTGTGGTTGAAGTCGCTGGAGACCAGCGGCAGGGTGTTGTAGCCGAGAATCTTCGAATGCTGGCTGGCTTCTTTAAGCAGCGCATTGACCTCATCGGCCGTCGCTTCGCGCTTGAGCTGCACGGTCAGGTCTACCAGCGATACGTTGATCACCGGTACGCGCACCGACATGCCGGTCAGTTTACCCGCCAGTTCCGGCAACACCAGGCCCACCGCTTCAGCGGCGCCGGTCTTGCTCGGGATCATGTTCTGGGTGGCCGAACGCGCACGGTACGGGTCGACGTGGTAGACGTCGGTAAGGTGCTGGTCATTGGTGTAGGCGTGGATAGTGGTCATCAAACCGCTTTCGATGCCCAGCTCGCGGTGCAGCACTTGGGCCACGGGGGCCAGGCAGTTGGTGGTGCACGACGCGTTGGAAATGATCTGGTGCGATTGGCGCAGAATGTCGTGGTTGACCCCGTAGACCACGGTGGCGTCGGCGCCTTTGGCCGGTGCCGAGATAATCACTTTGCGTGCGCCGGCAGTAATATGGGCGGCGGCTTTGGCACGGTCGGTGAACAGACCGGTGCATTCGAAGACGACGTCAACTTTCTCGGCAGCCCATGGCAGCTCGGCCGGGTTGCGGATGGCGCTGACCGCGATACGGTCACCGTTGACGGTCAGGGTTTCCTGATCGTGCTGCACGTCGGCATCAAAAATGCCGTGGACGGTGTCGTACTTGAGCAGGTGCGCGTTCATCGCGCTGTCCCCCAGATCGTTGATGGCGACGATCTGCAGATCCTGACGGTAACCTTGGGTATAGAGTGCTCGCAGGACGTTACGGCCAATACGGCCAAAGCCATTGATTGCAATTCTTAGAGTCATTTGAAAAGGCGCCTGTCGTCGTTTTGTTGTTGGAATAACAAGATTATTCGTAAAAAAATAGAAAACAAGCCTTTTTAGTGGCAATATTTTGTTTTATCTACAACGAGTGACCTGAATCAACTGGTCCAGAAGATTGAAAAACACGTCTGCAATGCCACGCGCAGACCCCCTTCAATCAGCATAGACAATCAGGTCGCCACATCCGTTAGCCTGGAGTTCTAAACATGCATCCCCGCGTCCTTGAGGTCACCGAACGGCTTATTTCCCGCAGTCGCGCTACGCGTGAGGCTTACCTTGCATTGATCCGCGGTGCCGCCAGCGATGGTCCGCAACGCGCCAGGCTGCAATGTGCCAACTTCGCCCACGGCGTGGCCGGTTGTGGCACTGAAGACAAAAACACGCTGCGGATGATGAATGCCGCCAACGTGGCAATCGTTTCGTCATATAACGACATGCTCTCGGCGCATCAGCCGTATGAGCACTACCCGGAACAACTCAAACACGCACTGCGCGAGATCGGTTCGGTCGGCCAGTTCGCCGGTGGCGTGCCGGCCATGTGTGACGGCGTGACCCAGGGCGAGCCAGGCATGGAGCTGGGCATTGCCAGCCGCGAAGTGATCGCGATGTCGACTGCCGTGGCGCTGTCCCACAACATGTTCGACGCTGCGATAATGCTCGGTATCTGCGACAAGATCGTTCCCGGCCTGCTGATGGGCGCATTGCGCTTCGGTCACTTGCCGACGATTTTTGTCCCGGGCGGGCCGATGGTCTCGGGGATTTCCAACAAGGAAAAAGCCGACGTCCGTCAGCGTTACGCCGAAGGCAAGTGCAGCCGCGAAGAGCTGCTGGAATCGGAGATGAAGTCCTACCACAGCCCCGGCACCTGCACCTTCTACGGCACCGCCAACACCAACCAGTTGCTGATGGAGGTCATGGGCCTGCACTTGCCGGGCGCATCCTTCGTCAACCCGAACACCCCGCTGCGCGATGCCCTGACCCGCGAAGCCGCGCACCAGATCACCCGACTGACCAAACAAAGCGGCAACTTCATACCGCTGGGCGAGATCGTCGACGAGCGTTCGCTGGTCAACTCCATCGTTGCCTTGCACGCCACCGGCGGCTCGACCAACCACACCCTGCACATGCCGGCCATCGCTATGGCCGCGGGCATTCAACTGACCTGGCAGGACATGGCCGACCTCTCCGAGGTGGTGCCGACCCTGTCCCACGTTTACCCGAACGGCAAAGCTGACATTAACCATTTCCAGGCGGCGGGCGGGATGTCGTTCCTGATCCGCGAACTGCTGGAAGCCGGTCTGCTCCACGAAAACGTCAACACCGTGGCAGGTGTTGGCCTGAGCCGCTACACCCAAGAGCCGTTCCTGGCGAACGGTGAGCTGGTGTGGCGTGAAGGTCCGATCGAGAGCCTCGATGAAAATATCCTGCGTCCGGTTGCCCGTGCGTTCTCGCCAGAAGGCGGTCTGCGGGTGATGGAAGGCAACCTCGGTCGCGGCGTGATGAAGGTCTCGGCGGTCGCGCCAGAGCACCAGATCGTCGAAGCACCGGCGGTAGTGTTCCAGGATCAGCAAGACCTGGCCGATGCGTTCAAGGCTGGCCTGCTGGAGAAAGATTTTGTCGCCGTGATGCGCTTCCAGGGCCCGCGCTCCAACGGCATGCCGGAACTGCACAAAATGACCCCGTTCCTCGGCGTGCTGCAGGACCGTGGCTTCAAGGTCGCGCTGGTCACCGACGGGCGCATGTCCGGCGCTTCCGGGAAAATTCCGGCGGCGATCCACGTCAGCCCAGAAGCCTTTGTCGGCGGCGCGCTGGCGCGGGTGCTCGACGGCGACATCATTCGTGTCGATGGCGTCAAAGGTACCTTGCAGCTTATGGTGGACGCCGATGAATTCGCGGCCCGCGAGCCAGCCAAAGGTTTGCTGGACAACGGCATTGGCTGCGGCCGCGAATTGTTCGGTTTCATGCGCATGGCCTTCAGCTCGGCAGAGCAGGGCGCCAGCGCCTTTACCTCTGCTCTGGAGACCCTTAAGTGAAGCTAGCGCTGGTCGGTGACATTGGCGGAACCAATGCGCGTTTTGCGTTGTGGAAAGACCAGCGACTGGAGTCGATCCAGGTGCTGGCCACGGCAGACCATGCCTGCCCCGAAGAGGCCATTGGCGTCTATCTGAGCGGGCTGGATTTGCCCCTCGGTTCGATCGGGTCGGTATGCCTGTCGGTGGCCGGTCCCGTCGGTGGTGACGAATTTCGCTTTACCAACAATCACTGGCGGTTGAGTCGTAAAGCCTTCTGCCAGACCTTGCAGGTCGATCAATTGCTGTTGGTCAACGATTTCTCAGCCATGGCACTGGGCATGACGCGCTTGCAGCCGGATGAGTTTCGCGTGGTTTGTGAAGGTACTGCCGAGCCGTTACGCCCGGCGGTGGTGATTGGTCCGGGTACTGGTTTGGGGGTCGGCACGTTGCTGGATCTGGGCGAGGGTCGTTGGATGGCGCTACCGGGAGAAGGCGGGCATGTCGATTTGCCGTTGAGCAGTCCGCGAGAAGCTCAACTGTGGCAGCACATCTACGATGAGATCGGTCATGTCAGCGCGGAAACTGCGCTCAGCGGCAGCGGCTTGCCACGAGTCTATCGAGCGATTTGCGCGGTGGACGGGCATGAACCGGTCCTCGATACGCCGGAGGCGATCACCGCTGCCGGTCTGGCGGGGGATCCGATTGCGCTGGAAGTGCTGGAGCAGTTCTGCTGCTGGCTCGGCCGCGTCGCCGGCAACAACGTGCTGACCACGGGTGGGCGTGGCGGGGTGTATATCGTGGGTGGGGTTATTCCACGCTTTGCCGACTTCTTCCTGGAGAGTGGTTTTGCTCGTTGCTTCTCCGACAAGGGCTGCATGAGCGATTACTTCAAGGGCATTCCGGTGTGGCTGGTGACGGCGCCGTATTCCGGCCTGACCGGCGCGGGCGTGGCGTTGGAGCAGTCTCTCCCTGCTTGAAATGATTACCTGTGGGAGCGGGCTTGCTCGCGAAGGCGGTCTATCAGTCAACTTCGATGTTGAATGTGATGGCCCCTTCGCGAGCAAGCCCGCTCCCACAGTGTTTCTGCGGTGTTTGCAGATTCGATCCTTAAGGCATAATCCGCTCTATCCATAACAACAAGGACGACCCACGTGAGTTCAGTCAGTAAGTCGATTTTGTTGGTCGATGACGATCAAGAGATACGCGAGTTGCTGGAGACCTACCTCAGCCGCGCGGGCTTTCAGGTGCGGACCACGCCCGACGGCGCCGGGTTTCGCCAGGCCTTGAACGAGGCACCGAGCGATCTGGTGATCCTCGACGTGATGCTGCCGGACGAAGACGGTTTCAGCTTGTGCCGCTGGATTCGCCAACACCCGCGTCAGGCCCAGGTGCCGATCATCATGCTGACCGCCAGTTCCGACGAAGCCGATCGGGTCATCGGTCTGGAGTTGGGGGCCGACGACTACCTCGGTAAACCTTTCAGCCCTCGTGAATTGCAGGCGCGGATCAAGGCGTTATTGCGCCGGGCTCAGTTCGGCCAAGAGCGCTCCGGCGGTGAGGTGTTGTCCTTCGATGAGTGGCGACTGGATATGGTCAGTCATCGCCTGTTTCATACTGACGGCGAAGAAGTGATTTTGTCTGGCGCCGATTTCGCCCTGCTGAAACTGTTCCTCGACCATCCGCAGGAAATCCTCGACCGCGACACCATCGGCAACGCCACCCGTGGCCGCGATTTGATGCCGCTGGACCGTATCGTCGACATGGCGGTCAGCCGCTTGCGTCAGCGTTTGCGCGACACCGACAAACCACCGCGCTTGATTCGCACGGTGCGCGGTAGCGGTTATCAATTGGCAGCCAATGTGGTTGCCAGCAATGGTCACTGAGTTCTTCAGCAGAATCGCTCGGCGCGTGCCGGTGCCGCGCTCGTTACTCGGGCGAATGTTGCTGCTGACGTTACTGGCGGTGCTGTTCGCGCAGACGCTGTCGAGTGTGATCTGGGTGTCGCAATTGCGCGCTACCCAGCTTGAAGGACTGGTCACCAGCGCCCGCAGCCTGGCGCATTCGATGACGGCCAGCGTCAGTTACTTCCGGTCGTTGCCGGTGGCTTATCGGCCGCTGGTGCTTGATCAGTTGCGCAGCATGGGCGGCACGCGATTCGTCGTGACCCTCAACGACAAGCCGTTGGGCATGGACGTGCTGCCACCGACACCCCGCAAGCAAGCCGTGCTCAAGGCGGTAGAAGAGGTGCTGCGCCAGTCCCTGGGCAATGAGGCCGTTATCTCGGTGCAATTCGTCAGCGCCGAAGACCTGCGGATCTTCAACGGTGGTTTGAAACTCGATGAGTTGCCGCGTTCGTGGGCCCATTACGCGTTGACCCTGGAACCGGTCAATCCGCCGGTGCTGGTCACGCAAATCCAGTTGGCCCCGGGCGAATGGCTGTACATCGCCTCGCTGTTGCCCGAACCCTACACCAGTCTCGAAGAGCAAGGGCTGCCCTCGCAGCAGGTCTGGTTCATCCTGCTGACCAGCGGTTTTCTGCTGCTGTTCATTGGCTTGCTGGTGCACTGGCAAAGCCGGCCACTCAAGCGCCTGGCGCGCGCGGCGCGGGACATGTCGTTGGGCGCCGAAGTCGAACCGGTGGCGGAGGGCGGTGGCAGTGAAGTGGTCGAGGTCGGCCGCGCTTTCAATGCCATGCGTGAGCGCATCAGTCGCTACCTGACCGAGCGCAGCCAATTGTTCAGCGCCATTTCCCACGACTTGCGCACGCCGATTACTCGTCTGCGGCTGCGGGTCGAACTGCTGGAAGATGAACAGCTGCAGACCAAGTTCGGCCGCGACCTCGATGAACTGGAGTTGCTGGTCAAAGGCGCGCTGCAATGTGTCAAAGACACCGATATCCACGAAAATATCGAGCCGGTGGATCTCAATCATGTGCTCGACTGCCTGGTCGAGCCCTATCTGGGCCCCAACGGCAACGGTCGCGTAACCCAGCAGGGTCGGGCACTGGCAACCTATCCCGGCAAGCCGCTGGCGCTCAAGCGCTGCATCGGCAACCTGATCGACAATGCCCTGAAGTACGGACAGAAAGCCCATCTGCACATCGACGACGATGACAGCGCGTTCATCCTGCATGTCGACGATGAGGGGCCTGGGGTGCCTGAGCAACGAATGGAGCAGGTGTTTGAACCGCACTTTCGTTTGGCAGGGCAACAGCAGGGATATGGCTTGGGATTGGGCATCGCCCGCAACATTGCTCACAGCCATGGTGGTGAAGTGAGTTTGCAGAACCTGCGTGAGGGTGGGTTGCGAGTGACGTTGCATTTGCCGCGTTCGGTGGATTGATTGGGTGGTTCGCCAGATTTACCGCGTTATCGTTCATCGCGAGCAAGCCCGCTCCCACACTTAATCTGCGTCAGCCCACGATGGTGTGATCGGCACAAATTTAATGTGGGAGCGGGCTTGCTCGCGATGGCGGCGGAACATTCAACACAACTTATGAAGCCTGGCCAAATGTCACTGATCGGTGACATTCCACCGGTCCTTCGTTACCTGCGCCGCTCCCCCTGTTGTTTAGACTCAACTCAGTCATAACAACAAAAAAAAGGTTCTCAATGGACACCACGCCTCCAACGTTCAGCAGTTGGCTGAACGCACCTGCCCATCACTCCTGGCTCGCCGCTGAAGGCCTGCGCCTGTTGTCATTCGCCAAGGCTTCCAGGGTTGCCGAAGGTTTCGGCAACCTCGACGATCTTGGCCACCTCCCGGCCAATGCCCACGGCGAAACCATGAACACCGCCCGCATGACCCACAGTTTTGCCATGGCGCATATTCAGGGTATTCCCGGGTTTGCCGAGCTGGTGGATCACGGCATCGCTGCCCTCAGCGGACCATTGCGGGATGCAGAATTCGGTGGCTGGTTTGCTGCGCCGTCCCACTGCGACGGCAACACCGACAAAGCCGCCTACCTGCATGCCTTTGTCGCGCTGGCTGCCAGCTCTGCGGTGGTCGCCGGGCGTCCGGGGGCACAGGCCTTGTTGGCGGACGCGATCAACATGATCGACGAGCATTTCTGGAGCGAGGAGGAGGGCGCCATGCGCGAGTCTTTCAATCGCGACTGGAGCTTCGAGGAGGCTTATCGCGGCGCCAACAGCAATATGCACGCAACCGAGGCCTTTCTGGCCCTGGCGGATGTCACCCAGGACAGTCGCTGGCTGGATCGCGCCTTGCGCATCGTCGAGCGAGTCATCCATGGTCACGCGGCGGACAACGCGTTCATGGTCATCGAACATTTCGATCGTCACTGGCAGCCGCTGCGCGAGTACAACCAGGACAACCCGGCCGACGGTTTTCGGCCCTACGGCACTACGCCGGGCCATGGTTTTGAATGGTCACGGCTGCTCTTGCACCTTGAGGCTGCGCGAGTGCAAGCCGGTTTGCTGACACCCGGTTGGTTGGCGGTCGATGCGCAAAAACTGTTCGAGAATAACTGTCTTCACGGCTGGGAGGTCGACGGTGCACCGGGCATCGTCTACACCCTGGACTGGGACAATTGCCCGGTGGTTCGCCATCGACTGCACTGGACTCACGCCGAAGCCAGTGCTGCGGCCAGCGCCTTGTTCAAGCGCACGGGCGAACAACAGTACGAGGCCTGGTATCGGCGTTTTTGGGAATTCTGCGAAACCCGTCTGATCGATCGAGACAATGGCAGCTGGCATCACGAACTGGACCCGCAGAATCAACCCAGCGCCGATATCTGGCCCGGCAAGCCCGATCTCTATCACGCCTGGCAAGCGGTTCTGCTGCCCCGATTACCGCTGGCGCCGAGCATGGCGACTGCGTTGGCGCAGTTATCCCAGAGCGCTGCTATGTAACCATGTCGTGACATTTACGCGTCCCTTCGTTACCCGCGAAGGCCAAAGCTCTGTTTAAAATCATTTGCAGCGCAAGCACCAGACTTGCATGCATAACAACAAGAAAGGTACTCCGATGAATGCGATCACTCGCCTCGCCACTGTCATTTCTCTCGCCTCGTTGTTTCCCCTCAGCGCGCTTGCTGCCGATGCCAAAGGTACGGTGGAAGTTGTGCACTGGTGGACCTCGGGTGGTGAAGCAAAAGCTATCGATGTCCTGAAAAAACTGGTCGAAAAAGACGGTTATATCTGGAAGGACAGCGCTGTTGCCGGCGGCGGCGGTGCAGCTGCCATGACCGTGCTGAAAACCCGCGCCGTCTCCGGCAACCCGCCTTCTGCCGCACAGATCAAAGGTCCTGACCTGCAAGAGTGGGGCGCTCTGGGTCTGCTGACCAACCTCGATGAAGTTTCCAGCCAGAACAACTGGGACAAGCTGCTCTCCAAGACGGTTTCCGACACCATGAAGTACGACGGTCACTACGTGGCTGTGCCGGTGAACATCCACCGGGTCAACTGGTTGTGGATCAACCCGCAAGTCTTCAAGAAGGCCGGCATCGACAAAGCCCCGACCACCCTCGACGAATTCTATGCCGCTGGCGACAAGCTCAAAGCCGCCGGTTTCATCCCGCTGGCCCATGGCGGTCAGCCTTGGCAGGACAGCACTGTTTTCGAAGATCTGGTGCTGAGCATCATGGGGCCGGAAGGCTACAAGAAAGCTCTCGTCGACCTCGACGAGAAAACTCTGACCGGCGCGAAGATGGTCGAAGTGTTTACCGCGCTGAAGAAACTGCGCGGTTACATGGACCCGGACGGTACGGGTCAGGACTGGAACCTGGAAGCCGCCAAGGTCATCAATGGCAAGGCTGGCATGCAGATTATGGGTGACTGGGCCAAGAGCGAATGGACTGCCGCTGGCAAGATCGCCGGCAAAGACTATGAGTGTGTACCGTTCCCGGGCACTCAAGGCAGCTTCACTTACAACATCGACTCCCTGGCGATGTTCAAGCTGTCGGCCAAGAACAACACGCCCGCCAACATCGCTGCACAGAACGATGTCGCCAAGATCGTGCTCGAGCAAGAATTCCAGTACGTATTCAACCAGAACAAAGGTTCCATCCCGGTTCGCAATGACCTGGACATGAGCAAGTTCGACGCCTGTGGCCAGGCTTCGGCGAAGGACTTCGCCGAAGCGGACAAAAACGGCAAGCTTGAGCCAAGCATGGCGCACAACATGGCGACGTCCCTGGCCGTACAGGGCGCCATTTTCGACACCGTGACCAACTTCATGAGCAGCCCTTCTGCTGATCCGGCCAAAGCCGGCCAGCAAATGGCTTCGGCGATCAAAGCGGCCAAGTAGCTTTTTGCTTTAGTAGCAATGTTCGACCGCCGCAGGCAGGCCTGCGGCACACCCCTCACCGTTGTCTGTGCTGCATGAGCCCTGGCCCATGTTGTTGGAGGCGCTCGGTCTGGATTTCACTTCTCCAACAGGAGTTTCCCGATGAGCTCTGTGGCGGTATTTAGCAAAGCCTCACCGTTCGATGCGCTGCAGCGCTGGCTACCCAAATTGGTGCTGGCGCCAAGCATGCTGATCGTGCTGGTCGGCTTCTACGGCTACATAATCTGGACATTCGTTCTGTCCTTCACCAATTCCAGCTTTATGCCGAGCTACAAGTGGGTCGGCCTGCAGCAATACGCGCGTCTGCTGGATAACGATCGCTGGTGGGTCGCGAGCAAGAACCTGGCGGTTTTCGGCGGGATGTTCATCGCCATCAGCCTGGTGCTCGGCGTGTTTCTCGCGGTGCTGCTGGACCAGCGCATTCGCAAGGAAGGCTTCATCCGCACCATCTATCTGTACCCGATGGCGCTGTCGATGATTGTCACCGGTACGGCCTGGAAGTGGCTGCTCAACCCGGGCCTGGGTCTGGACAAGATGCTGCGCGATTGGGGCTGGGAAGGCTTTCGCATGGACTGGCTGATCGACCAGGATCGCGTCGTTTACTGCCTGGTGATCGCCGCGGTATGGCAAGCCTCGGGCTTTGTCATGGCGATGTTTCTGGCCGGTCTCCGCGGGGTCGATCAGTCGATCATCCGTGCCGCCCAGGTTGACGGTGCAAGCCTGCCGACCATCTACCTGCGCATCGTCCTGCCAAGCCTGCGTCCGGTGTTTTTCAGCGCCTTCATGATCCTCGCGCACATCGCCATCAAGAGCTTCGACCTGGTGGCGGCGATGACCGCCGGTGGCCCGGGTTATTCCTCCGACCTGCCAGCGATGTTCATGTATTCCTTCACCTTCAGCCGTGGCCAGATGGGCGTCGGTTCGGCCAGCGCAATGATGATGCTCGGCGCGATCCTGGCGATTCTGGTGCCGTACCTGTACTCCGAATTGAGGGGCAAACGCCATGACTAACCTGCCTGGCAAACCGGCCCTGCGCCTGAGCCGTGTGGCGATCTACGCCACCTTGTTGCTGGCGGCGGCGGTGTACCTGATTCCGTTGGTGGTGATGCTGCTGACCAGCTTCAAAAGCCCCGAAGACATCCGTACCGGTAACCTCTTGAGCTGGCCGCAAGTGATCGACGGCATCGGCTGGATCAAGGCCTGGGACGTGGTCGGCGGCTACTTCTGGAACTCGGTGAAAATCACCGTACCGGCGGTGCTGATCTCGACGTTCATCGGTGCCATGAACGGTTATGTGCTGTCGATGTGGCGCTTCCGGGGTTCGCAGTTGTTCTTCGGTCTGCTGCTGTTCGGCTGCTTCCTGCCGTTCCAGACCGTGCTGCTGCCGGCCTCGTTCACCGTCGGCAAACTCGGCCTGGCTAATACCACCACGGGCCTGGTGCTGGTGCACATCGTCTACGGGCTGGCGTTCACCACGCTGTTCTTCCGCAACTACTACGTGAGCATTCCCGATGCGCTGGTCAAGGCTGCGCGGCTGGATGGCGCGGGGTTCTTCACCATCTTTGGACGAATCCTGCTACCGATGTCGATCCCGATCGTGATGGTCTGCCTGATCTGGCAGTTCACGCAAATCTGGAACGACTTCCTGTTCGGCGTGGTGTTCGCCAGTGGCGATGCGCAGCCGATTACCGTGGCCCTGAACAACCTGGTCAACACCAGCACCGGGGCCAAGGAATACAACGTTGATATGGCAGCGGCGATGATCGCCGGGCTGCCGACACTGCTGGTCTACATATTCGCTGGCAAGTATTTCCTGCGTGGTCTGACGTCCGGCGCGGTCAAGGGGTAAAACATGGCAACTCTCGAATTACGCAACGTCAACAAAACCTACGGCAGCGGCTTGCCGGACACCCTGAAAAACATCGAATTGAAAATCAATGACGGTGAATTTCTGATCCTCGTCGGCCCGTCCGGCTGTGGCAAGTCGACCTTGATGAACTGCATTGCCGGCCTTGAGAACATCAGCGGCGGGGCGATTCTGGTGGACGATGCCGACATCAGTGGTATGAGCCCCAAAGACCGTGACATCGCCATGGTGTTCCAGTCCTACGCGCTGTACCCGACCATGAGCGTGCGCGACAACATCGCCTTCGGTTTGAAGATCCGCAAAATGCCGGCGGCCGAGATCGAAGAAGAGGTGGCACGTGTCGCCAAGCTGCTGCAAATCGAACACCTGCTCAGCCGCAAGCCCGGCCAGCTCTCCGGTGGCCAGCAACAGCGCGTGGCCATGGGCCGCGCACTGGCCCGGCGGCCGAAGATTTATCTGTTCGACGAACCGCTGTCCAACCTCGACGCCAAGCTGCGGGTCGAGATGCGCACCGAAATGAAACTGATGCACCAGCGCCTGAAAACCACCACGGTCTATGTTACCCACGACCAGATCGAAGCCATGACCCTGGGCGACAAAGTGGCGGTGATGAAGGATGGGATCATTCAGCAATTCGGTACGCCGAAGCAGATCTACAACGACCCGGCCAACCTGTTCGTTGCCAGCTTCATTGGCTCGCCGCCGATGAACTTCATCCCGCTGCGTTTGCAGCGCAAGGAAGGCCGTTTGGTGGCGCTGCTCGACAGCGGCCAAGCGCGTTGCGAGCTGCCTATGGGGATGCAGGACGCAGGTCTTGAAGACCGTGAAGTGATCCTCGGGATGCGTCCGGAACAGATCGTTCTGGCGCCGAGCGAGCCTAATGGTTTGCCGATCATTCGTGCCGAAGTTCAGGTGACTGAGCCGACCGGTCCGGACACCCTGGTGTTCGTCAATCTCAACGAGACCAAGGTCTGCTGCCGCCTGGCGCCGGACGTCGCGCCGCAAGTGGGCGAGACCCTGACCCTGCAATTCGATCCATCCAAAGTGCTGCTCTTTGACGCCAAGACCGGAGAACGCCTGGGGGCTGCCGGCCTGCCGAAAACCGAGAGCCACAGCGCCAACGTCGCTCAATTCAAAGGCCGCTAAAGATCAAATGTGGGAGCGGCGGTGCGGCGATCCGACTTGCTCGCGAATGCGGTGTATCAGTCGACATCGATGTTGAATGTCAGTCCGCTATCGCGAGCAAGCCCGCTCCCACAGTAGATTCGCGGCGAATGGTCGACACCCGCCGCAATCGATGTAAACCGCGTTAGATAAAAACAGTTAATAACAATAAAGACGAGGATGTAGGGATGAAGAAGAAGAACAACGCTCAGCTTATCTGCCAATTGTCAGCTGTTGCGGTGATGATCATGGCCGGTACCGTACACGCGGCTGACGCGTTCAGCGCCGACTCCAAGTGGATGACGGGTGACTGGGGTGGCGAGCGGACCAAGCTGATCGAACAAGGTATCGACATCAAGGCGGACTACGTCGGTGAAGTGGGCGGCAACCTCCACGGCGGCTTCAACGACGACAAGACGGCGCGTTACGCCGACCAGTTTGGCCTGGGCGTGGCGCTGGACCTGCAAAAACTGATGGGCTGGGATAACACCCAGGCCAAGATCCAGCTCACCAACCGTAACGGTCAGAACATCTCCAATGACCGTGTCGGCGACCCGCGTGCCGGCACCTTGAGTTCCTCCCAGGAAGTCTACGGCCGTGGCCATATGGTCCGTCTGACCCAATTGTGGGTCCAGCACCAGTTCCTCGACGGTAAACTAGACGTCAAAGCCGGTTACTTCGGCGAAGGCGAAGACTTCAACACCTTCCCTTGCGAGTTCCAGAACCTGGCGTTCTGCGGTTCCCAAGCGGGTAACTGGGCGACCGGTATCTGGTTCAACTGGCCGGTCATGCAGGCGGCGGTTCGCGTGAAGTACAACATCACGCCTGAGTTCTATGCGCAGATCGGCGCGTACAACCAGAACCCATCGCAACTGGAGCACGGTAACGGCTTCAAGCTCAGCGGCAGTGGCACCAAGGGCACTGTTTTGCCGGTCGAACTGGTCTGGTCGCCGAAGGTCAACGACCTGCCGGGCGAATACCGTGTGGGTTACTACAAAAGCACGGCTCCTGCCAATGACGTGCTCAAGGACGACAATGGTGGAAATGCCGCTACGACGGGTGCGCCCAATCGTGTTCACGACAGCAAGCACGGTTACTGGTTCGTTGCGCAGCAGCAACTCACCAGCCACAACGGCGACGCTTCCCGCGGTCTGAACGTCGCGGCCAACGCGACCTTCCACGACAAGGACACCAACCTCGTCGATAACTACCAATCGCTGATGTTTGTGTACAAGGGGCCGTTCGATGCACGTCCTAAAGATGACGTCGGTATCGGTTTCGCCCGTATCCATGTCAACGATGACGTGAAGAAAAACGCCGAGTTGGTCAACGCCGCCAATGGTGTCACCGACTACAACGATCCGCTGTTCTCGCCACTGCGTACCACCGAGTACAACTACGAGATCAACTACGGTTTCCACGTTACCAACTGGTTGACTGTGCGTCCTAACCTGCAATACATCACTCACCCGGGCGGTGTTGATCAGGTCGATAACGCGATCGTCGCCGGTTTGAAAATTCAGTCGGTGTTCTAACGCTCTTGCGATAAGCTCCCTCTCTATGTGCGCATTTTGCGGACGGCCCTGGCTGTCCGCTTTTTTTTGGGGGCGCACCCTGGGTAGGGCAAATGATTTTCAGGACCGCGGCACATGCTTGAGCATCCGCTACAACGCTTTTTCAAATCCCTGCGCGAGCGCCCGACGTTTGCGTGGGAGCGCTATCAGTTGCGTGATGTGTTGGTGATCGATCATCCGCTGTGTCAGGCGGTGTTCAGTCGCCAGGGCGCGCAATTGCTGCACTTCCAGCCGAAGGGGCAAAAGCCCTGGCTCTGGTGTGCGGCGAAGTGGCCGCAGGTCGGGGCTATTCGTGGTGGCGTGCCGGTGTGCTGGCCTTGGTATGGCCGTCATCCAAGCGAAAACGCCTGGCCCTCCCATGGCTGGGCACGGTTGATCGACTGGAAGCTGCTCGACAGCAGCACTGATGACGATGGCGTGCGCCTGCACTGGCAATTGCAACTGTGCGACTGGCAAGTGGACCTGCACGCGCACCTGGGCGAAAGCATGGACTTGCGCCTGAGCACCGAGCATCAAGACAGCCTGCCGTGCCAATTGAGTCATGCATTGCACGCTTACTGGCGTATTGGTGATGTTGGCGAGGTAGCGCTGTCTGGGCTCGACGGAGCACAGGGTTATGACCAGCTGAATCGCCGGGTTTGCCAGCAGGAAGGCGAGTTGCGGGTCGATGGCGGCTGCCAGCGGGTGTTCCAGCATGAGGGCGAATTGCAGCTGATTGATCACGCCTGGCAGCGCGAGTTGTGCATCGATACGGGCGACAGCGCCGACACCGTCGTCTGGCATCCCGGGGCACGGCCGTTGCTGGGTGTGAGCTGGAGCGAGGTTTCAGGGTTCGTCTGCGTCGAAGCGGCCAACGGCGGGACCGATAGCCTCAGCCTGGCGCCGGGGGAGAGGGCGCATTTGAGTTTGCAGGCAAGGGTTGGGGTTTAGGTGTGTCAGGCAGATCGACCCCTCACCCTAACCCTCTCCCCAAGGGGGAGAGGGAACTGACCGAGGTGTTCTTTCGAGTTACATCGACCTGAGAGACCCGGTCGAACTCAGGTTTTGATAAGCATGGAGATCGGCTCCCTTTCCCCCCCGCCCCTCCGGGGCGGTCCGGCGTTCCGGGAGGGCTGGGGTGAGGGGTGGTTCTAAAATTGGTAATACATTTCAGAACACCACACTTAGCTAAACTCATCCCCAATCGGATACCGACTGGCGTTGAGGCTTTCCTTGATCTTGCGCAGGTGCGGCTGGAAATCCACGCCACGGCGCAGGGTCATGCCGGTGGCGAGGACATCGAGCACCGTAAGCTGGATGATCCGCGAGGTCATCGGCATGTAGATGTCGGTGTCTTCCGGCAGCGGAATGTTCAGGCTCAGGGTGCTGGCTTTGGCCAGCGGCGAGCCGGCGGCGGTCAGGCCGAGTACCGAAGCGCCGTTCTCCCGGGCGATGCGCGCCACTTCCACCAGTTCGCGGGTGCGGCCGGTATAGGAAATGATCACGAACAACTCGCCGGTATGCGCCACTGAAGCAATCATCCGCTGCATCAGCACGTCGGCATGGGCGGTGACGGCCAGGTTGAAGCGGAAGAACTTGTGCTGCGCATCGAGCGCCACGGGTGCCGAAGCTCCGAGGCCGAAGAAGTGAATCTGCCGGGCCTGAATCAACAGATCGACGGCGCGGCTGATGAGGTTCGGGTCCAGCGCCTGACAGGCACTGTCCAGGGACGCGATGGCGCTGCCGAAGATTTTCTGGGTGTAGGCCTCAGGATTGTCGTCGGCCTCTACCGCACGGCTGACATACGCCGCGCCGCTGGCCAGGCTCTGGGCCAGCTGCAGTTTAAGTTCCGGGTAGCCGCTGACGCCGAACGAGCGGCAGAAACGGTTGACCGTCGGCTCGCTGACCGAAGCGGCCTGGGCGAGGGCGGCAATACTGAAGCGTGTCGCCTGCTGCGGGTTGAGCAGGATGACTTCGGCGACTTTACGTTCAGCCTTGTTCAATTCTTCGAGGCGTTTCTGGATCGTTTCCAGAAGATTTCGCACGCGGTCCATTCGGATTTCCTTGGTCGGCTATGCAAATTGGGCCTTTGGAGCAGCCCTTGGCGGTGGCCTATCCTACTGATGGCCTCGACCTACCACCACTCGGAATCTGTATTTTGAGTAAATGTTGTGGTTATTACTACATTTTCCCTTGAGTGATGCCTTAAAAAAAGGTATTTGTAGCTTAACTTGATAAAAGAACAAACATCATGCCCTCGATTACGGTTGAACCGTGCACCTTTGCCTTGTTCGGCGCCCTCGGCGATCTGGCGCTTCGCAAGTTGTTTCCTGCCTTGTACCAACTCGATGGCGCTGGCCTGCTGCACGAAAACACGCGGATTATCGCGCTGGCTCGTGAGCCCGGCAGCGAGCAGCAGCATCTGGCATTCATCGGGGCCGAACTGCGCCGTTATGTGGATGCCAAGGAGCTCGACGAAGCGGTGGCCGAACGCTTCCTGGCGCGCCTGAGTTATCTGCATGTCGACTTCCTCAAGGCTGACGATTATGTCGCCCTGGCCGAACAGGCAGGCAGTGCGCAGCGTGTGATTGCTTACTTTGCCACCCCGGCGGCAGTCTACGGCGCGATCTGCGAGAATCTGTCGAAGGTCGGTCTGACCGAGAACACCCGCGTGGTGCTGGAAAAACCCATCGGTTCGGACCTCGAGTCGTCGCGCAAGGTCAACGATGCGGTGGCGCAGTACTTCCCGGAAAACCGTACCTACCGGATCGACCACTATCTGGGCAAAGAGACGGTGCAGAACCTTATCGCACTGCGCTTTGCTAACAGTTTGTTCGAAACTCAGTGGAACCAGAATTACATCTCCCACGTGGAAATCACTGTGGCGGAGAAGGTTGGTATCGAAGGTCGTTGGGGCTATTTCGACAAGGCCGGTCAACTGCGGGACATGATCCAGAATCACCTGCTGCAATTGCTCTGCCTGATCGCCATGGACCCGCCAGCCGATCTGTCCGCCGACAGCATCCGTGACGAGAAAGTGAAAGTGCTCAAGGCACTGGCACCGATCAGTCCGGAAGGCCTGACCACGCAAGTGGTGCGCGGCCAGTACATCGCCGGCCACAGCGAAGGCAAATCGGTACCGGGTTATCTGGAGGAAGAAAACTCCAACACCCAGAGCGACACCGAAACCTTCGTTGCCCTGCGTGCTGATATTCGCAACTGGCGTTGGGCCGGGGTGCCGTTTTACCTGCGCACCGGCAAGCGTATGCCGCAGAAATTGTCGCAGATCGTCATCCACTTCAAAGAACCGTCGCACTACATCTTCGCCCCCGAGCAGCGCCTGCAGATCAGCAACAAACTGATCATTCGCCTGCAACCGGACGAAGGCATTTCCTTGCGCGTGATGACCAAGGAACAAGGCCTGGACAAGGGCATGCAACTGCGCAGCGGTCCATTGCAGTTGAATTTTTCCGACACTTATCGCAGCGCACGGATTCCCGATGCCTACGAGCGGTTGTTGCTGGAAGTGATGCGCGGCAATCAGAACCTGTTTGTCCGTAAAGATGAAATCGAAGCCGCGTGGAAGTGGTGTGACCAGTTGATCGCCGGGTGGAAAAAATCCGGTGATGCGCCCAAGCCGTACGCGGCCGGCTCCTGGGGGCCGATGAGCTCAATTGCATTGATTACGCGAGATGGGAGGTCGTGGTATGGCGATATCTGAATTCAAACTGCCTCAGGGCGTCAGCGCTCATGAGTTCCGCAGCCCGGTGCTGCTGGCAGAAGGCCTGGCACTTAAGGTCGCCAAGCAACTGAGCGACGCTATCAGTGCAAGCGGTACTGCGACCCTGGTGGTGTCCGGTGGACGTAGCCCGGTGGCGTTTTTCCAGCACCTGGCCAAGCAGGATGTGGACTGGGCGAACGTGGTGATTACCCTCGCCGATGAGCGCTGGGTACCGGTGGAACACGCTGACAGCAATGCCGGCCTGCTCAAACGTTATCTGTTGCAAGGTCCGGCTGCGCAGGCACGTTTCCTGAGCCTGTACAGCGCTCAAGCGAACCTGGAAGAAGCAGCGCAGCGGGCAGATCGCTTGTTGGCCGAATTGCCGCCCATTGATGTGCTGGTGTTGGGCATGGGCGATGACGGTCATACCGCGTCGCTGTTCCCCAAGAGTCCGAACCTTGGCGAAGCACTGAAGCTTGATAGCTCGCGTCGCTGCTGGCCGATGCTGGCACCGACTGTGCCTCGTCAGCGCCTGAGCATGAGCCGCGCGCTGCTGGCGTCGGCGAAGGTCACTGTTCTATCGATTTCCGGTCAATCCAAATTGACCACCCTGAGTGCCGCACTGGCCGGTGACGATGTCGCCGAAATGCCGATTCGCGCGTTTTTGCAACCTACGTTAGAGATTTACTGGTGCCCATGAGCCAAGGATCAGCCGCTATGAAAAACACACTCCCGACCGTTTCCATGGCGGACAAAGCTGCCCTGATCGACGACCTCTGCGCCAAGGCGCGGATTCTGCCGGTGATCACCATCGCCCGTGAGCAGGACATTCTGCCACTGGCCGATGCGCTGGCGGCCGGTGGTTTGACTGCCCTGGAAGTAACCCTGCGTTCGCAGTTCGGCCTCAAGGCGATTCAGCTGCTGCGCGAGCAGCGTCCGGAGCTGGTGACCGGTGCCGGCACCGTGCTTGATCGCTCTATGCTTGCCGCTGCTGAAGCGGCCGGCTCGCAATTCATCGTCACCCCGGGCATCACCCGCGACTTGCTCGAAGCCAGCGTCGACAGCCCGATTCCGCTGTTGCCCGGCATCAGCAACGCTTCCGGCATCATGGAAGGCTACGCATTGGGTTATCGCCGCTTCAAGCTGTTTCCGGCGGAAGTCAGCGGCGGCGTGGCTGCGATCAAAGCCCTTGGCGGTCCGTTCGGTGAAGTACGCTTCTGCCCGACTGGCGGCGTTAGCCCGGCCAATATCAAGAGCTACATGGCACTGAAGAATGTGATGTGCGTCGGCGGTAGCTGGATGCTGGATCCCGAGTGGATCAAAAACGGTGACTGGGCGCGGATCCAGGAATGTACGGCTGAGGCGTTGGCGCTGCTGGACTGATTGGTTTTACTAAATTCGTTGTTGTTCTACGGCTTTACGGTGCACTTGGTCGGTGCGCCGTTTTTTTTTGCCTGTAAGAAAGGACTATGTCTGATGTACCGCGGCGTCTGCTTCGCGGGCAAGCCCGCTCCCACAAGAGCGCCGCTGTACCTGTGGGAGCGGGCTTGCCCGCGAAGACGATGGTACTGGCAACGAAGAGCTAACGGCTCAATTCAATCAATGCCCGCGCCAACAACCGCATATCCGCTGCCGTCGTGGTAAACCCCGGCGTAATCCGTATACACGGACCGCACGCCGAACCGCTACGTACCACGGTAAACAGGTTGTAGTCGTTGAGCAGCCGCTCGGCCATCACCTGCTGGTCGGCGTGCCGGGTGAAGCGCATTGAGGTAATGCCGCAATACAGTCGCGGGTCGTCCGGGGTCATCACTTCGATTCCCGATAACTCGCGAACTTCTTTCACCCACACATTGCGCAGGTAGTTCAGTCGCGCCCCTTTGGCGGCTGAACCGCCCATGACCCGATGTTCTTCAAACACCAGGGGCAGGGTCAGTAACGCCGGAATATTCGGCGTGCTGTAGGCCGTGCGAGAGCGAATGTCGGTGATCGGGAAGTGGCTTTCCCCCATGTCCGGATCAATGTCGGCCAGGCGCTGCGGGGCGATGTAGACAAAACCCAGCGTCAGCGGTGCACCGATCCATTTCTGCAGATTGAAACCGGCAAAGGAGATACCCAGCTCCTCGAGGTTGAACGTGATCTGGCCAAGGGCATGGGCACCGTCGAGAATCACGTCGACGCCCTGTTCGCGGGCCGCGGCGGCAATCGCCTGTACCGGCATGACCAGCCCGGTGCGATGGGTCACGTGGGTCAGCGCCATCAGCTTCAAGCGTGGATAACGCACGAAGGCTTCCCGGTAAGTCGCCAGCAAACTGTCGAAGCTGGCGGGGTGGCTATGCTCGATCTCAATCACTTCCACCCCGCGATTACGCGCCAGCCAGCGCATGGCGCCTTTGACCGTGTCGTACTCCAGATCACTGAACAGCACTTGATCGCCGGGTTGCAAGGCGTTGTAGTTGCGGATCAACGATTGCAAGGCATCCGAGGCGCAGCGGGTGAGGGCGACCGCTTCGGGATCGGCCCCCAACAGATCGGCCAGTTGCCTGCGAATCTGCACGCTTTCGACCTGTTCGAATCGCTGGCGCGCATACACTGAGTTGCCGCGATTGATGAAGGCGATATTGCGCTGGTATTCATCGACCACGGTGCGGCTCATGCGACCGAAGTAGCCGTTTTCCAGGTTGATGGGACCTGGCTCAAGGTCGAAGCGGTCAGCGAATGTCAGCCAAAAATCTTCGTCGTGGGCGCGGTGGGTATTTTCGGGCATGGGACGACTCGGTCAATGGCGAGGTTTGGGTTTGCCATGCTTGACCCGCAGTGGGTCGAGCAGGTCGGACAATCCGTTGTGATCAATTTCCTGCATCAAGGCCAGCAAGCCGCCCAGTTCGCCGTGAGGGAAGCCTTCGCGAGCGAACCAGTTCAGGTATTGGCCGGGCAGGTCGGCAATGATGCGGCCCTTGTACTTGCCGAAGGGCATTTCGCGAGTGACCAGCAGTTCAAGCTTTTCGGGATTCATGGTGCAGCCGTCTTGAGTCAATACCTTGGAAAATACAGGCATTCTGCATGCAGGCCAAATGACAGATCATGCAAATAGCGCGGATACAGATTTTCATTTAAAAGTTAACTTATTGATTAATAAAACTAAAGTTTCAAATCCAGACTGGCATGCGAGGTGCAGCACCTAATGCACCTCTCTCAACCTGGAAGGAGTTGAAAAATGACTGACATGAATAAAGAAGCGATTTCGGTCCTGAACGATCTGATCGAGACCAGCAAGGACGGTCAGGAAGGCTTCAAGACCTGCGCTGAAGACATCAAGCATCCAGAGCTCAAAGCGCTGTTCGTCAAACGTTCGGCCGATTGCGCCACTGCCGCTGCAGAACTGCAGACTGCCGTGCGTTCGATGGGCGGTGATCCGGAGACTAAAACTAGCGTTAGCGGTGATCTGCACCGTCGCTGGGTCGACCTCAAATCGCTGGTGACCGGTAAGGATGAAGAAGCGGTGCTCAATGAAGCCGAACGCGGTGAAGACCACGCGCTGAAGGCTTACAAAGGCGCACTGGAAAAAATCACCAAGCACAATCTGGTGGGTATTCGTGATCTGGTCGAGCGCCAGTACCACGGCGTCCAACGCAATCATGATCAGGTGAAAGCCCTGCGCAATCAGGCTCGCGCCCGTTCGTAAGCCCGCCAGCATGTCAAAAACGCCAGCCAGTCTGGCGTTTTTTGTGGTCTGGATTTAGTACTGGACTAATAATAGTTAGCTAGCTAATAATTTGCCCTTCCTATCCTCATGCTTATCCCGACTATCGTTACGGTGTCGTTTCAAGGGTGCTCTTCGTGCGTATGACCTTGCAGGCCCTGCTTGCGCCCAACCTCCCCGCGCTGCAGTTTGCGATCAAAACCGTGCTGGGCGGTGGCCTGGCGCTGTGGCTTGCATTGCGCTGGGGTCTGGAGCAGCCCGCCTGGGCCTTGATGACGGCGTTTATCGTTGCGCAGCCGTTGTCCGGGATGGTGGTTCAGAAGGGGCTGGCACGACTGATGGGCACCCTGGTGGGAACCATCATGTCGGTGGTGTTCATTGGGCTATTTGCCCAAACGCCCTGGCTATTTCTGCTGGCACTGGCGCTGTGGCTGGGGCTGTGCACAGCCAGTTCGACCTTGCTGCGCAGCGCCTGGTCCTATTCCTTTGTGCTGGCCGGTTACACCGTGGCGATCATTGCCTTGCCGGCGTTGACGCATCCGCTGACGGTGTTCGATCAGGCCGTGGCGCGCTGCACTGAAATCAGCCTTGGTATTCTCTGCGCCACGGCTACCAGCGCCTTGCTCTGGCCGATGCGGGTCGAGCGGCAACTGGCCGAGCAGGCGCGCACGGCCTGGCACAGCGGGTTGCAAGCTGCTCGTGCAACCTTGGCCGGCGATGCTCAGGCGCGCAAAGGATTGCTGGAGATTCTCGGGCGGATCGTCGCGGTGGATGCCCAACGCGAGCACGCCTGGTTCGAGGGCGGCCAGGGTCGCCAGCGCGCGCGGGCGGTCAGCGGCTTGAGTCAAAAACTGTTGATGCTGTTGCGGATCGCCCGTTCGGTGCGTCGGCAATGGCGGCAACTGGACGAGCACGAAGCCGAACAGTTGGCGCCGTGGTTGAGTGAAGTGCAGCAGGCTTTGGATGCTTCAGACGCGCCGACTTTGCAAGCCTTGCGTCCTCGGGTGCTGGACGCCGCCCATGACCCGCAAATCAGTTCGGCACAAAGTTATTGTCTAGCACGTTTGGCCCTGCTGCTGGATACCGCCTTGGTAGCGGGGCTGGCATTGCGTTCGGTGGAGGAGGGCAGTAATCCGAGTGAGCAACCCAACAGCCTGACACCTCACCGCGACCTTGCGCTGGCGCTGGTGTTCGGTGCTCGCAGTGCGCTGGCCTTTTTGACGGTTGCATGTTTCTGGCTGGCGACCGCCTGGCCCGCTGCATCGGGGGCGATGCTATTGACCTGTGTGGTCTGCAGCCTGTTTGCCAGCCGCGAAAACGGCGCGCAGATCGGCATGAGTTTTCTGCGCGGGATCTTGCTGGCGATTCCTGTGGCTTTTATTGTGAGCGAAATCCTGCTGCCGCAGTGGAGCGGTTTCCCCATGCTGTACATGGCCATGGGCGTGCCGTTGTTCTTCGGTGCGCTGGGCATGGCCAAGCCACAGATCGGTGCGACTGCCACCTCCTTTTGCATGGGCTTCGTGGTGCTGGTATCGCCGTTGAACGCGATGATATTTGACGTCGCAACCTTCCTTAATAGTGCACAGGCAATATTGCTCGGCGTGGGAGCGGCGGTGTTGGCTTTCCATCTGCTGATCCTGCGTAACCCGGCGTGGCACGCTCGTCGTTTGCTGGCTGCGACCCTCGATGATCTGGTGCGTCTGACCCGGCGCAATTTGCGCGGTGCTGAAAGCTGGTTCGGCGGGCGCATGGCCGATCGTCTACTGCAACTGGCGCGGCATTATCCGGAGTTGCCACAGCAGGCTCGCAGTCGCTGGGATGACGGTATGCTCGGTTTGGACATCGGCGATGAGCTGCTGCATTTGCGCTTGAGCCTGGCCGTGGCACAAGTCCCGATCAGCAGGCAACAGCGCAACTATCTTCAGCAGCTGGAACGTGTGCTGGAGCAAGGCCCGGCCAGTAGCCGCGCCGACGCACTGGCCGAACCCAGCGCTGAATTGTTGCAAGCTCTACAGGCGTTACCGCCCAGCGATGCGCTGAAACTGGCGCAAGGCGCGGTGCTGCAATTGCAAAACAGCTGGCGCAGTTGGTGTCGCCAACAGGAGGAAAGCCATGGGGCTGCGTGAGTGGTCAATGGGCGGGATTTTGCTCAGTCCGTTTCTGATTGATGTCGTGTTGGCGCTGCTGCTGACAGGGGCGTTGCGCTTGGTGCTGCGCATGACGCCGTTGGGGCGCTGGATCTGGCACGAAGCACTATTCGATTGTGCCTTGTACGTCTGTGTATTGACCTTGATCACCGTCGTCCTCGGACCCTTATGGAGTTGCCCATGCGTACATTGGTACGTGTTGCTTTTACCCTGTGCCTGGTGGCTGTGGCGGTGTTTGCCGGCTTCCATCTGTGGCAGTACTACATGATCACGCCCTGGACCCGGGATGCGCGGATCCGTGCCGACGTCGTGATCGTCGCACCGGACGTCTCAGGTTGGGTGCGTGAGCTTAAGGCCTACGATAACCAGCAGGTGAAGGCTGGCGATTTGCTGTTGAGCATTGATCGTGACCGTTTCGAAGCCGCACTGGAGAAGGCTCAAGCGGTGGTGCAGACCCGTCAGCAGCAACTCAGTTTGCGTGAGCATGAAGCCAGCCGCCGCGCGAGCCTGGGGCCGCAGGCGATCAGTGCCGAGTTACGGGAAAACGCGCAGATCAACGCCGGGATTGCCCGAGGTGAACTGCGCCAGGCTCAGGCTGAAGCGAAGGTCGCCGAACTCAACCTGGCCCGTAGCGAGGTGCATGCACCACGCAACGGGCACATCACTAACCTGCGTCTGGCTGAAGGCAACTACGTGAGTGCCGGACAGCCGGTGATGGCCTTGATCGACGATTCAACCTTCTACGTGCAAGCCTATTTCGAAGAGACCAAATTGCCGCGTATTCAGGTCGGTGACCCGGTCAAGGTCTGGTTGATGAGCGCAGGCGAAGCGCTGCAAGGCCATGTCGAAAGCATCAGCCGCGGCATCACCGACCGCAACGCCACGCCGGATACGCAACTGCTGGCGCAAGTAGAGCCAACCTTCAATTGGGTGCGCTTGGCGCAGCGGATTCCGGTACGGATCAAGCTCGACAAACTGCCCGAAGGCGTCAACCTGAGCGCGGGAATGACCGCAAGCGTGCAGGTTGAGGAGGGAAGTCGATAGTTGAAGCGCTGACGCTCATTGTGGCGAGGGAGCTTGCTCCCGCTGGACTGCGAAGCGGTCCCAATTCGGAGACCGCATGGTGTCAGGTAAAACGCATCAGCCGGCTTCACGACTGCTTCGCAGCCGAGCGGGAGCAAGCTCCCTCGCCACAGGGTTAACCGATACTAATCGCCGGCAACGTCGGCAATGTCACGGTCTGCTGTTTACGCGGAGCCAGGATCTCGGCCTCGCCGTCCACCACCAACTCATCACGCTGGTTAAACACTCGAGTGGCGATGCGTACGCGGAATTTCGGCAGCTTCTCGAGGATTTCCAGGCGTACGGTCAAGGTGTCACCGATCTTCACCGGCTTCTGAAAGCTCATTTGCTGACCGATATAGATAGTGCCCGGTCCAGGCAGCTCGCACGCGACGGCGGCGCTGATCAGGGCACCGCTGAACATACCGTGAGCGATACGTTCCTTGAACATGGTCGCTGCGGCGAACTCGGCGTCCAGGTGCACCGGGTTGTGGTCGCCGGACATCGCGGCGAAAAGCTGAATGTCGCGTTCTTCAACGGTTTTGCTGTAGCTGGCGGTCTGACCGACTTCGAGGGCTGCGTATGGGGTGTTGGTAACCTGGGTCATCTATCTCAAGTCCTGTGACGAAATAAGCAAATTAACTAAATTGATTTAAACAAACGTTATTCGGTTTTTGGCGGGCGACGATGCTTCAGGGCTTGCTCTAGCCAGGCCAGCACATCGTTCATCACTTCATCGCGATTGCTGTCGTTGAATAGTTCGTGCCGGGCCTGCGGGTAGATATTCAATTGCAGGCATTGGTTCCCGGCGCTGCGTAGCGCGTCGGCGAGGTCCTTGAGACGTGTGCCGTTGCTCACCGGATCACATTCGCCGCCCATCACCAGCAGCGGCAGGCCCGGATCGATCTGAGCGAGATTGGACGCTTTGCTGATTTGCTGCAACCCGCCCAACATGTCGATCCATAGCTGATTGGTGCACCGGAAGCCGCAGAGCGGGTCGTTGACGTACTTGTCGACTTCGTCGGGATCCCGGCTGAGCCAGTCATAAGGTGTTCGATTGGGTTTAAATGATTTGTTAAACGATCCAAATGACATCCATTCGATCAGCGCACTTCGGCCGGTCGCACCCTGGCGTAGACGTTCGAAACGCGCGATCAGGCGGGCGACGCGGTAGAGCGCAATGGGTTGAAAATTTGAACCACTGAGAATCGCTCCGTGCAAGCTGGCACTGTGGTGCAGCAGATAGCCTTGGGCGACGTAGCTGCCCATGCTGTGACCGAGCAGCACGATAGGCGTTCCGGGGTGCTGCTGGCCGATGTGCTGGTTAAGGCAGGCCAGGTCGCCGACCACTTTGCGCCAGCCATCCTTGTCCGCGTAATGCCCCAGCACGCCGTGCTCGGCGGTTTTGCCGTGCCCGCGCAGATCCGGGGCGTACAGCCCATAGCCTTGAGCGCAGAGTATTTCGGCCAGGCGAGCGTAGCGACCACTGTGTTCGGCCATGCCGTGGGCCAGCAGGATCAACGCCTTGAGCGGTACTTCAGGTAACCACTGGTTGACGTAAAGGCGGCTGCGGTCACTCGCGGTCAGCCAGAAAGTGTCGTGGATCATGGCGATTCCTTTGCACGGGGTCGTTGCATTGTATAGCTCATCAAAGGATTGACGCCTGATCAGGGCGTGCCTCAGGAACAAGATTCACGCTATCAATGAGACTCGTGCGCATATTTGCCTGAATCGCCATAGCTGCTAACGTCCGGAGAGTCCCGCCTTTCATAAAACAGAGATGCGGCCCGGATACGCTCAGGTAAAGAGGACAAGAACAATGCAACCTGATTTCTGGAATGACAAACGCCCGGCCGGCGTTCCCCTGGATATCGATCTGGGTGCCTACAAGTCGGTGATCGAGGTTTTTGAGCGTTCCTGCAAGAAGTTCGCTGACCGGCCGGCGTTCAGTAATATGGGTGTGACCCTGACGTACGCTGAGCTGGAGCGCTACAGCGCAGCCTTCGCCGGTTATCTGCAAGCGCACACGGATCTGGTCGCGGGCGACCGTATCGCGGTGCAGATGCCCAATGTCCTGCATTACCCGATTGCTGTGTTCGGGGCGTTGCGCGCCGGGTTGATCGTGGTCAATACCAATCCTCTGTACACCCCGCGTGAGATGCGTTATCAGTTCAAGGACTCCGGCGCCCGGGCGCTGGTCTACCTGAATATGTTCGGCCAGAAAGTCCAGGAAGTACTGCCCGATACGGATATCCAGTACCTGATCGAAGCGAAGATGGGCGACCTGATGCCGTCCGCCAAGGGCTGGCTGATCAACACCGTGGTCGACAAAGTGAAGAAGATGGTGCCGGCCTACAACCTGCCCCAGGCCATTTCATTCAAGAGCGCGCTGCGTCTGGGCCGTGGTCATGGCATCAAGCCTTTAACCGTCAGCCTCAACGATATCGCGGTGCTGCAATACACCGGAGGCACCACGGGCCTGGCCAAGGGTGCGATGCTCACTCATGGCAATCTGGTTGCCAACATGCAACAGGCGCGTGCATGTCTGTCCCAGCTTGGTACCGATGGCCAGCCACTGCTCCGGGAAGGCCAGGAGGTGATGATCGCGCCATTGCCGCTCTATCATATCTATGCCTTCACCGCGAACTGCATGTGCATGATGGTGACCGGTAACCACAACGTGCTGATCACCAATCCGCGGGACATCGCCGGCTTTATCAAAGAACTGAAAAACTGGCGCTTCTCGGCGTTGCTCGGGCTTAACACCTTGTTCGTCGCGTTGATGGAACACCCGGATTTCAAGACCCTGGACTTCTCCAGCCTGAAGCTCACCAATTCCGGCGGGACTGCGTTGGTCAAGGCCACCGCCGAGCGTTGGGCGCAGCTCACGGGTTGCCGGATTACCGAAGGTTACGGCCTGACCGAAACCTCGCCGGTCGCTTGCACCAACCCTTACGGCGACAAATCACGACTGGGCACCGTGGGGCTTCCAGTGCCGGGTACCACCCTGAAAGTCATTGACGACGACGGCGTCGAGCAGCCGTTGGGCGAGCGCGGCGAACTCTGTATCAAAGGCCCGCAAATCATGAAGGGCTATTGGCAACAACCGGAAGCCACGGCGCAAGTTCTGGATGCCGAAGGCTGGTTCAAGTCCGGCGATATCGCGGTGATCGATCCGGACGGTTTCGTGCGTATCGTCGATCGCAAGAAAGACATGATCATCGTCTCGGGCTTCAACGTGTATCCGAATGAAATCGAAGACGTGGTCATGGCCCACCCGAAAGTCGCCAACTGTGCGGTAATCGGTGTGCCTGACGAGCGTTCGGGGGAGGCGGTGAAGTTGTTTGTGGTTGCGCGCGAGTCGGGTGTCAGCCTTGAGGAGCTGAAGGCTTACTGCAAGGAAAACTTCACCGGCTACAAAGTGCCAAAACACATTGTGCTGCGTGACTCGTTGCCAATGACGCCGGTGGGCAAAATCCTGCGACGGGAGTTGCGCGATATTGCGTGATGGGTTTGTAGGTAGGGAGTGGGATCGATTCGATCCCACTCTTTTTTTACCGAAAAAAAACGGCTGTAACGCCCGGATTAGAGCGATTAACGGGTTTATAGAATTTTTGCTCTAAAAGTGACCGTAGAGTTTTACAGAGTCATCTTTATGACCATCCAAGCCTTCTTTGGCTCTAGTCGGCCCTTGGCAAAGCTGCTACTCTCGGCCCGCTTTGTGACTTCTCGGCCTAAGTAAAAAGCCAGACTCACCAACAAAGAGACACCCATAAAAAACAAACACCAATAATAATCGCATCAAATGCGATGATGAATTCGCGTTGCTGAGGAGTGGGCTTCCATGATCGAAAATTTTTGGAAGGATAAGTACCCTGCCGGGATTGCTGCCGATATCAATCCAGACGAGTATCCGAATATTCAGGCGGTGTTGAAGCAATCTTGCCAACGCTTTGCCAACAAACCGGCCTTTAGCAACCTCGGCAAGACGCTCACCTACGGTGAGCTGTATGAATTGTCGGGCGCTTTTGCCGCTTACCTGCAACAGCATACGGACTTGCAACCGGGCGATCGAATCGCCGTGCAGTTGCCGAACCTGTTGCAATACCCGATCGCCGTGTTTGGTGCCATCCGCGCTGGTCTGATCGTGGTCAACACCAACCCGCTGTACACCGCGCGGGAAATGGAACACCAATTCAACGACTCCGGTGCCAAAGCGCTGGTCTGCCTGGCCAACATGGCGCATCTGGCCCAAGCCGTGGTGCCCAAGACCTCGGTCAAGCATGTCATCGTCACCGAAGTGGCCGACCTCCTGCCGCCACTCAAGCGCCTGCTGGTCAATAGCGTCATCAAGTATGTGAAGAAGATGGTCCCGGCCTATCACTTGCCCAAGGCCATCAAGTTCAACGACGTATTGAGCAAAGGCCGCGGCAAACCAGTTTCCGATGCGAACCCGACCAGCAGCGATGTCGCTGTATTGCAATACACCGGCGGCACCACGGGCGTGGCCAAGGGCGCAATGCTCACCCACCGCAACCTCGTGGCGAACATGTTGCAGTGCAAGGCGCTGATGGGTTCCAACCTTAACGAAGGCTGTGAAATCCTGATCACACCGCTGCCGCTGTACCACATCTATGCCTTCACCTTTCATTGCATGGCGATGATGCTCATCGGCAACCACAACATCCTGATCAGCAACCCGCGCGATCTGACGGCGATGGTCAAGGAATTGTCGAACTGGAAATTCAGCGGCTTTGTCGGCTTGAACACCTTGTTTGTGGCCCTGTGCAATAACGAGGCATTCCGCAAGCTGGACTTCTCGGCGCTGAAAATCACCCTGTCTGGTGGCATGGCCTTGCAATTGGCCGCTGCCGAGCGTTGGAAAGCGGTGACCGGTTGCTCCATTTGCGAAGGTTACGGCATGACCGAAACCAGTCCGGTGGCGACGGTCAATCCGAACCAGAACATCCAGATCGGCACCATCGGCATTCCGGTTCCGTCCACACTGTGCAAAGTCATTGATGACGCTGGCGTTGAACAGCCGCTGGGCGAAGTGGGCGAACTGTGCGTCAAGGGTCCACAAGTCATGAAGGGTTACTGGCAGCGTCAGGAAGCCACCGACGAAATCCTCGACAGCGAAGGCTGGTTGAAGACCGGCGATATCGCGATCATCCAGCCAGACGGTTACATGCGCATCGTCGATCGCAAAAAGGACATGATTCTGGTCTCCGGATTCAACGTCTATCCGAACGAACTCGAAGACGTGCTGGCGACTTTGCCGGGCGTGTTGCAGTGCGCAGCCATTGGCGTGCCGGACGAGAAGTCGGGCGAAGCGATCAAGATTTTCATCGTCGCCAAACCGGGCGTGACCTTGACCAAGGAGCAGGTGATGCAACACATGCGCGCCAACGTCACCGGCTATAAAGTGCCGAAAGCCGTTGAGTTCCGCGATGCGCTGCCAACCACTAACGTGGGCAAGATCCTGCGCCGTGAACTGCGCAGCGAAGAACTGAAGAAGCTGAGCGTGAAGGCATAAACAGGCTGTAAAACACAAAGCCCGCCAAGTGCGGGCTTTTTGCTGGTGCGCCAGGCATGGCGCGTTGCGCGTAAGCGCAACCAGTTTGGCTGTGGTGGCCACGCTGGTGACTTGGAGGTGAAAGTCCTCTACACACCCGGCAAGGGGAAGTGTTAGCCAGAGGCAAGGGTGT
>NZ_JBLYED010000016.1:0-160798 GCF_048515765.1 Pseudomonas sp. H11T01 | reverse complement strand
GAGCATTGGAACCACCTGATCCCATCCCGAACTCAGCAGTGAAACGATGCATCGCCGATGGTAGTGTGGGGTTTCCCCATGTGAGAGTAGGTCATCGTCAAGATTAACTTCCGAAACCCCTATCTGCATCTGCAGGTAGGGGTTTTGTTTTGCGCGCAAGAAAAGCTGACTCGCTCCTATAAAAATTTGCACAGTTATTTTCGAACCAGAACACTAGAATGGACTCAATATTTTCCCGTGCCAGAGCCTTTTATGCCGGATCCGGTTGACCCCTCTGGGGTGTCAGATTTACCGCTGGACGACTTGGTGGCGTGCCACGAGTGTGATTTGCTGATGCGCAAGCCACAGCTCGCTCATGGTGAGAAAGCCCAATGTCCGCGTTGTGGTTATGAGTTGTATGCCCATCGACACAATGTCGTGGAGCGCAGCCTGGCCTTGGTCGTCACCGCATTGTTGTTGTATGTCCCTGCGAACTTTTTACCCATCATGCAGCTCAATCTCCTGGGGCATTCGTCGCGAGACACCGTCTGGAGTGGCGTTGTCGGTTTGTTCAATACCGGCATGCAAGGTGTAGCAGGCGTGGTGTTTCTTTGCAGTATGGGTATTCCGCTGCTCAAGCTGATCTGTCAGTTAGTCGTGCTGCTGAGTATTCGCTGGAATATCGGTCGCAGCTACGGCTTGTTGCTCTATCGCATTTATCACCATCTACGCGATTGGGGGATGCTCGAGGTCTACTTGATGGGGGTATTAGTGGCCATCGTCAAATTGGCAGACATGGCAGCGATCACCGTCGGCCTCGGCTTGGTGTGCTTTATCAGTTTGCTATTGGTTCAGGTCTGGCTGGAGGTGGTGATGTCGCCTCATCAAATCTGGCAAGCATTATCAGGAGAGGATGCTCATGCGGGCGATTGATGCAGGCATTCTGATTTGTGCCGAATGTCACGAGTTGAATAGGCAGGAGCCGGACAGCGATGAGCAGATCTGCACTCGCTGTGGTGCACTGGTTCATGCACGTCGCCCGAATAGCTTGAAACGCACCTGGGCGTTGCTAATTACAGCCGCGATTCTCTATGTACCGGCGAACCTGTTGCCGATCATGACGGTCACCTCTTTAGGCCAAGGCGATCCCAGTACCATCATGTCCGGTGTGATCCAGCTGGTTCAGCATGGGATGTTTCCGATCGCTGCCGTGGTATTTATCGCCAGCATTCTGGTCCCTACCTTCAAGTTGGTCGGAATCAGTTTGCTGCTGTTCTCGGTGCAACGCCATCAGCCGCTCTCGGCTCGCCAGCGCATCATTATGTATCGGTTTATTGAGTTCATTGGCCGCTGGTCAATGTTGGATATCTTCGTGATCGCCATTCTGGTGGCGGTGGTGAATTTTGGCCGGCTTGCCAGCATCGAGGCTAATCTCGGTGCGGTGGCGTTTTCCAGCGTGGTGATTTTGACAATGCTTGCAGCAGTAACTTTCGATCCCCGACTGATTTGGGATAACACGGAGTCGGACGACGACTATGACTGATTTGCCTAAAGCTAAAACTCGACCGGCTTCTAATTGGTCGGCCATTTGGGTTCTACCCCTCATTGCCTTGCTGATCGGCGGATGGCTGGGCTGGCGTGCCTACAATGAGACTGGTATAGAAATTCAGGTCCGCTTTGAAAGCGGCGAAGGCATTCAGGCGAACAAGACTGAAGTGGTCTACAAAGGCATGCCGGTGGGTAAGGTCAAAAAGCTGGCCCTTGATGACGAAGGCGATAATAAGGGAGTGATCGCCACCGTCGAGATGAACAAGGCTGTCGAGCAATACCTGAGGACCAGCACTCGCTTCTGGCTGGTCAAACCGAGCGTGACCCTGGCCGGGATTACCGGCCTGGAAACGCTGGTTTCGGGTAACTACATTGCTGTTAGTCCAGGGGAAGGTGAGTCGACCCGCAAGTTCAAGGCTTTGGCGAAAGAGCCGCCGTTATCGGATTCCAAACCTGGCCTGCACCTGACCATCAAGGCTGAGCGTCTGGGTTCGCTGAATCGCGGTAGCCCTGTGTTCTACAAGCAGATTCAGGTCGGTCAGGTTAAAAGCTATCTGTTGTCTGAAGACCAGAACACCGTCGAGATTAAAGTCTTTATTGAGCCGACCTACGCTAACCTGGTGCGCAAACACACACGTTTCTGGAATGCCAGCGGGATCAGCATCGATGCCAACCTGTCTGGGGTGAAAGTACACAGTGAGTCTCTGGCCAGCATTGTGGCGGGTGGTATCGCGTTCGCTACTCCGGAAAACCGCAAAGATAGTCCACCCACTGATCCGAGCCTGCCGTTTCGTCTCTATGAGAACTTCGATGCGGCTCAGGCCGGTATCCGGGTCAAGGTGAAGCTCAGCGACTTCGAAGGTTTGCAGGCTGGTCGCACACCCGTCATGTACAAGGGGATTCAGGTCGGTAGCTTAAAAGCCTTGAAGATAGATCCCGATCTGTCCAGCGCGAGTGCCGAATTGACCCTCGACCCGCTGGCCGAGGATTATCTGGTAGCAGGCACCCAATTCTGGGTGGTCAAACCGTCGATCTCGCTGGCCGGTATCACTGGTCTGGAAGCCTTGGTCAAAGGTAACTACATCGCGATCCGACCAGGTGACAAGGGCGGGGCACCGCAACGCGAGTTCGAGGCGCGAGCGAAGGCTCCGCCGCTGGACTTACGCTCTCCTGGCCTGCACATGGTGCTACTGACCGACAACCTGGGTTCATTGGAGGTCGGCAGCCCGATTCTCTACAAGCAGGTTAAAGTCGGTTCGGTGCAGAGTTATCAGTTCTCACGCAAACGCAAACAATTGGTCATTGGCGTCCATATCGAGAAAGAATATGAGGGACTGGTCAACGGCTCGACTCGATTCTGGAATGCTAGTGGCATCACGCTGTCGGGTGGTTTGACGGGCGGTATTCAAGTCAAAAGCGAATCGCTGCAAAGTCTGATGGCCGGCGGTATTGCTTTTGAAACCCCAGAGACGAACGTCCCTCTGAGCAAACGTATTCCACGTTTCCATCTGTATGCCAACCATGAAGAGGCGATGCAGAAGGGCACGCTTGTAACGATCAAGGTCGATCGGGCTGACGGCTTGCGCAGTGGCACGCCGATTCGCTTTAAGGGGCTGGATGTTGGCAAGGTTGAGGATGTCGATCTCAGTGATGATCTGCAGTCGGTATTGTTGACGGCGCGCATCACTGAGGTGCCAGAGCGGATTGCCCGCGTCGGCAGTCAGTTCTGGGTGGTGAAGCCGGAGCTGGGTCTGATCAAAACCTCCAATCTTGAAACGCTGGTCACCGGGCAATACCTGGAAGTTCAGCCGGCCGCGAAAAATCTTGGTCCGCAAAAGAGCTTTGTCGCTTTGGCCCAGCCACCGGAATCAGCAGTGTCCGAGGCTGGTCTGAGTCTGGTGTTGAGCGCCGCTCGTCGTGGGTCACTGAAGATCGGTGTACCGGTGACTTATCGAGAAGTGACCGTGGGTAAGGTGACTGGTTATGAGCTTGGCCAGACTGCGGACAGGGTGCTGATTCATGTTCTGATCGAGCCGAAGTACGCGCCATTGGTGCGCAGCGGCAGCCGATTCTGGAACAGCAGCGGTTTCGGTCTGGACATCGGCCTGTTCAAAGGCGCGACGGTGCGCACTGAATCCCTTGAGACGTTGATCCAGGGTGGTATCGCCTTCGCTACGCCGGAGGGCGAGCGCATGGGCAATCCAGCACGAGCGGAGCAGACCTTCCCGTTGTTCGACAAGTTTGAAGATGAGTGGCTGCTCTGGGCACCGAAAATTTCCCTCGGCAAATAAGTCCCAAACGGCAAGCACAAAAAAGGCCGCGATCATTTGATCGCGGCCTTTTTCGTTCCTGCGGTATCAGTTCAGGTCGAGTTAAGCCTCGTCCAGTTCCGCTTCAGCCGGTTCGACGTTGACGATGGCTTTCACCTCGTCATGCCGACGGATGTACTTCCAGTCCGCCTCATCGATGTAGATCCCGTTCGGTCCGCTGCCACCCTCCAGGTCGATGGCGACATGGGCGGAAACCTGCGGCTTCACGCTGGCCAGAATCGGGACGAAGCCCAGTTGCAGGCTGGTTTCCAGCAATGCAGCCTGGTTCTTCTCGTCGATGTCCGCCGCCTCGTCGAGGTAGTACGGCAGACGCACACGCCCGGCCTGATCGCGATCCATCAGGTGCAGCAACAAGTACATGTTGGTCAGCGCCTTGATGGTCATGGTCGTGCCGTTGGAGGCTGCGCCATCGATGTCGGTGTGAATGACCGGCTGGCCATTGACCTTGGTGATCTCGAACGCGAGCTCAAACAGGTCCTTGAGGCCCAGCTGGTTATGGTTCGCTGCCACCAGACGCGCCAGGTATTCCTTGGCTTCTTCGTTCTTGTTGTCCTGATCGGCGCTTTGGCTCAGATCGAACACCGAGAGGGTTTCGCCTTCTTCATACTGACCGGCGCTGTGGATGATCTGGTCGATATGTTTGAGCGCTTCCTTGTTCGGTGCCAGGACGATGCGGAAGCTTTGCAGGTTGGACACTTGACGCTTGTTGATCTCGCGGTTGAACAGGGCCAACTGGTGTTCGAGGCTGTCGTAGTCGCTGCGAATGTTGCGCAGCGTCCGGGCGATATCGGTGACCGCCGCACGGCGCGCCTTGCCCAGGGTCAGGGCTTCGTCGGTACGGTGCGCATACGCGTTGATCAGCAGCTGCAGGCGCCGCTCCATGTCGTCTTCGCTGTCGAACTTGGCCACGCCCTTGAGGCGCACCTGAGCATACAGCGCTTCGATCTGCCCATCGCTGCGCAGCAGGCCTTGCCAGCTGTCCTGATAGTCATTGAGCAGCGGCAGCAGGTTGTCCATGGAGTCGTCGACCGGCTCCATGAACGGCGTACCGAACGGCAGATTGGCTGGCAACAACTGACGGCGACGCAGGGCATCGTCGAGGGTACGCTGCTTGGCTTCCATGTCACCGATCTGCCGACCGACCAATTGCAGTTTGGCCGACAGTTGCTGGACGCGTTCTGTGAAGGCGTCGCTGGAGCGCTTCAGTTCATCCTGAGCGGCTTCCATCTGCGCCAGGTTCTCCAGCTTCTCGCCTTCCTCGGCGCTTAGTGTCTGTGACCGACGGAAGTCTTCCAGGGCTTTTTGCGCATCCAGCACTTGCTGATACAGCGCTTCGGTCTGGGTCTTGCTGGCTGCGCGGTCCGCCGCGACGGCCGCTTGAGTTTTCAGTTGCTTGAGTTCTTTTTCCAGACGCTCTTTCTGATCGCGCAACGCGGCGCGGTCGGCCAAGGCCTGCAGCGCTGGCGGCTCGATGTGCGACAGATCAATGGACAGGCCCGGCACTTCGAAGCGCTCGCCCTTGAAGCCATCCAGAATCAGCTCCATGGATTTGACCCACTCGCCGTTCTCGTCCAGCGCGATGCCGTGCTCGCCCAGCGGCAAACTGAACAGCGCGCTATTGAACAGGCGCATCAGGCGCTCGACGTCTTGTTGCGAAAATTCCTCGCGCAGACGGGCATAGCTGTTGTTGTCGGCGTGATCGAGTTGCTGCTTGACCGACTTCAGGCGTTTTTCAAGATCCCGCAGACGCTCTTCCAGATCTTCGGCACTGAACTGCCGAGACTGCGCAAGGGCACCGGCCAATTCATCGTGAGCATCCTTGGCGGCCAACAGTTGCTGCTCCAGCACCTTCACGTCATCGACCAGCGCGAAGCGATGCTTGAGCACCGACAGTTCGCCGAGCCAGCGCTGGATGCCGCTGATTTCCCGCTCCAGACGCATCAGTTCCTGAGTGCCGCCGCGCTGGTCGTTTTGTAGGGCGTCCTGCTCATTGCGGTAGTGCTCGGATTGAATTAGCAGTTCTTCCTTGCGCGCACTGGCGTAGTCCGACCAGGTGCCGAGCAACGAGTCGAGCAGTGGCGACAGGCGATGCAGCTTGCCGCGCAGAATGTTGCGCTGCGTGACGCCAGCGGCCAAGGCTTCGACCAAGGGACCTGCGGTGACCAGCGAGTTGTAGTCTTGTTCCATCCGCCGCACGTCACGGAAGGCTTCTTCGCAGGCGGCGATGTAGTCGACGCTACCGGAACGCAGGCTGTGCTCGAAGGCGTCGAGGAACAGTTGCTTGAGCTTGGCTGCAGTGATTTCGCGCATGTGCAGCAGGTTGATGAACAGCGCGCGGAAGGTCTTGAGGCTCTGTTCACTGGTGGAGCGCAGCGGGATCAGCGTCAGGTCCAGCGGAATCGAGGTGTGGCCGCCTACCAGCAATCGACGCAGTTCTTCGGGCTTGAGCTCGTAGGCTTTCAGACCCTGGCGCTCGAGATTGGTGAACAGTTCTTTCTGCCGCAGACAGGTGTCGTCTTTCTGGTAATGCGCCAGGTCCAGTTTGCCAGCGTAAGCAAAAAACTGGTGACCGAAACCACCGCCCGGGCCGCGCCCGACCACGCCGATCACGTGCGGACCGTGGGGCAGGGAGACTTCGACGAGGATGTAGCTGGTGTCCGAAGCAAAATAGAAGCGCCGGGACTGCTCCAGGCTGTACTTGCCGAAGCTCATGTCTGACATGCGGGCCAGAATCGGGAACTGCAAGGCGTTGATCGAAGCGGATTTACCGAGGTTGTTCGCGCCGTACACCGACAGCGGGTGCTCCAGCGGGAACAGCCCTAGACTGTAACCCGCAGTGTTCAGCAGGGCAAAGCGGCGAATGCCATAGCGTTCCTGGCTCATGCGTCGATCTCCTGTTCATCGGCAATGGCGCGGGCCAGTGCGAGTTCTTCGCTTTCTTCCTCGCTCTCCACCTTGAATGCGCTTAGATCCAGCGGATCATCGGTTGTTAACAGTTTTTCGTCGCTGTCGTCATCGATCAGCACCGGTGTCGGCAATGGCAACACGCTGTGTAGGCTGGCGGCCAAATCGCGGTCCTGCTGGACCGACAGGCAGACGTCGAGGAAGCGGTGCATCGGTGGCAGGAAGCGGTAGATGCCGTTTTCTTCGCTGGCGAAGCCGAGCTGGGTCATGCGGCGCATGATTTTCTCTTCCAGCTCTTCCTGGGTCTGCACTTCGGCCTGAATGAACAGGTCGCGGTATTTTTCCAGCAATGACGGCAGTTCATCACGGCCAAGGCTGCCACCATCGAGGACCGCAACCGGGTCGCGGCCCTGATCCGCCAAATGTTCGACGATGATGAAGGTGAACAGTGCCAGACGTTGCGCGGTCTTGTTCACCGCGGCACCAGCCTGGTCCGGTACAAAGTAGTAGAAACCACGGGTGTCGCAGACCAACTCGAAGCCCAACGCCTTGAACAGCGTGCGGTATTGATCCTGGAAGTTCGACAGTTGCGCGTACAGCTCAGGATCGCGGCGGCTGACGTGGTAACCCTTGAGCAGCTCGCGAAAGATCGGTGCCAGCTGGGACAATTCGGATAGATCAAGATGCATGAGGAGTGCTCGCAGAATTCTCGGACGCATCAATGCCGGCCGAGAGCAGGGCGAAGGAGCGCAGGCTGACCTGGTGCTCATGAGTGTGGTAATCGCGGCGCTCGAGGCGCTCGCGTTTAAAGCGTTTCTCCCGCGAGAGGCGCGAGAACCAGTACAGCAATTCGTCGGTGGCGCCGTCCGGTTCCTGCTCCAGCAGCCAGGTCATCAGGTCCGGCATTGGCAGAGCGTCTTCGCAGCGTTCGAGCATTTCGCGAACGGTGCGTGGTGCACGCGGGGCCTCGCCCTTTTGAGTCTTGTGGGCCTTGGGAAAACGCGTCGGTTTGGGCTCGAAACGAGCCAGGGCGTAAACATAGGCTTCGACCTGACTGGCGCTGCCGAGGAAGGTGCTTTGCGGCCGGGTGAACATCGGCATCGCCGCTTGCGGCACCGCATCGATACCTTTGCGACGAATGGCCGACAGCGCAAGAGCTGCACCGCGGGTTACGGCGTTGTGCCGGCGAGCTTCTTCGCGCAACGGCAGCAGCAGTTCCCGGGCGTGACGCAGGGTCAACTGGGCGCTGGTCTGCATTTCAAGGATGCGCGCGTGGGTGCGCAGCAGCATGTCGTCATCGACCAGGTGGCCGAGGCGCTGCTGTTCGCTGAGCATGCGCAGCAGCACGTTCTCGACCTTGCGCACGCCTTGCTCGAAAGCGCCGTCAGCATTGACCAACTGGATCATTGGCTCGACGTATTCGTCCCAGGTCGCCAGAACTTCGGCGTAGCGCTGGCGCAACGGAATCTGCCGGTCGCTGGTTTTGGCCCGCTCGGCGACCGCCACCAGGGCCTGTTCATCGTTGGCGAGTTTCTTCAGGACATCCCGTACGCGCATGTCCAGCAAGCGCAACTGGCGCGCCAGGTCACTGCCGTCGCGGATGTCGAAGGCATCCTGGATATAACCGGCCAACCGCTCCAGATGGCGCAGATAGGCTTCGATTTCCAGGCACAGGCCCAAACGGTGTTCACGTCGCAGGTAGGCGAGGAAGTCGTGGATCTGCGCATTCAGCTCGAAACGGTTCGGGCTTTTCGCCACGGGAACCAGAATATCCAGGCGGATCCACACGTCCAGCAGACTGGTGATGTCCTGTGGCGTGCTGTCCAATTGCTGAGCGGCCAGCTGTGAACGCAGTTCGTTGAGGCTCAAAGTGCCTTGGTCGAAGTGCTCGCACAGTGGCTCCAGAAGTGCCCAGTGTTCGGCGAGGGCGCGCAAGACGCGCTTGGGTTCGATCATGGGAAAGGCCGGCTGGTTGGCGATTAAAAGCGGCGATTGTACTGCATCGGACGGGTCGCGCTTCACCCCCGGTCTCTTGATGAGACGGACAGTCGGTTTTCTATCGATCAACTGCGGGCGATCTTGGGCGAAGGGCGGTAGAATCCCTCATCTTTAGTTATCCACAAGTGGCCGACCTTTGCTTATCGAGTCCCGTCGCCGCGCTTATTTGACCGCCATGCAGGTGGTCAATTGGCTGCCGCGCACCGAATTACCGTTTGCCGCGCCGTCGCGTCCAGAGCTGCTGGTGATGCCTGAGCCGCTGGTCGAGCCGGTTGCGCTTGCTCCGTTCGCTAAAGCGGCCGCCGAACCTGTGGCCAAGCCTGTCGAACGGGCGAAGATCGAAGTGCCAAGGCCGACGGTTGCAGTCGCCAGCAAACCGGTGAAAGAGGCCGAAGCCGCGCCAGCTCCGGTCAAGGCGCCGCACGTGCCGCAACCGCGTTTCGCCTTGCAACTGCTGCGGGCCGGTGCTTGCCTGCTGCTGGTGGAGTTACCCACAGGCGAAGCTTTTCAGACGCGCGATCCGGCCTATTTATTGCTCAAAGACATGCTGCGCGCCGCCGGCCTGCCGGACAGTCCGCAAATCGTTGGTGAGCCGGTGCGCTGGCCATTGCTGGTGCGCGGCACGATGGATCAAGGCCCTGAGGCCGCTCGTGACTTTGTGCAAGGTTTTGTTTCTGCACGCCTCGAGGACGCGCCCTGCGTCTGTCTGTGGCTGATCGGCCTGCCAGCCGTGCGTTTTGCCGGTGAAACGAACGCGCAATCCTACAACCGAGAACTTCAAGTCGAAGGTCTGGGCTCGGTCTGGGCGCTGCCCGGCCTGGAACTATTAATGGAAGAGCCACAGCGTAAGGCTGATATCTGGCAAGCCATGCGTCGGCTGATGGCGCGCTGGAAAAGTAATGATGAGTGATGCTGTAACGTTTCGTCCGATGACCGAGGCGGACCTCGACGCTGTACTGAAAATCGAATACGCGGCGTTCAGCCATCCCTGGACCCGTGGGATTTTTCTTGATGGCTTGGGCAAGTACCAGATCTGGCTGATGTTCGAAGGCGAGCAACAGGTGGGGCACGGCGTTGTTCAGATAATCCTTGATGAAGCGCATCTGCTGAACATTACCGTCAAACCGGAAAGCCAGGGTCGCGGCCTCGGCTTGCAGCTACTGGAGCACTTGATGTCACGCGCTTACGATGCAAGGGCCCGGGAATGCTTCCTCGAGCTTCGCGACAGCAACCGGGCGGCATTCAAGCTGTATGAGCGCTACGGTTTCAATGAAATCGGCCGCCGACGCGATTACTACCCGGCAGTCGGTGGGCGAGAAGATGCCGTGGTCATGGCTTGCACGTTGGTCGACTAGATAAAAATCTCCTACAGGTTGGGCGCTTTTGTGGCGATGCCGGTGGACTACCGATTACCATTCACAGGATCACGTTCCGCCATTTCGGCTTCATCCAGACCATTGCCGCCGCCGATGTCGTCTTCATCGACGATGCTCAGGTCCCAGTCGGCGGGATCGCTTTCACCGGCTTCATTGCCGTCGCGCGCTCCGTCTTCACGGATCATGGTTTCAATGCTGAGGTCGTCATCGGTTGATTCATGATCCAGCGTCGTGGCGCCGCTCATGCCGGCTTCATGGCCGCGCTTGGGCGGTGGGTCCCGCTGACGTTCGCTCTCAGGTGACAGCTCTGCGATGCGGTCGCTGGACTCATCTTCATCGAAGTGCAGCTCCGCCATTGAGCCCATCCGATCTTCGTCATCATCGATCGACTCGGGTTGCGGAGCGCCATAGGGACGTCGTGATTCGGTCATGGCAGTTACTCATAATGTGGGCCTATAGGGTGGACAGGCGCTACCCTTTAAGATTCCACCGTATTTCTCCGTTTGGCTACCTGCACGCTGAACGTGACCCCGACCGGCGGTCGTCTGTCAAAGCAGCACATCATTCTTGAGGCTTCATAGCATGAACGAACTACAAGATCTGATTGATAACAATGAGCGCTGGGCCGATGCGATCAAGCAGGAAGATCCTGACTTCTTTGCCAAGCTGGCTCGCCAGCAAACCCCTGAATATCTATGGATCGGTTGTTCGGACGCCCGCGTGCCGGCCAACGAGATCGTCGGCATGCTGCCCGGTGACCTGTTCGTACACCGCAACGTGGCCAACGTGGTGCTGCACACCGACCTCAACTGCCTGTCGGTGATCCAGTACGCCGTGGATGTACTCAAGGTCAAACATATCCTGGTCACCGGCCACTATGGTTGTGGCGGTGTGCGCGCTTCTATGCAGGATCGTCAGTTGGGCCTGATCGACGGCTGGCTGCGTTCGATTCGCGACCTTTACTACGAACACCGTGAAGCGCTGGCCCTGCTGCCTACAGAAGAAGAGCGGGTCGACCGTCTCTGCGAGCTGAATGTGATCCAGCAAGTGGCCAACGTCGGCCACACCAGCATTGTGCAAAACGCCTGGCATCGCGGGCAGAGCCTGTCGGTCCACGGTTGCATCTATGGCATCAAGGATGGCCGCTGGAAAAGCCTGAACGCGACCATCAGTGGCTTTGAGCAGCTGCCGCCGCAGTATCGACTGCGCCCGGTCGGGGCGATTTAACGTTCGTCGCTCAACAAAGGCTGTGTCTGTGATCCGACAGTAGATATCGGCTCCATCCTGCGGCAGCAAAGGCTGACGCAGGCGTGGACGGCTGGTTTTACAGGTGCGAAGTAGCCACCGAAGGCGCCGGTGCGGGGGCTTTCAGGCTGTTCAGCTGAGATTTGATTGGCGTTGTCGAGCACTTGGCCTGAGCTTGCTCGGGCGTAAGATTGCGGATTGAGGTGTAGAACAGATCGCAGGTTTGCTCTTTCTGGGTCACTTGCCAGGTTTGCGTACAGCTTTTCAACTGCGCATCCGGATTGCTTCCTGGTTTGCTGCCCATCCCGGCCTGCCAGCACGCGGCACTCAAATCCTGTCCCATGACTTTCAAACCGGCGGCATCGGCCTTGGCTTCATCGCCGTCATAGGTCGCAGGGTCTGCCGCGTACCAGATATAGCTTGGGTGATTGGAGCCCAGAACCGGCACCTTCACGCCCTCGGTCGGGCTGATCTCTGCCAGGCCCAGCACACTGACGGTGACGCCATATTGTTGCTTGATCCAGTTACGCACCGGCGCGCCGAAGGCAACCATCGGCAAGGCCGCGCCGCTGGCGTTCTGGCTGACTTCCTTGACCATGGTGGTCTGGTAGTCCTTGAAGTAGTCGTAGACGCCTTCCAGGTCTTTGCCCGCGGTTGAAGGCGCGGCAATCGGTGCGATGTCGATGATGGTCTGGTAGCCCGGCGTCTGCTCGGCGGCAATACCGTTGGCCGTCAACAACGTGGCCCAGCGATCGGTGGTTTTCGATTCCAGATAGTCCTGCGCTTGGGTCAGTGAGTAATCCGGCGGGAAGTGCAGCAACTCGACACTCTTGCGGTTCTCCAGCGCCATTCCCAGCGGCAGGAACAGATACCAGCTATAAGCCCACTTGCCGTCGGCGTTCAGTTTGCTCGCGCCGTTGTAGGCCAGGTCTCCGGCATCCAGCAGCGCCGCAAGAGGCTTTTCATAACCGGCGGGTACGCCGCTGATCGCCGCGTAAAGCTGATCGTTGTCGGTTTTGACGCTTACTTTCGCCGCGCTGTAGCCATCGCGCTGCACGCTTTGGGTCAAGTAGTGCTCGACGGTTTGCTCCAGCGTCCAGTTGCGGAAGCAAATGACATCGCAGTTGTTGGGGTAGGCAAACAGCCGGGTGACGCGCTCGGTGCTGCCCAGCTTCAAATCCACATCGGCGTGGGCGGCGGCACTCAGGGTGAGGGCGGCAAGGGTGAGTCCTGCGAGTTTGAACATGCTCATATCCTTTTCAGCGTGGGCCCTCGGAGGCGGGGCGGATACATACTGAAACCTGTTGTGCCGGGTGGTCCAGTCCCGGCACGAAAAGATCCCAAATCCGCAGTAATCAATCAGCCCGGAAAGTGCAGCGCATTAGTCAAATCCCCCATGGCTTGCTGGCCCCGGGCAATCATTGCCTCATCTCGCAGTTTGATCCCCTCGAGGGTCTCCAGCTGAAACACCCGGGTAATCAGCCGCAGGATCGACGCTGTGTCATAGACCGTGTGATCCACCGTGCCCTTGCGGGAGAAAGGTGAAATCACCAGCGCCGGTATACGCGTTCCCGGCCCCCAACGATCGCCTTTGGGCGGGGCAACGTGGTCCCACCAGCCGCCGTTTTCGTCGACCGTGATCACCACCACCATGTTTTTCCATTGCGGGCTTTGCTGCAGCACTTTCAGCGCCCGGACGATATGCCGGTCGCCAGACGCCACATCGGCATATCCAGCGTGCATGTTCAGGTTGCCCTGGGGTTTGTAGAACGTGACCGCCGGCAGCTTGCCGGCTTCGGCGTCAGCGAAAAACTTGTTGGTGCTCGACTCATCGCCCAAACCGCCATCGCGCAGGCGCTTGCTGCGTTCAATGGGGTTTTCAGGGCCCAGGCTTTTGAAATAGTTGAGCGGCTGGTGGTGATACTGGAAGTTCGGAATCTTCGGAATGCCACCTGAATCCTTGTATGCATCGATCGTTGCTTGCCACGCGCCGCCGTACCAGGCCCAGTCGACGTTTTTCTTCGAGAGCTTGTCGCCGATATGCTCGTGAGTCTGTGGGACGAGGACGCTCGGCAAGTCGGCTTTTGCGTAGTCCGGGCGCTCGGGATCGCGGATCCAGGTTGGCCAGTAGGGTGGCGCCATGGTGTTCACGGCATAACCGTCGGGCGTCAGCAGGCTGGGGCCGAATTGCGGTGGCCCGATCATGGCGCTGGCGGGCGACTGTTCCAATGGTTTGAGGCGTGTGTCCGTCGGGTCATCACTCTGCAGCGTGGCAATCTGTACCTTGGCCACCGAGTTGGCGGCGTCGGGATAAAAAGGCACCTGGGCACTGATCAGATACTGATGGTTCAGGTACGAGCCACCGAAAGCGCCCTGGAAAAAGTTATCGCAGAGCACGAACTCTCTGGCGACATCCCACAAGCGTAATGAGTAGCGGGTCTGGGCGTAATGGCCGAAGGTCAGGCCACCGGAATCTGCCCACGCCACAAAGTGGTCGTTCTTGCCGCCATTGATTTGCATCTGGTTCTGATAGAACACATGCCATAGGTCGCGAGTCACCAGGCCCAGCGGCAAGTCTTCGCCTTGGGGGCCTTTGAGGGCGAATGGTGCATTGGGCAAACTTTCCTGAAATTGCGTGCCGCTGGGGTACGTCACGCCATCGAGGGTTTGCGGGCCGACCTGGGTCACGCCGCCCCAAACCGGTGGCAGGCTCGACAACACACTGCCGTCACGGTCCCGTTGCAGGTACTGCTCCGGCTTGAGCGCGGACAGCGGGCTTTCGACACCGGGAAAATCCGCAAACAGGTTGTTGAAGCTGCGATTTTCACCGTAGATCACCACAACGTTTTTCACCTGATCGTGCAGGGCCTTGTCCAGTTCGGCGGGCGACAATGGCCGTTCGGCAGATTTGCCCGGTGTATCGTCATTACTGCCGCAGGCGCTCAGCGTCGCGCCAACCCCTAGAACTGCAACGCCGCCCAGGAAGCGGCGGCGGCTGGTATCGGTAGGGGCATCTGTTTCAGGAGGTAGCGTGCCATTGCCTTCTTTTTCGTCACTCATTCCAGGTCCCTGCTCGCTAAGTCGTCAATTCGTTACAAAGTATTTCGGTCGCAAGGTAGCAACCGACGATGACGGGAAGACTACAGGGAAGCGTTAGAGCAGTGGACCTGGCGTTCCATTTACGCGCGAATGGTTGCGAAGCGACCTACGGCATCACTGGCGCCACATACACCAGCGTCGTCCCCAGCGCCCATAGCAGAAACAGCACCAGCGGCGTATGGACCAGCAACTGCACGAAGGAAAACCCGATCAAGTCCCGCGCCTTAAGCCCCAGCACGCCGAGTAACGGCAACATGTAGAACGGGTTGATCAGGTTCGGCAATGCTTCGGCGGCGTTGTAGATCTGTACGGCCCAGCCGAGGTGGTACTTCAGGTCGTTGGCGACTTGCATCACATACGGTGCTTCGATGATCCACTTGCCGCCACCCGACGGGATGAAGAACCCCAGTATCGCCGAGTACACGCCCATCAGCAGGGCGTAGGTGTCGTGGGAGGCGATCTGTACGAAGAAGGTCGATATGTGGTGCGCCAGGGTCTGGCCGTCGCTGCCTTTGACCACGGTCATCAGTGCGGCGATGGAGCCGTAAAGCGGGAACTGGATCAGCACGCCGGTGGTGGTCGGCACCGCGCGGGCCACCGCGTCGAGGAAGCTGCGTGGGCGCCAATGCAGCAGCGCGCCGAGCATCAGGAACAGGAAGTTGTAAGTGTTCAGGCCGGAGATCGCGCTGATCGCAGGTTTGGTCGAGAACTCGTGAAACAACCAGCCTGCCGCCAACAGCACCAGCAAAATCGTCAGCACCGGACTGTATTCCAGCCATTCGCCGGGGCGTGTGCGCGGCTGCGGTTCAGGGATGTTGAAACTCGGATCGACCCCGCAGGCCTTGGCATCACGGGCACTGGCCGGACCCGGCGCGGTGGCGTAGGCGATGATCAGCGAGACCACGATCAACGCCAACAGCAGGGCGCCGGACTGCCAAAGGAAAATGGTTTGAGTGAACGGAATCATGCCCGTGATCGACAGAATCGATGGCGGCAGGCTGGCCGGGTTGGCCTGTAATTGTGCGGCGGACGAAGACAGCCCCAGTGCCCAGACTGCGCCGAGCCCCAGGTAGGCTGCGGCACCGGCAGCGCGATAGTCCATACGCAAATCAGTGCGACGGGCCAAGGCACGAACCAGTAACCCGCCGAACACCAGCGACAAGCCCCAGTTCAACAGCGACGCAACCATGGAAATCAGCGCCACCCAGGCCACGGCGGAGCGGCCGTTTTTCGGGATGCGCGCTAGACGATCGATGAGCTTCACCGCTGGCGGTGAACTGGCGACCACATAGCCACCGATCACTACGAAGGCCATCTGCATGGTGAACGGAATCAGGCTCCAGAACCCGTCACCGAAGGCCATGGCGGCATCGGTCGGTTTCGCGCCCATGGTCATGGTTGCCACGCAGACGACGATCACCGCCAGTGCAGCAAATACCCAGGAATCGGGAAACCAGCGCTCGGCAAAACTGGAGCAACGCAGGGCAAAGCGGGCATAGCGGCTATCTTCGATATCAGCGGCCACGGAAATACCTCGAGAATTTTTATGTTTATTGTGGTGTCCGCAGAGTAGCAGCGGCTCTTTTGGTCAGGTGCCAACAGTAAAACAATCAGTCTGGTATTGCCGAAGCTGTTTTGCGTACATAGGACTATGGTCTAACGGGTTGTTCCCCCGGGCATTTGCGTAGACCATTAGCGCCGTGGTTTTGCCTATCCAGAGTTTGTTTTATGACTGTCATTACCGATTTGCGACCGGCGCCATTCTCCCGGTCTGACTACAAAACCCTTGGGCTGGCGGCCCTCGGCGGTGCGCTGGAAATCTACGATTTCATCATCTTCGTATTTTTCGCGCTGACCCTCAGCCAGCTGTTCTTCCCACCGGAAATGCCCGAATGGCTGCGTTTGCTGCAAAGCTTCGGGATCTTCGTCACGGGCTACCTGGCGCGCCCGTTGGGTGGAATTTTGATGGCGCATTTTGCCGATCAGCTGGGGCGCAAGAAGGTCTTCAGCCTGAGCATCCTGATGATGGCGCTGCCGTGTCTGCTGATCGGGATCATGCCGACCTACGCCCAGATCGGCTATTTCGCGCCGTTGCTGTTGCTGGCGTTGCGAGTGCTGCAAGGCGCGGCGGTGGGCGGTGAAGTGCCGAGCGCCTGGGTGTTCGTCGCCGAGCATGCGCCGGTCGGCCACCGGGGTTATGCCTTGGGCTTTTTACAGGCCGGACTGACCTTCGGTTATCTGATCGGCGCGCTGACCGCGACATTGCTGGCGCAGGTTTTCACCCCGGCAGAAATCCTCGATTACGCCTGGCGCTACCCGTTTCTGCTGGGCGGAGTGTTCGGTGTGATCGGCGTCTGGCTGCGTCGCTGGTTGAGCGAAACACCGGTATTCATGGCCATGCAGGCCCGTCGCGAAGCCGATGCCGAACTGCCGCTGCGCACCGTGTTGCGTGATCATCGTCAGGCGATGCTGCCGGCAATGCTCCTGACCTGCGTGTTGACCTCGGCGGTGGTGGTGTTTGTGGTCATTACCCCGACCATGATGCAAAAAACCTTCGGCATGACCGCCAGCCATACTTTTGCCCTGAGCAGCCTGGGCATCGTTTTCCTGAACATCGGTTGCGTACTGGCCGGTCTGATCGTCGACCGCATCGGCGCCTGGCGCACGGTCATGCTCTACAGTCTGCTGCTGCCACTGGGCATTGCAGTGCTCTATACCTGCCTGATCGCCGGCGGCAGCTGGATCGGCGTTGCCTACGCGGTCGCCGGCCTGAGCTGTGGAGTGGTCGGCGCGGTGCCGTCGGTGATGGTCAGCCTGTTTCCGGCGCGGATCCGTGTCTCCGGGATCTCTTTTACCTACAACATTGCCTACGCACTTTGGGCAAGTATCACACCGCTGCTATTGATCGGTCTGATGCCGTGGAGCCCGTGGATATGTGTGATCTATTGCGCGGTAATGGGCGCAGTCGGAGTCGGTAGCGCGGCGTATTTTGGTTCGCGTGTGCCTGGCATGGGTTGTGGCGCGGTGGCTTCTGGCGTTTAGGGGACAAGGTTATTCGCGATGTCTGTCGTTACGGACATCGCGGTTCTGAATCAACGCGTCTGCGTCACTTTCTTCAAAAATCTCGGCTGATCAGGGTTGCGCCCGCGAGCAACAGCCAGTTGTGCGGCGATCAGGTAAAAACCCTGAATCATCGTGAACGGCTCCAGCAGCGGATGCACGGTCGGCACGCTCGGTAACAAATGAGCGCAAGCCGTGCCACGCGGTGCCACGATCAGCACCTGAGCACCGCGGGCGCGCATGTCTTCGGCGAAGATCAGCGTGCCGGCCTGCTCCGGGCCAGAAGCGGCGAACACCAGCACCGGATACCCTTTCTCGATGATTTCCATTGGTCCATGGCGAACCTCGGCGCTGGAAAACGCTTCGGCTTGAATGCCGGAGGTTTCCTTGAGTTTGAGCGCAGCTTCCTGGGCAATCGGCAAGGCTGCTCCGCGCCCGATGACAATCATTTTGTCGGCGCGGGCCAGTACCTTGAGTGCCGGCGACCAATCCTCGGCCGCGGCTTCGTCCATTTGTTGTGGTAGCTGCTGCAATGCGGCAGTCAGCCCATTGCCGATGCCCAGTGCGTCGGCCAGATAGGCGACCGTTTGCGCAGCAGCCATCAACATGGCCACGTAACTCTTGGTCGCGGCCACACTTTGTTCGAGCCCGGCCGGCAGCAGAATTTGCGCGTCGGTGACGGCGGCCAGTGGCGAATGGGCAGTGTTGACCAGCGCTGCCGAGGTCGCGCCGCGTTGTTGCAGGTAACGAACGCTGTCGATCAAGTCCGGGCTTTTTCCAGACTGGGAAAACGCCGCCACCCAGCACTTTTTCAAGCGCAGCGGCGGCTGTTGCAGGCTGACCAGCGACAACGGAATCGACAGGCTGGGCACGCCAATCTGGCTCATCATCGCGTAGCTGAAGTAGGCGGCGGCATGGTCCGAACTGCCGCGGGCGACGGTGATCATCAGCTCTGGCAGATCGTCAGCCAACCGTTGGCTCAGGGCACGAACTGCCGCGTCATCGTCGAGCATGCGTTGCAGGATCGCCGGGATGGACAGGGTTTCACTCAACATCAATGACATAACGAAATACCTGATGGTCCTCAGCCACGCGGGCTGCCGGAAGCGGAAAGAACATCGCCGGCGGCGATGAGTTGTTGTGCGATAGCATTCAGCCCGGCCGCTTCCATGGCCATGCTCAGCGCGCCCCACAGCGGCGCGTCGTGGGTGAAATGCGCGGCGACGATTTGCGGTGGAAACGGCACCACTCGACGGATCAGTTGTTCTATCACCGGCGCCAAGGTCGAGGCCTGGCGATACATACCACCGCCAATCGCGATCCGTCCGACGTCCAGCGCTACCGCCAGATTAGCAACCTGCACCGCCGGCCACGACGCCGTTACGCTGGGAGCGGCGGCATTGATGATCCTGGCCGAAATCAGCCCGGACTATGAGGCGTTGCTCAAGCCGGAGTGAGGTTGGATGCAATGTCCGGATTGAAACCATTCGCGGGCCTGCGGCAGAGGCAAACTGCTACTATTTTTGCAGGGCAAGCTTGAGTTGCTCTTCAGAAAAATTTTCCGTGGCCGATGGCTTGGCTGAATGCCGCTCTCAACCCTGTCCATCGGTGCATCCCCCCATGTTTAACAAACGCTTGAAGCAGGAGCTGTCGGCTCTTCGCGAAGAACTCTCCAGCCTTGTGCAAGTGAAAGAAAGCCTGGAAAGCGAGATGCTCGTCATCACCCTTGATCCCGATGGGCGCATTCAATCGGTGAATCAGAACTTCACCGCAGAGATGTTCTACAAGAGCAGCGACGTGCTCGGGCGACACATTGAAGATATCGTCCCGGTTCATGTGAAGGCGGATGAGTTTCACCATCGCTTCAAAACCGCGCTGACCCGCGGTGAGCACTTTGCCGGAACGGTTCGCTTGCTCAGAGGCAATGGCCAGGAGGCCTGGCTGCGCTCGATCGTGCAACCGGTTCGATCCTCGGACGGACGGATCAAGAATTTTTCGATCTACTCCAGCGACCTGACCCGTACCATTGAAGCTTCCCGTGAACACGAAAACCTGATCGGTGCGTTGGTGCGTTCAACGGCGGTGATTGAGTTCGATATGGGCGGCATCGTGCTGGCGGCCAACGACCGGTTTCTCAGCGGTATGGGTTACAGCCTGGCGCAGATCAAAGGTAAACATCACCGCGCGTTCTGCGAGCCCGAGGATTACAACAGCGCAGAGTATCAGGGGTTCTGGAAGCGCTTGAACGCTGGCGAGTTCGTTGCAGGCCGCTTCAAACGCATTGACAGCCATGGTCGTGTGGTCTGGCTTGAGGCCTCTTATAACCCGGTGACCGACGCCAATGACAAACTCTACAAAGTCGTCAAATTTGCCACGGTGATCACTGATCAGGTGAATCAGGAACACGCCGTCGCCGAAGCCGCGAATATTGCCTACAGCACCTCATTGCAGACCGACAGCAGCGCCCAACGCGGTACGACGGTGGTCACTCAGGCGGTGAATGTAATGCGCGATCTGGCCAGGCACATGCAACAGGCCGGCGAAGGCATCGAAGCGCTGAACGAGCAATCTCTGGTGATCGGTACCATCGTCAAAACCATCAGCGGTATCGCCGAACAAACCAACCTGCTGGCGCTCAACGCCGCGATCGAGGCGGCCCGTGCTGGCGAGCAAGGTCGAGGTTTTGCGGTGGTAGCGGACGAGGTTCGACAGCTGGCCTCGCGCACCAGCAAAGCCACTGACGAAATCGTCGGTGTGGTGCGTCAGAACCAGGACATGGCTCGCGACGCAGTGGCCTTGATGAGTGACGGCAAACTCCAGGCTGAGCAAGGTCTGGCGCTGGCTGCCGAAGCAGGCACGGTGATTGTCGAGATTCAGGACGGCGCGCAGAAAGTGGTCAGTGCTGTGGGGCAGTTTGCCAATCAGTTGTCGGCGTAAACACCGCACACATGGGAGCGCTTGCCGTAAATGGCTACAATCGGCTCTTTTCTCAGGAGCAGACCGCCATGAGCGTTTCCCACCGTCGTCCGGTTCCCTTGTCCAAGGCCTATCGTCTGCTCAACCACGGGCCGACCGTTCTGGTCAGCGCCGCCCACGCCGGACAACGCAATATCATGGCTGCCGCCTGGGCCATGCCACTGGATTTCGAACCACCGAAGGTTGCGGTGGTCCTCGATAAATCCACCTGGACCCGACAACTGCTCGAAGCCTCGGGCACCTTCGTACTCAACGTACCCTGCGCGGCTCAGGCCGATATCGTGCAAACCGTAGGTTCGACCTCCGGGCTCGAGCTGTCTCAGGGCGAAGGTCGCGACAAGTTCCAGGCCTATGACCTGCAAACCTTTGCCGGCGATGTCGTCGACGCGCCAATGCTCGAAGGCTGTGTGGCGTGGCTGGAATGCCGACTGTTGCCGGAGCCCCACAACCATCAACAATACGACCTGTTTCTGGCTGAAGTGATATCCGCCCAGGCAGACGAACGAGTCTTCAGCGAAGGCCGCTGGCACTTCGAAGGGCAGGATGCATTACGTACGTTGCACCACGTCGCGGGCGGACACTTTCTGAAAATCGGCGACCCGGTGGATGGGAAGACGTTGCAGGATTGAGGCCCCCAGCATTAGTGCAATCCGGGTTTCAGATCCACACATCATTCACCGCAGTCCGTACTCCACCTTCGTGCCCGGTGTTTAAAACGCCCTTGGGCTCGATCAGCAGCAGCTTAACCTCATGCTCGGCATACGGTTTGTGCTCGACGCCTTTGGGCACGACAAACATTTCGCCCTGAGACACAGACACCTGGCCATCGCGAAAGTCGATGCGCAGCTGACCTTCAAGCACGATGAAGGTCTCGTCTGTATCGGCATGGTCATGCCAGATGAAATCCCCTTGCAGCTTCACTACCTTGAACTGGTAGTCGTTCATTTCGGCGATGACCTTGGGTGTCCACTGCTCATCGAACAGGCTGAGTTTTTGCGCAAAGTTCAGGCTTTGATAATGTTTCATGAGGTTCATCCGCTGGTTGATCGTGAGCCGACGATAGCCACGGCCGCAGCGTGTTTCTTGTACGATTGTGCAGCCTTCAGCGCCCGTGCATTTTCAACCAGCGTGCAGGCGACAGGCCGTAGGTTTTGCTGAACTGTCGGGTCATGTGGCTTTGATCGGTGAAACCGGCGATCAGCGCGGCGCTGACCAGCGGTTGTCCCTGTATCAGCAATGAGCGGACCAGATCGAGTCGGCGCATGGTCAGGTATCGATAAGGGCTGGTGCCGAACAGCAGGCGAAAGTCCCGCGACAGGCCCCAGCGATCCCGGCCGCTCTGCTCGGCCAGTTCATCCAGCGTCACGGTGCGGTCCAGGGCACTGTGCATGAATTCCCGCGCCCGTTCCGCCGCCAGGTAATCGAAGCTCTGGCGAGTCGCAGGCACACCGGACACGGCACTCAGGGCATTCGCCAGATCGAACAGCGCGTCCTGCTCTTCCAGCGGATCAAGAGGGCAGTCCAGGCTTTGCAGCAACACGTTGGTTGCCGCGTATAGCCGTGGATCAGCAGACAGGCCGGTCTTGATAAAAGGCAAAGGCTTGCCACCGAGCATCTGCTGAATCAGCGCGGGCTCGATATACATCATTCGGTACTTGAAGCCATCCTCGGTGCCGGCCTCGCCGTCATGGACTTCATCCGGGTGCAGCACCATGGTCCCGCCCGGCAGGCTATGACGCCACTCGCCGCGATACTGAAAGCTTTGCACGCCAGAAAGGGTGCGACCTATCGCATAAGTGTCGTGACGGTGCAGGTCATAACCGTGACTCGAAAAATACGCCTCGATGCGCTCCAGACTGCTGGTGTGGGGCGCGCGGTGGAGCCAGTCGGTGCGGTTGTTGTGTTTGCCCATGGGGGGCTGTCCTTGCTGTGTGCGCAATGACAAGTACGGTAACGCACAGCGAACAGGCTGTCTTCATCGGGTCAAAGGCGCCTTGGGGGGCGATCCCCTCTCCTTGCACTGTTATCGGAGGAGGGAGGGGACTTCTCGGCGTTCTTACCGACCGTTCCAAACTCGATCGGGGTCTTGATGTAGAACAAGGAAATGTCTTCGGTCTCCAGACGCTCGAACAGGCGCACGGACTCCTCTTCGGTAATCGCCAGACGAATCTCGAGGGGCTGATCGGCAAGATCGAAAAAATGCGCGGAGTGCAGGCGGCCCGTATGGCCAAAACCTTCGATGCCGGTGGACAGTGTGGCGCCGTGTAGACCCATATCTTTCGCCAAATCGACGATCCAGTCACCGAGCATTTTTCCGTGGTGACGACGATTTTGCTGAGTAAAAAAAATCACCAGGAAACCATTCATGATCAATCTCCCGTGGCATGCGCTGATCAGTTGAAACGATAGAGAACGATGACCTGCATGATTTCAGCATAGCTGCTTGCCTCCAGCGCGGTTACCCTTGCGTCAGGACCTCACCACAACAAACTAAGGACGGTTTATCCGATGGAACTACAACACCTGATGTACGCCGGCCCGTTGCTGTCGCTGGCGCTGCTGTGGACTGTCGCGGTGGTTACGCCGGGGCCAAACTTCTTCACCACGGCGCAACTGGCGGCCAGTTGCTCCCGTCGTCATGGAGTGTTTGCCGCGTTGGGCGTGGCGACGGGTACCGTGTTGTGGGGCCTGGCCGGTGGCTTGGGCATCAAGTCACTGTTTGCCGCCGCGCCGACGCTGTACCTGACCTTCAAAATCGTTGGAGGCTGTTACCTGATCTACCTGGGCCTGAAGCTGTTTAAGCGTCAACCGGTGACGGCGAGCAGCGACAGCGACCTGTTGAACGAGCCCAAGCGCACGCTGTTCTCGGCCTGGCGTTTGGGTTTTCTGGGCAACATGACCAACCCCAAATCTGCGCTGTTCGTCGCCACCATCTTTGCCACTGCCATGCCCGCTTCACCACCGCCTCTGCTGCTGGCGCTGGCGGTCATGACCATGTCGACGTTGTCGTTCTGCTGGTATTGCAGCGTGGCGACGCTCTTCGCCAGCAGCCGTGTCGCGGGCGTCTATAGTCGTTCTCGCAAATGGCTGGATCGGTTTGCCGGCAGCTGTTACGTGCTGTTTGGCGGGCATTTGTTGGCCAATCGCTGAAGAACAGGTTCGCGGCGAAGAACCGCGACGACACGAGCAAAATGTCAGGAGACTGCAAAATGAATCTTAGCTACCGGCCGGTAGAGGAACAGGACATCCCACGGATTTGCAGCTTTCCCCAGAACGAGGAGGAGCTGTTTTTCTTCTTTCCTGCGGCCACCTGGCCGTTGACCCATGAGCAACTGCGCAACTCGATTGCTCAGCGATCAGATTCGACAGTTATTGAACAGGACGGCCAGGTTGTCGGTTTCGCCAACTTCTACCATTGGGCAACCGAGGGAACCTGCACCATTGGCAACGTCATCATCGATCCCGAGGCGCGAGCGGGTGGGATTGGCGGGCACTTGATCAAGCACATGATCGGGATCGCCCTGAGCAAACACCGCGCCGCCGAGGTGACGCTCTCCTGCTTCAATCAGAACGTGGCGGGGCTGCTGTTCTATCCAAAGTTGGGGTTCACGCCTTACGCCATCGACGAGCGCAAAAACAAGCAGGGCGAGCGGGTGGCACTGATTCATATGCGCTATACGAGGGCCTGAGTTTTTCACCCGATTCGGTTGCCGTATCAAGAAACTGTACGTTCACAATGAGGCCAGATGATGAGCAAGTTGCGGGTTGGGATTATTTTTGGTGGTCGCTCGGCAGAGCATGAAGTCTCGCTGCAATCGGCGAAAAACATTGTCGACGCGCTGGACCGTTCGCGCTTCGAACCGTTGCTGATCGGTATCGACAAGCAAGGGCGCTGGCACCTGAATGACACCTCAAACTTCCTGATCAACCAGGAAAACCCGGCGCTGATCGCCCTCAACCAGTCAAACCGCGAACTGGCCGTGGTGCCAGGCAAGTCTAGCCAGCAATTGGTCGAGACTTCCAGCCAGGAGTTGTTGGGGCATGTCGATGTGATCTTCCCCATCGTCCACGGCACCTTGGGCGAGGACGGGTGCTTGCAGGGTTTGCTGCGCATGGCGGACCTGCCCTTTGTCGGTTCCGACGTGCTCGGCTCGGCGGTCTGCATGGACAAGGACATCAGTAAACGCCTTCTGCGTGATGCCGGCCTGGCGATCACGCCGTTCATCACCCTGACCCGCGCGAGCGCCGCTCGCACCAGTTTTGCTGAAGCGCAACGCAAGCTCGGCCTGCCAATGTTCGTCAAGCCAGCGAACCAGGGCTCCTCGGTGGGCGTCAGCAAAGTCAACGATGAAGCGCAGTACACGGCGGCTGTTGAACTAGCGCTGAGCTTTGACGAAAAAATCTTGATTGAGTCCGCCGTCAGCGGCCGCGAAATCGAATGCGCGGTGCTCGGCAATGACCAGCCGATCGCCAGCGGATGCGGCGAGATCGTGGTGCGCAACGGGTTCTACTCCTACGACAGCAAATACATTGATGACCAGGCCGCAGAAGTCGTGGTGCCGGCAAACATCAGCGTTAATGCCAGTGAACGCATTCGCGCCCTCGCCATCGAGGCGTTTCAGGTCCTTGGCTGTTCCGGTCTGGCCCGTGTCGACGTGTTCCTCACCGATAGTGGCGAAGTGCTGATCAACGAACTCAACTCGCTGCCGGGCTTCACCCGCATCAGCATGTACCCCAAACTCTGGCAGGCTGCCGGCATGAGCTACAGCGAACTGGTCAGTCGCCTGATCGATCTGGCGCTGGAGCGCCACGCATCACGTCAGGCGTTGAAGTACAGTCGCTAAACAGGGGGGAGACTCGGGTAAGCGTTACCGCGGTGATCAAAGCGTCGGACATTATTTTGGGGGTGCCGGCCTGACTCGACGAATCCTGAGCTACGTTGGAGCGTTGGTTTGTAGAACGTCTCCAGCGTGTGGGTTTTCTTTGGTAGTACTCATTCAGAACTTTCATACGCATAAAAAGGACTTCGGTGGCAGCGGAGTGCGGGCCGAAAAGCATATCAAGCAGGAGTTCTAGGTAGATCGCCTCAGAACTTCCTATTCCTGCTTGGAAATGCACATGAAGCGCTTGGTCCCCCGTAGCGAGATAAAAAAATTATCGTCTGACCCAAATCGAAAGCCCATTTTTTGCAGTTTGCTACGTTGAGCGGGCATTAGCCCGGCCGATGGACATTTGGGGATTAACCGATCTGCTCAGAGAGTGCGGCTCATCGATTAGGGGTAGTTCATGTCTACACAATAAGAAATCAATCCTCGAAAAAGTTGAGCGTGGCGACTGGCTTTTGATTTCAAGTGAGCCATTCAGTCCTCTAAGTGACGATACGTTTGGAAAGTATTCAGACCTTACAGGCAGATCGTTCTCCCTGGACAGTTTCTCCATCCGCAAGCCAGAACCAGTACACAAATCTCTGTCAGACGGCGAACCACTTACCTTGCCGAAAGGACTAGAGTCAGTGCGTGAGAAACTGAAACCTGAAGAAGGCGCCGGTAAATGGGTTCTAAAGGAAATTGATTACGATGGCGTAAAAAATACGTTCGTCATGTTGGCTAACAGACTCGGATCATTAGGCGACGAAGGGCGAATGCTTGGGTCCGACGGAAAGGATTACACAAACACCACGCGTACCTTGATTCAGGAATGGTTGCCTCTTGCGGAAATGAGAGCCATTTTTCATCAAGGTCCGCGGTGAATCGTTACGGGGAGCTGCGTTACATAAAACAGCAGTATCAGGAGGGTGAGGATAGTTGGCATGTATCGGGTAATTCGTGGCACTGGCAACCCGTAACGGCGGACACGGTGTATGAGTATAAAGAGGAGAAACAATGACTGTGCGAAACAGGCTAGAGGCCTCCTCGGTATGGTGGATATGGGGAATTCTGGATGCTCTGTCTGTCGCGTGGTACGTCGTCAGCAGCGTGAGGCATAACCGGGTTCCCTATTTGACTGACATGTTTGACGCGTTTGAACTGCTGCAGGATCAGGGACCCGTTCAGGCAGTTATCGTCGCAGTGAGTTGGGCGCTTCAACTGTCGATTATTGTCAGCGCTCTGTTGTTTTTGACTCGCCGTAGCGAAGCGAAGTGGCTTGGATTTGCACAAATACCGTTGCGCCTGATTTTTCTGGTGCCCTCTATTTCAGTTGTATTACTCGGTGCACAGATCTTTCCAGGCTATAGCCCGATGTTGATGATGGCTCTGATCGTCGGCTCGGAAATAGTCAAAGGCGGGACCCTGTGGATGTCCAAGGGGTGGGCAGGTCGACCGGAAATTGCTTCGACTCATAGACCTGGACGAGGGTAATCATGATGTCGAAGGAGTCACCTGCCGGGGTGTCTGGCTCTGGTTCGTTGTCGAACAACGCAGACACATCCTTGAGTGCTGCGCGGTAGTCTTGATCTGTGTGAATCGGGCGAATATTCATGATGTTTATTCCATTTCGACGGTAGCGATCAATCGCGCATTCCCATAAAAGGGCCTACCTCCCAGTAAGCCCTTTGTCATATCCACAACCGATCAATCCCCCAGCGCTTCACCCTCACGCCGTGGATCAGCACCGCCGGCCCATGTGGCTTTGCCCTGGGCATCCCGGACGCGAACGATGGCTTGGGTGCCGCTGGTCATGTCGATTTCGTTTACGACGTGCCCTTTGTCTTTTAGGGCTTGCACCAGCGTGGGTGTGAATTGCCCTTGCTCGAGTTCGGTCGGGCCATTGCGGCTGCCGAAGTTGGGCAGGCTGATGGCGGCTTGCGGGTCCATGTTCCAGTCGAGCATGGCGACCACTGACTTGGCGACGTATTCGATGATTTGCGAACCGCCCGGTGAGCCAACGGTCGCTACCAGCTCGCCACTCTGGCGGTCGAAGATCAGTGTCGGGGCCATGGAAGAGCGGGGGCGTTTGCCGGGTTCGACGCGGTTGGCGACGGGCTGGCCATTTTCTTCGGGGATGAACGAGAAGTCGGTCATCTGGTTGTTGAGCATGAAGCCCTGGACCATGAGGTGAGAGCCGAAGGCAGCTTCCACGGTGGTTGTCATCGACACAGCGCCGCCCAGGTCGTCTACCGCGACAACCTGCGAGGTGGAAATCCGCATCGGCGAGCGGTCTGGGGCGTAGGCCACCCGGATGCCGTCCGGGTGGCCTGGCTTGGCGGTACCCATGCTGCGCTCACCAATTAAGGCTGCTCGGTCTGCCAGATAGCGGGGGGCGATCAAGCCTGCGACCGGAACGGGGACGAAATCGGAGTCAGCCACATAGAGCCCGCGGTCGGCATAGGCCAGGCGCTCTGCTTCGGCAATCAGGTGAACGGCTTGCGGTGCAGGCTCCATCCCGGCCGGGGTCGTGGTTTTGACGGGTTTGAGGGGCGGCAGGGCGAAGCGGCTATCCTGTGCTTCCAGCGCCTGCAAGGTGCCGAGGATTTGCGCAACGGCAATCCCGCCCGAAGACGGCGGCGGCATGCCGCAGACTTGCCAGCGTTTGTAGTCGGTACACAGCGGCGTACGCTCCTTGGCGGCGTAGCCTTGCAGATCGGTCATCGACAGGCTACCGGGGTTGGCATTGCCCTGAACCTTGGCGGTGATCTCCTGGGCGATCGAGCCTCGATAAAGCGCATCGGGGCCTTCTTTGGCGATCCGTTTCAGTACAGCTGCCAATGCCGGATTTTTCAGCAGGGTACCGACGGCTTTCGGGCTGCCATTGGTATTGAGGAAATAGCTGGCCATGTCAGGCGAGCGGGGCAGGAACGGATCGGAGGCGATCATCGTGTGCAGTCGTGGCGAGATCGGGAAGCCTTGCTCTGCCAGGCGAATGGCCGGCTCGAACAGCTGTGCCCACGGTAGTCGCCCATGCTTTTGGTGGGCCAACTCAAGAGCGCGCAATACGCCCGGTGTCCCCACCGAGCGACCGCCAATTTGCGCCTGGGTGAACGGCATTGGCTTGCCGTCAGGTTGCAGGAAGAGTTTTTCGGTCGCACCTGCCGGCGCGGTTTCGCGTCCGTCATAGGCCTGCACGGTTTTGCCGTCCCAGAGCATGATCAGTGCGCCGCCGCCAATGCCTGAGGATTGCGGTTCCACCAAGGTCAGCACCGCTTGCATCGCGATCGCGGCATCGATCGCCGAGCCACCCTGACGCAACATCTCACGCCCAGCCTCGGCTGCCAGCGGGTTGGCGGCCGCTGCCATGTGATGAGTGGCGCTCTGGGTACGCATATCGGTGCGGTAACCCGAGGCGACTTCCGGGGCGACTGGTAGTGCGGTGACGGAAGGTGCAGAAGGCGGGGCGTTGCAAGCGGCGAGGGTTAAAGCGGCGGCTATCAGCGAAAGGGCAGATAGGCGGTAGTGGCTCAAGTTGAAGGCTGAGAACACGCGGGGAACTCCGTCCGTGGGAAAAAAGAGGTGTCTAGTGCGGGGGAATGTATCGGCCGAGAGCGGCAGGCGCAACGCACAGGGCGATTTCGCTGGCCGCTCAGGCGAGCATCTTCAATGCTGCCCTTATCTGTTCAGAGCAAGGCTTTGGAAAAGTATCGGCTGGGCGTCTCGCCGAGTACCTTGCGAAATACCGTGGTGAAAGCGCTTGGGCTGCTGTAGCCCAGATCCATCGCCACTCGCGTAATCGGTTCTGCGTTACCCAAGCGAACCACGGCCGCCAGCAAGCAGGCCTGCTGACGCCACTCGACAAAGCTGATGCCGGTTTGCTGGCGAAATAGCCGCGTAAAGGAACGACGACTCATTGCGACCTGATCGGCCATGTCGTCGATGCTCATTTCCAGCGAAGGCAGATTCAGCAGATTGCGACAGGCTTTCGCCAGTCGAGGTTCAGTGGGTAACGGTGCGTTCAGTGAGAGTGTCGGCATTGCCGCGATTTCGTGCAGCAATAAGGCCATCAAGTGGCCGTCCCGATGTTCCTCAGCGTAAAGGGCGGGGATGTCGATGGCTCGTACGAGGAGATGGCGAAGCAAGTCCGACACACCGAACACCTGGCAGTGCGCAGGCAGGCCGAGTCGCGCTACTGCGGGGTTACGAATGTAAGTGTTGAGCATGGTCACAGGCCCGCTCATCAGCATCTCGTGGGGAACGCCGGCGGGTACCCATATGGCCCGCTGCGGTGGCACGACCCAGTTGCCCTCGTTGGTGAAGACGCTAATCACACCGTTGGCGGCATAGGCGAATTGTCCGCGTTGGTGCGTATGCAGAGCGAAACGCAGCCCATTGGGGTAGTCATGGGCGGTGACTACGGCATCGCGTGGCGTGTTTTCGTAGGAATCGATGTGGATTTGGCGCATGGCCCAAATTTAATGATTTATGGCCTGGCATTGCAAGCAGGCCACCCCTGTACCTGGTCATAGTGATGCCCTGGCCGGAGCGTCCTGTCGCCGGCACCGGGCTCCTGGAAATATCTACGATGCAGAAGAAGCACCTGATCCTGGCTGTGTTGGTGACGGCTGTCTGGGGTTTGAATTTTCCGATCACCAAGCTTGGCCTGGCCGCCATTGATCCGCTCCTGCTGACTGCACTTCGCTTCACGCTGGCGGCATTACCTTGGGTCTTCTTTGTCCGGCGTCCGCAGGTCGCTTTTCAATGGTTGGTAGCTTACGGACTGATTTTTGGTGTGGCGATGTGGGCGCTGATCAATATAGGGATTGAACAGGGAGTGCCTCCGGGAACCGCCGCTCTGTTGATTCAGTTCAGCGCGTTTTTCACCCTGGGCTGGGGAGTATTGCTGTTTCGCGAGAGCCTGAGCCTGGGGCAGGTCTTGGGCATGGTGCTCGCGGCTTTGGGGTTGTTCAGTATTGTTCAGGGAAGCCCGGGCGAGGCCACGACGGTAGGCTTTGTTTTGTTGATGGTGAGCGCATTCAGTTGGAGCGTCGGTAACGTCATCATCAAGCAATCCAGGGTGCGAGAAATGTTTGCCTTCGTGGTGTGGGCCAGTCTGTTCCCGCCGATACCGCTGTTCCTACTGACCTGGTTAGCCCACGGGGCAGCGCCGTTCACAGCGTTGGCAACGCATGTTGATCGAGTGACAGTGTTCTCGCTCTTGTTCCAGGTCTATGCCGCCACGCACTTCTGCTATTGGGGTTGGAATCTGTTGCTACGTGAGTATCCGGTTTCCCGAGTGGCGCCGTTATCTTTGCTGATCCCGGTGTTTGGTGTAATCGGCTCGATAGTGATTCTTGGGCATAGGGTCGATGTCAGCGAAGGTTTGTCCATCGCGCTGATCCTGTCGGCACTTTCGGTTGGCTTGATAAAGGGCCGGCCCCTGTTCATGGGCACTACCCGGCCGGGCCAATAGAGAGTGCCTGCGCAGTGTTCTTACTGTGCAATGACGGAGCCGATCTTGCGTGTTTAAATCGGGCAGGCAGCATCAACCTACGTTTTTTCTCGATAAGCCGGAGCTATCTACATGGAAGTGATTAATCAAATGCGCCCTGACGAGTGCGAAGGGATGGAAGACATTCGGCGCGAGATCGATTTGCTTGATCGGGCCGTCATCAACCTGCTTGGCGCGCGCTTCAAATACGTCTTGGCCGCGTCGAAATTCAAAACCTCTGAAACCTCTGTGCGGGCACCGGAGCGCTTCAATGCGATGCTGGCCAAGCGTCGTGAATGGGCGGAAATCGAGGGACTGAGTCCCGAGGCGATCGAAAAGCTCTACACCGACCTGGTGAATCACTTCATCGAAGAGGAAATGAAGTGCTGGAAGGCTCATCACTGATGGAAAATCGCCTCAAAGGCGGTTTCTAATGTCGGTCTACTGAGCTTCCAGGGTCGATTGAAATAGACGTGCTCACAGAACAATAAGAGGCAGATATGCACACAGACTTTCCAACACAGATGAGTTACCGCGCACAACGCGAACAATTTCTGGCTGCGGCGACTGCGGCTGGCGCGAGCGTGACCGAGTACGTGCATCCACTCGTCGGGCCGTTCGGTGAGCCGCTGAGTACCGATGTTGCGGTACTCGGCAATCCTGATGCAAAGCGCCTGTTGGTGGCGCTTAGCGGCACCCATGGGGTTGAAGGGTTCTACGGTTCGAGTTGTCAGATCAAATGGCTGCAAACGTTCGCAAAGCGTTCTTTGCCCGCCGATACTGCGGTGGTGATGATTCACTTGATCAATCCATGGGGCACTGCCTGGCTGCGCCGCGTCAACGAAGACAATATCGATCTGAATCGTAACCACCTGAACTTCGATCTTCCGCTACCGAACAACGAGCCCTATGCGGCGCTTCATGAGATTTATGCGTGCACCCAGTTGCAGGGGCCGCAGCGGGACCGGGCCGACGCGCTGCTCAACGAACAGATTCGCGAGCATGGCTGGCCCACTGTGATGTCGATTGTCGAGGGCGGCCAGCACAGCCATCCCGACGGTCTGTTTTACGGTGGGCTGGCGCCGAGTTGGTCGAACCTGACGCTGCACAAAATCATTCAGGAGCATGTGTCGCGGTCCGAAGTCGCCATGTGCTTTGACTTGCACACCGGCGCGGGGGAGTACGGTCACCCAATGCTCTTGACCATTGCCCAGACCGCCTATCCGGCATTGGCGGATGCCCGTGCAGTGTATGGCCCTTGGCTGTACACCCTGCTGACCGGAGCGAACAGCCTGAGTGATACCGGTGTTGCCGCGACGGCCACCGGATACACGTCACAGGCGCTGATCGATGCGCTGCCACAGGTACACCTGATGCCTTTCGTCATCGAGTGCGGCACCTATCCAGGGGCAGAGGTTCACCGTCATCTACGCGATGATCACTGGCTGCACCTGCACGGTGACCCCAGCGATACAGTTGGGCGGCAAATCAAACTGGGTCTTCTCGAACAGTTCTATCCTGCCGACAGTGACTGGCAGGAGATGGTCTGGTTACGCACCCGGCAGATATGGGATCGAGCGTTGTCAGCGTTGCCGACGATTGGCTAATGGGATCGGATCTCTCGGCGTTTTCACTCAGGCGGTTCGCATAACTGTCACAAAGCCAAGGAAGAACATGATTCGGATTAAGGATCAGTTGGCAATAACGCTCATGTTTCTTCCACTGGCTTTGGCGACATAGAGTGCCTTGTCGGAAGCGCCGATCAAGTCGTCGATTGATTGTTGCGATGTAGGGCTGCACCCACTAACGCCCAGGCTGACCGTGGCGGTGCCTTCAGTGCTGTCGCTGTGCTCGATTCCAGCTTGTTGAACTGCACGCCGAATTTTCTCTGCAACCAGAAATGCACCGACATAGTCAGTCCCAGGCAACACCACGGCAAACTCCTCGCCGCCATAGCGCGCAGCGAGATCACCGGGACGCTTGATGTTTTCCTTTATGATCGTGCTGATGGTGCGTAAACATTCGTCCCCGGCCAAATGACCGTATTGATCATTGAAGCGCTTGAAGTGATCGACATCGATCATCAGGAGAGCAAGGCTCCCCAGGTTACGCTTGGCACGTCCCATTTCTGCTTGAATGAAAAGGTCGAACTGGCGCCGGTTCGCAAGCCCTGTCAGTGAGTCCTCCAAGGCTAACAACTCGAGGGTTCGATTAACCTCGATCAATTTATCCTGAGCGCCCAGCAACTCGTTCTGAATATGATTTTGTTGCCTGATAAGCCTGATCAGCCGATAGCCGAGCACGATCAGAATAACCAACAGCAAAGAAACTATCCCCGCGCTCAGCAGCGACTCCTGTCGCCAGCCCGTCAGGACTTCGTCCTTGTTGAGTGCTGCAAATATGATGAGTGGATAATCAGCGACTCGCCGAAAACCCACCACTCGCTCCACACCATCCACATAGGATTTAACGGTTGCGGTACCAGAGTTCCCTTTAGGCAAGAGTTGCGTGAATAGCGGACCATTGGCGATGCTGGTACCAATTTCAGCTTCGTTGAAGGGGCGGCGTACGACGATCCTGGCGTCGGTTGATATCAGATTGATAACTCCGTTACCACCGATATCGATGCTGTTGTAGAGCTGAAGAAAATGATCGAGGTAGAGGGTTGCCAGCACCACGCCGGCAAAACTGCCATCAGGATGATTGATCCTGCGCGACACGGGCATGACCCATTCGCCCGTGGAGCGGCTTTGTATCGAGGGCCCAATATGCGGGCCGCGGTCCGGATGCTCGCGATGAAAAATAAAATATTCACGGTCGGAGTTGTTGGCATTCGGCGGCATGATCCCGCTCGAATTCGCTATCCACTCACCTTTTTCGTCATAGATGAACAGGCCGTGTAACTGAGTCAGTTCGTTGCGCTGGGCATTCAGCAAACGCTGTAATCTGGGTAACTGATTGTGGCCCATCCCATCGATTTCGAGGCGCTCCACCAGACTGAACAAGACGGTGTCAGCTTGCTTGATCGACGCTTGCGCTTGCGACGCCAAGGTCTGCGCAAGGTTTGACATCGCTATTTCTTTGTCATGCAAATGATACTGGCGCGAGCTCCAGCTTTCCCAGATAACCACTGCCACCAGTGACAGACATACCGCCATCAGAAAAAGAATTGCATATCGAACCTTGAACTTGGTCTCAGGCTTTTCAAACGTTAGAGGTTCGGGCCTGGCGATAGGATTTTTAAAAGTTTGTTGTGGCATGACGCTCCCTGAAACCTGATGAATGGCGACATTCCCTTCGCCATTTTTAGCCACCTGCCTCGCCCGCTTGTTGCGTTTGGGTGGTGTGCAACTGTGCATCGTCAGAGGTGATGATAGGGGGATTTACACGAGAAGTGTTCCGGATGAGTAATTAGCTATAAATCACGACATTCTCAGGTGTGCATAGATAGCGCGACGCCCTGGCGTAATGGCTGAGATAGACTCTTTCTGGAGCGGTATTTTTCTTCAGGCATAAAAAAACGGCCTACCTTTCGGTAAGCCGTTTTTAGTACTTGGTGGCTACACAGGGACTTGAACCCCGGACCCCAGCATTATGAATGCTATGCTCTAACCAACTGAGCTATGTAGCCAAGTGGCGCGCATTATTCGCCGATAACGGAAAAGCGTCAAGCGATTTTATTGAAAATTTATCTACGCTATCAACTGTTTATCGAAAACCCTCTGTCAGCAGGGGTGATGGGCACCGGTGAAACCACTGGCTGGCCTGTTCATAGGCATGGGCCAGTTGCAGTACGGCGAAGTCAGCGTGATGGCGGCCGATGATTTGCAGACCCATGGGCAGGCCGTTTTGGCTGAAGCCAACCTGCACGTTTGCCACCGGGCAGCCCGAGAGGGTGCCGGGGATGACCACTTCCATCCAGCGGTGATAGGTGTCCATGGTCACGCCTTCGATAGCGGTCGGCCAAGGGGTGGTTTTATCGAACGGGAAGACCTGGGCGCTGGGCAGCAGCAGGTAGTCGTAGCGTTCGAACAGTTGGCTGATGGCGCGATACCAGTTGCTTCGGGTCACCGAGGCGGCGTAGACGTCGCTGGCGGAGAGCTTCAAGCCATTTTCGATTTCCCAGCAGGCTTCCGGTTTTAACTGCGCGCGCTTTTGCGGGTCGGCATAGGCTGCGCCAAGGGAGCCGGCGACCATCCAGTGGCGCAAGCTGCGCCAACTGTCCCAGAGTTGTTGTGGAGAGAAGTCCGCCTGCGCGGCTTCAACGCTGCAGCCGATGGCTTCAAAGTCGGCTAAGGAGCGCTGGCAAAGCTCGAGGATGCCTTTTTCCATCGGCAGATAGCCGTTGAAGTCGCCGAGCCAGCCGAGGCGCGTGCCTTTGAAGTCGCGCTCCAGCGGTGCGGCGAAGGCGCTACCGGACTCAGCGATAGACAGCGGTGCTCGCGCATCCGCGCCGGCCTGTATCGAGAGCAGCAGCGCGGCGTCGCGTACGCTGCGCCCCATGGGGCCTTCGTAGCCGAGTTGGTCGATGAACAGTTCGGCGCTGTCATCGAACGGCACCCGCCCCTGGGACGGACGAAAGCCAAACACGTTGTTGAACGCCGCCGGGTTGCGCAGTGAACCCATCATGTCGCTGCCGTCGGCCACCGGCACCAGGTGCATGGCCAGGGCTGCGGCGGCGCCACCGCTGCTGCCGCCAGCGGTTTTGCTCGGGTCGTAGGCGCAGCCGGTGGCGCCGAATAACGGATTGTAGGTTTGCGAGCCGAGGCCGAATTCCGGCGTGTTGGTTTTGCCGATGATGATCGCCCCGGCGGCCTTGATCCGTTCGGTCATGATGCCGTCGCGTTCGGGCACAAAATCCTTGTACAGCGGTGAGCCAAGGGTGGTGCGGATGCCACGGGTCAGCGACAGGTCCTTGATCGCATGGGGCAGACCATGCATCCAGCCACGGTAGAGACCGCGAGCCAGTTCCGCATCGCGAAGGTCAGCCTGGGCCAGCAGTTCATCGACCGGTTGCAGGCTGATCAACGCGTTGACCAACGGGTTGAAACGCTCTATGTGGGCAAGATAAGCCTGCATTACCTCCCGACACGACACGTGGTGCAGGCGAATGCGTTCGGCGAGTTCGTGGGCCTGCAGCAGGACCAGTTCGCTGATGGTAGTAGAAGTCATTAAAACGCTGCCTTTTAGACGGCTGGAAAAACGCCCCGACGCACTGGCGGGGCGGTCGGGTCAACGCATCAGGTTGGTCCACAGACGGTCGGCAAGACGGATCGCGCCTTCGCCGCAGGTCTTGCTGAACACTACGTGGGTGCCGTCCGGGATGTGCAGTTCGGGGGCGTCCTTGAGGCTGGCGTCGAGGAACGGTTCCACGCCCTTGATCGGGCTCTGATGCTTGAGGAAGTTCTGGGTCATCGCGGCGTTTTCCGGCTGGCTGAGGAAGGCGATGAAGGTCTTGGCATTAGTCGGGTTTTTGCTGCCCTTGGGAATGACCATGTTGTCGACCCAGGCCAGTACGCCTTCTTTCGGGTAGAGGTAGCGCAGGCTCGGTTTCATCTCACGGGCGCGCATCGACGAACCACCCCAGAAGGTCGACATGTCGATTTCGCCCGAGGCCAGGTTCTCGCGGATCGAGCCGGCCTTGGAGCTGTAGGTTTTGACGAAAGGTTTTTGCGCCTTGAGCAGGGTCAGCACTTGTTGCATCTGTTTCGGGTCTTCGCTGCACAGCGGGATGTTCAGGTACAGGCTGGCCATGTCGACCACGTCACTCACCGAGTCGAACATGTTGACCCGCCCTTGCAGCTCCGCTGGCGGCTCGTAGAGAACTTTGTAGCTGTCCGTCGGGCCTTTGTAGCGCTCGGTGTTCAGTACCACGCTGGTGGTGCCCCAGATGAACGGCACGGAGTACGCGCCTTCCGGGTCCCAGGTGGGTTTTTTCAGGTTGTCGGCGATGCTGGCGTAGTAGGGCTGGTTGACCGGATCGAAGCGCTCGAGCAACTGTTCCTTGATCAGGATCGGGATGAACTGGTGCGACGGAATCGCCACGTCATAACCTGCGCCGCCCTGTTTGAGCTTGGCCAGCAGGGTCTCGTTGGAGTCGTAGGAATCGACGGTGACTTCGATACCGGTCTGTTTCTGAAACTTAGCGAGAATCTCCGGCGAGAAATAGCCGCTCCAGCTCACCACGTTCAACTTTTCGGCCGCCTGAACACTGCCGAGCAGAGGCAATGTCAGTAACAAAGAGGTGCTGAAGCGTGCGATCAACGTGCTCATGGTATTTCCCCAAAGTGGTTGGCGTGTTCAGGTTTTCTTTTTGCCCAGCAGCGAGGAGAGGCTGACGAGCAGCACCGAAACGGCCAGGATTAAAGTCGAGACGGCGTTGACGTCGGGTGTCACGCCCATTCGCAGCAAGCCGAAGATGAAGATCGGCAACGTGGTGGTGCCCGCCTGGGAGACCATCATCGAGATCACGAAGTTATCCAGCGAGACGATGAAGGCCAGCATCAGCCCGGAGACGATCCCCGGCATCAGCAGCGGCAGGGTGACCTTGCGAAAGGTCCGCCAGGGACCTGCGTAGAGGTCGGCCGAGGCGTGTTCCAGGGACAGGTCCATGTCGTTGAGCCGCGCGCGGATCGGCAGGTAGGCGAAGGGAATGCAGAACACCGTGTGGGCGATGATCAGGTTGCCGTAGCCGAGCGACAGGCCGATGGTCGAAAACAGTGCCAGCGTGGCGACGCCAACGACGATTTCCGGTAGCACCAGCGGCAACATGATTGCGCCCATGGACAGTTGCATCCCTTTGAATTTGGCGCCGCGTGAGGTGCCGAGTGCCGCCAGTGTGGCAATCGCGGTGGCGATCATGCTGGCGCACACGGCGATCAGCAGGCTGTTGCTGGCGGCCTGGCGCAACGCCTGATTGGCGAACGCCGCGCGGTACCAGTCGAGGCTGAAACCGGTCCAGACCGTGGCCGATTGGTTGGCGTTGAAGGAGAACACCACCAGCACCACGATCGGCGCATAGAGGTACAGATAGAACAGGAAGCTGAAGCCGTCGAAGCCCGGGAAGTCCTGCACGCTGAGCCCGTTTCGTTTGAGCAGACGCAACATTACTCACCTCCTTTGGCGAGGCGCTGGCGCTCTGCGCGCAGGGCGTAAAGGGTCAGTACCAGCATCACTGCCGCCATCAGCACCAGGGACAGGGCCGCACCGAACGGCCAGTTACGGGCGTCACTGAATTGCCGGAAGATCAGGTTGCCGAGCATCATTTTGGTCCCGCCACCCAGCAGTTCCGGGGCAATCATCGCGCCCAGGCATGGGACGAAGGTCAGGATCGCGCCAGCGAAAATCCCCGGTTTGGCGATCGGCAGCACCACTTTTATCAGCGTCCGCCAACGCCCGGCATACAGGTCTTGCGCGGCTTCCAGCAGTCGGATGTCCATTTTTTCCAGGGTGGCGTAGATCGGCAGCACCACGAATGGCGCGTAGGTGTAAACCAGCCCCAGCAGCACTGCGCCGTCGGTGTAGAGCAGTTGCAACGGTTGATCGATCACGCCGAGCCCCATCAGGCTGTTGTTGATCACCCCGGTGTTGCGCAGCAGCAGAATCCAGGCGTAGGTGCGGATCAGCAGGTTGGCCCAGAACGGCACGGTGATCAGAAAGATCAGCAGCCCGCGACGATGGGCCGGCTGCATGGCTAGCCAGACCGCCACCGGAAAACCGATCAACAGTGTGATGACCGTGGTCAGCCCGGCGATGCCAACGGAGCGCAGGGCAATGATCAGGTACGAATCGGCAAAGGCCAGGCTGTCGTCCAGTTGCCGCTCGAACAGCAACGAGGTGTAGGCGTCGGTGCTGAAGACTTTGTTCACCCCGCCGTAGGGGTTGGCTTCCATTAGCGAATAGCCGATTACGATCAGAATCGGCACGAGCAAAAACAGGCCAATGGCGAGCAGCGCGGGAGTGACCCCGAGAAAACTGCCGAAGGCCTTGCGCCGTGCCAGGGTGGTGGATATCGGTAAAGCGTGCATGGGAATCCCTCGCTCAATCCAGCAAAACGCTGGCACTGCCTCGATCGAACAGCAGGCCGGCCCGGCTGTTGACCGGGAAGCGCTGGCTCAGGTCGACGCTGTTGGGCGTACGCACGGTGAGGCGCGAACCGTCAGCCAGGCTCACCTGATACTGCAGGTCGGTGCCCAGATAGATTTGCGCTTCGATCCGGCAGGGCAGCGCACCGGGACTGCCTTCCGGCAACAGGTGCAGGCGTTCCGGACGCACCGAGAGCGCCACGCTGTCGCCGATGGCTACGTCGCTGCAGGGCTGAGCCGGCAAGGGATGACCGGCAGGCCCGTCGAACCAGGCCAGCCCGGCCTCGACCCGCGTGACCCGACCTTCGATGAAGTTGGTTTCGCCGATAAAGTCGGCGACGAAGCGATTGTGCGGGCGCTCGTAAATGTCTTCCGGGCGACCGACCTGCTGCACTTCGCCTTCGGACAACACGGCGATGCGGTCAGACATGGTCAGCGCTTCTTCCTGATCATGGGTGACGAAGATGAAGGTGATGCCGGTCTTGGCCTGAATGGTTTTCAGCTCTTCGCGCATCGCCTGACGCAACTTGAGGTCCAGGGCCGAGAGTGGTTCGTCAAGCAGCAGCACCTTGGGATGCGGCGCCAGTGCCCGGGCCAGAGCAACCCGTTGCTGCTGGCCACCGGACAATTGTGCAGGGCGGCGCGTGGCGAAGCGTTCCATCTGCACCAGGGCGAGCATTTCCCGTACGCGTTCGGCGATCTGCGTCTTGCTCAGGCTTTTGCCCATGGGCTGCGATTCGAGGCCGAAGGCCAGGTTCTCGGCGATGGTCATGTGCGGGAACAGCGCGTAGTGCTGGAATACGGTATTGACCGGACGCTTGAACGGCGGGCGGTCGGCGATATTTTCGCCAAAGAGCAGGATCTCGCCCTGGGTCGGAAACTCGAACCCGGCGATCATCCGCAAAAGGGTGGTTTTGCCACAGCCGGAAGGGCCGAGGAGGGTGAAGAACTCGTTGTCGCGGATATCCAGGTCGATGCTTTTCAGCGCCACCGGACCGGTTTGCGGATCACCGTAAACCTTGCGTACTGAGCGAATGGACACAGCCAGCGTTTGCAGCGAATGCAGGGCATTCATGCGTTACCTCCGATTCCCCCATCGCCCGTTCGAATACTGCTCTGTATAGAGCCGCGTCTTCAGGCCATGGATATTATTTTTGTGGGCAGGATCGAGATGCTTTCGGGTGTGTAGCGAGCCGCGTCGGCGGGCTCTTTGTTGTGTTCTTGTTGTTCTGTTGTGGCTTGATTATCAGTGAGGGGTTGCGGGCGCGAAACTTCAATTTTAACATAGGAGCTGTTAAATAATTTAATAGCTAAAGGCGGTCAACCCCAATGCCTAACCATCGTTTGCCGCCACTCAATGCCGTACGTGCTTTTGATGCGGCGGCACGCTTGGGGAGCTATGTTGAGGCCTCTAAAGCGCTGCACGTGACCCAGCCAGCGATTGGCCGGCATGTAAAGTTGCTTGAGGAGTGGCTGGGCGTGCAGCTATTCGAGCGGACCTCACGGGGGGTTGTGCTGACAGTCGCCGGGCAGAAATACCATCACAAGATTTCCGCGGCTTTGCAGTTGATCGTTGAGGCCGGGCAGGAGTTGCAGCCCAAGGATTCCGAACGCTGGCTGCGGATCATGGTGGTACCGGGCTTCGCCAAGCGCTGGCTGACGCCCAGACTTGAGGCGATGCGGCATCTGCGACCGGGTTTGAAGTTCGCCATCGAACCCAACTCGACCTTTACCGACGTAGACGGCAAGAGCGCAGATCTGGGTATTGCTTATGGCCTGGATGGGCAATACGCCAACTCCCGCGCGACCTTGATCTGCCCGCGAGTTTTTCCGATTTGTACGCCGGGCTATCTGGCGAGCATCGAGCCGATCCACAGCCCGGTCGATCTGGTGAAACATAACCTGATCCACTTTGATGACGGTGAGTGGTGGAACATGTGGTTTGCCGCCAACGGTCTGGATATTCACCTGAATTCCGACGTGTTGTACGTCAACAATGACCACGCCTTGTCGGTGGCTGAAAGCGGCCAGGGCATTGCTCTGGCCAACGAAGTGCTGGTGCGCGATGAACTCGAGGCCGGCACTTTAGTGCGAGCAGTCGAGGCCCAGGTGAAACTCGAAAGCTATCGCGTACTGACGCCGTCGGCTGCGCTTTCGGCCGATGTGGAATGGTTTATCCAGTGGCTGGCGACGTCGCTGGAGCAAGAGTTTCCAGAGGCGTTGGTTGACGCATGATGGTGAAGCGAGCGCAACTCCTGTGGGAGCGTGGCTTGCCCGCGATCGAGCGCGAAGCGGTCGCAATTCATTCAACGCAATCTATCTGAAAATACGCGGTTGAACATTTTGCGACCGCTTTGCGCTCGAACGCCGCGTTCGGCAGCTGCTACGGGGGCCCCTCAACTCAACCGAAACCTCCCCGTATTCTCGCTCAGCGCCTTACTGCCCTGACTCAAGGTGTCCGCCGCGCGGTTCACTGCTCGCGCGCCCTCGAGCAGGCGCACGGCCGCTTGATCGACCTGTTGAATATTGCCGCTGACTTCATCGGCGGTGCTGGCTTGCTCATCAACAGCCGTAGCGATCTGTGCCAGCGTATTGGTGACGCTTTGCACCGCGTTGGCAATTTCCCCCAGGCGTTCGCCAAGCCCGGTCACGGCCAGGGCATCGGTTTGCGCTTGACCGCACGCGGCCTCCATCAGGGTCACGGCTTCGTTCACCGTGGCCCGCAGGCTATCGACGGTGCCGGCGATTTGCGCGGTAGAGGATTGAGTGCGCTGTGACAGGCTGCGCACTTCATCGGCCACCACCGCAAATCCACGGCCTTGCTCACCGGCCCGAGCCGCTTCGATGGCGGCGTTCAGCGCCAGCAGGTTGGTTTGCTCGGCGACCCCGCGAATGGTGTCGACCACCAACTGGATTTGCTGCCCCTGCTCGCTGACCCGGCCAAGGGCTGCTGCGGTGTCGTTCAGGCGCTGGTTGAGTTGCTGGATGCTGGCAGTGGTCCGCTGGCTGTCACGGCTGCTGTCGGCGGCGATGCGCTGGGTGTGCTGGGCGCTGCCGGAGGCTTGTTCGCAACTCTGCGCAACGCCTTGTGAGGTGGCGGCCAATTGGGTCGCCGCCGCGGCGATCTGACTGATCTGCAATTGCTGCGCTTCGACCTCGCCCAGCGCGCCGCTGGAGTGGTCGTTGAGGGTCCGTACCGCGTTGCTCAGCTGCAGGGTTTCGTGATCGACCCCGAGCATACTGGTGCGCAACTGCACCACGGCAACGTTGAGCGCAGTGCTGATGGCGGCCAGCTCATCGCGCCCGTGTACCGGTACTTGCAGGGACAGGTTACCGTCACGCAGGGCTTCGGCCAGCAGGGTGATGCCGCTGGCACTGCGGCGGATCGATGCCTGCAAGCAGATGAACAGATACAGCGCCGCCAACAGCAGGCAACCGAAGATCGTCGCCACCAGGATGAATTGGCGAATGGCTGAGCTGTGGTAGTCATCCAGGCGGTTGTCCAGCGACACCAGTGACTGTTGACGCAACGACGCCAAATCAGTGAGGAGGGCGTCGAGGCTGCGCTCGAAGTCTTCCGGCTTGAGGTTGATGCTGCCACCGAACACACCGTCATCCAGAACTTTGAGGCCCGCGTCGAGGTGTTTGAGGCTGTCGTGGTATTGCCCGGCCCACGACTGCAAGGCGCTGGGCAGTCGGGCTTCGAGCAGACTGCCGGTTTTCATCAGCTGTTCGCGGGCATCACCGATGCGGCTGCGCAGGTCCCGCAGTTGCAAGCGGCTTTGCAGGGTGAATTGTCCGGATACCACGGAAGCCTGGCCGACGCTGGCGAGGCGGCCGACCCGTTCGATCAAGTCCGGAGCGTGTTGAGTGGAGATCTGCGTCAGCAGGTAGGTTTCCAGCCACGGGGCGAGGATGAGCCGGTTGTCCATGGCGATCTGCTCGCGCAGGGCTTGCAGCGCGCTCAGCGCGGTGGTGAAACGCTCATAGCCATCTGGCCACCAGCCGACACTGCTCAGGCTTTTGGAATCCAGGCCATTGAGGGCCGCTTGTAGCGCTTGATAGCGACTCAAGGTGTCACCGACCGCGCCTTCGGTTTGCAGGGTAGTGCCGAGGTCGTTGGCGGCCTGGTTAAGGGCGGGCTGAACCGCATCGAACGCAGCCACGGCGGCGAGCGTCGCGGGCGTTGGTTGACGGTTGGTTTCCGTGGCTCGCCAGCGAGCGGCACGATCACGCTGAGCGGCGAGCAGGTTGTCCAGCGTGTCGAGGGCCAGCAACTGGCGAACCCCGGCACGCTCACCGGAAATCAGGCTCAGCTTGTCGCCATAGTCCTGGCCGATCATCCACAGGCTGCCCATCAGCGGCAGAATGAACAGCAGGAACAACAGCTGAAACTTGCGGGCAAAACCGAAGCGCCCCAGCAGTCCAATTCCCGGTGATAGAAAAGCCTGCATGCCCGACTACTCCTCTGGGCACCACGCACTAATGGCGTGCAGTCCTGGCGGTGTGGCCTGGACCTGTGCCCTCATAAAAGGCCTCGAAAGTTCACCCGCGCAGGCGCCTGTAGGGCCCGCCCTGTAGCGAAACTTCCCATTATCGGTTCCCTTTGTAAGGGGCCGCGTTGAAGCGGATAAGCAAGGCAAGATTCAGACCATGGCTTTGAGCTATCACTTAACGGGTTCTGAAACTTGAAGTCGTTAGCAGGCTAAGGGGATGGCTTTGCTGCACCGAAAAATGGCACATTGGTGCACCTGCAAGTCTGCACCCATCTGCTGTATGGAAACTCTCATGGCAATCAGTAACCTTCAGACCTCCACGAGCCCGGCTTCAGCCGCCCCGCAAACCAGCCCTTTGGTCATGCGCATCATCGGCGCCGTGGCCCTGGCGCATTTGATCAATGACCTGATTCAGGCAGTACTGCCGTCGATCTATCCGATGCTCAAGGCCAACTACGGGCTGACCTTCACTCAGGTCGGTCTGATCACACTGACCTTTCAGCTCACCGCTTCGCTGTTGCAGCCCTGGGTTGGGTATTACACCGATCGCCACCCCAAGCCCTACCTGCTACCGCTGGGGATGGTCAGCACGTTGATTGGCATCTTGATGTTGTCTCAAGTCGGCAGCTTCCCACTGATTCTGTTGGCCTCGGCGTTGATCGGCATCGGCTCTTCGACCTTTCACCCGGAAGCGTCCCGGGTTGCGCGATTGGCATCGGGCGGGCGTTATGGCTTGGCGCAGTCGACATTCCAGGTCGGCGGTAATGCCGGTTCAGCGTTCGGGCCGTTGTTGGCGGCAGCGATCATCATCCCATTCGGCCAGGGCAATGTTGCCTGGTTCGGATTGTTCGCGGTGTTCGCCCTGGGCGTTCTGTATGCGATCAGCCGTTGGTACGCCAATCACCTGAACCTGTTCAAGCTCAAGCAAGGCCAGGCCGCGACCCATGGTCTGTCCAAAGGTCGGGTGTTGAGTGCATTAGTGGTGCTCGGGTTGCTGGTTTTTTCCAAGTACTTCTACATGGCCAGCTTCACCAGCTACTTCACCTTTTACCTGATAGAGAAATTCGACCTGTCGGTGGCCAGCTCGCAGCTGCATTTGTTCCTGTTTCTGGGCGCGGTAGCGGCGGGAACCTTCTTCGGCGGCCCAATCGGCGACAAGATAGGCCGTAAGGCCGTGATCTGGTTTTCGATCCTCGGCGTGGCGCCGTTCACACTGCTGCTGCCGCATGTGGACCTGTTCTGGACCAGCGTGCTGAGCGTGGTGATCGGCTTCATCCTGGCCTCGGCATTCTCCGCCATTGTGGTTTACGCACAGGAACTGGTGCCGGGTAACGTTGGGATGATTGCCGGGGTGTTCTTCGGTCTGATGTTTGGTTTCGGCGGGATTGGTGCGGCGCTGCTTGGGCATCTGGCCGACCTTCACGGCATTGAGTACGTGTACATGTTGTGCTCGTTTCTGCCGTTGTTTGGAGTGTTGGCGATCTTTCTGCCGAGAACCAGGAAGGCCTGATTCAGTACAAAAAACACTGGATTGGTGGTGAGTCCAGCCACTTTTTTCAGACACAAAAAAGCCGCGTCGAGACGCGGCTTATTCTTGGGTGTTTCTTTACACGTTGAAACGGAAGTGCATCACGTCGCCGTCTTTGACGATGTAGTCCTTGCCTTCCAGGCGCCATTTACCGGCTTCTTTGGTGCCGGCTTCGCCTTTGTACTGAATGAAGTCGTTGTAGGCGATGACTTCGGCGCGGATGAAGCCTTTTTCGAAGTCGGTGTGGATAACACCGGCCGCTTGTGGTGCGGTAGCACCGACTTTTACGGTCCAAGCGCGAACTTCTTCGACACCGGCTGTGAAGTAGGTCTGCAGGTGAAGCATCTCGTAACCGGCGCGGATCACGCGGTTCAGGCCAGGCTCTTCGAGGCCAAGGGCTTCGAGGAACATGTCTTTTTCTTCACCGTCTTCGAGCTCGGCGATTTCCGCTTCGATCTTGTTGCAGACCGGTACCACGATCGCGCCTTCTTCTTCGGCAATGGCCTTGACCACGTCCAACAGCGGATTGTTTTCGAAGCCGTCTTCAGCGACGTTGGCGATGTACATGACCGGTTTGGTGGTCAGCAGGTGGAAGCCACGGATCACAGCCTTCTCGTCAGCGCTCATGCTCTTCATCAGGCTGCGCGCAGGCTTGCCTTCGGTGAAGTGAGAGATCAGTTGTTCCAGCAGGCCTTTCTGGACCACTGCGTCCTTGTCACCGCCCTTGGCGTTGCGGGTGACTTTCTGCAGTTGCTTTTCGCAGCTGTCGAGGTCGGCGAAGATCAGCTCGAGGTCGATGATCTCGATGTCGCGTTTCGGGTCGACGCTGTTGGAGACGTGAATCACGTTCTCGTCTTCGAAGCAGCGGACCACGTGGGCGATGGCATCGGTTTCGCGGATGTTGGCCAGGAACTTGTTGCCCAAACCTTCACCTTTCGAGGCGCCGGCTACGAGGCCCGCGATGTCGACGAATTCCATGGTGGTCGGCAGGATGCGCTTGGGATTGACGATGGCCGCCAACGCGTCCAGACGCTTATCCGGCATCGGCACGATACCGGTGTTCGGTTCGATGGTGCAGAAGGGGAAGTTCTCGGCCGCGATACCGGACTTGGTCAGGGCGTTGAACAGGGTGGACTTGCCGACGTTAGGCAGGCCGACGATGCCGCAGTTGAATCCCATGGTGTTTCCCCTCGGATAAGAGTCAGGCCTTCTGGCTGTGCAGGTTTTTCATCGCACGGTTCCATTCACCGGCGAGGATATCCGGCAGCACGCCGAGGGCAAAATCGATGCTGGCATCCAGCTTTTCCTGTTCTGCGCGTGGCGCTCGACCCAGGACAAAATTGGAAACCATGCTGGCGACGCCTGGGTGGCCGATGCCAAGCCGCAAGCGGTGAAAAGTATTCTGATTGCCGAGCTGCGCGATGATGTCGCGCAGGCCGTTATGACCGCCATGCCCGCCGCCCTGTTTGAGCTTGGCTACGCCGGGTGGCAAGTCGAGTTCGTCGTGAGCTACCAATATCGCTTCCGGTGGGATGCGGTAAAAACCGGCAAGCGCCGCTACGGCCTGACCACTTCGGTTCATGAACGTGGTGGGAATCAGCAGACGAACATCCTGACCCTGGTGTGTGTAACGCCCGGTCAGGCCAAAAAATTTGCGCTCGGGCACCAAATTGATGCGTTGGGCCGAGGCGATGCGCTCAACAAAAAAGGCCCCTGCGTTATGCCGGGTCTGTTCGTATTCGGCGCCTGGATTTCCCAGGCCAACGATCAGTTGTATGGCAGTCACGTCAAGGGCCCTTCCTTGGAGTTGTGGATAACATCGCCGCGTTGAGATTGTGCGGCGAAAGTGGACGAAAAATGCTCATTTACCATTATGTAAACTCCGCGTTCTCGCCCGCTTTCTCGCTACGCTCTAGTCCGCGATGTTTCCAACAATCTCCGGCGTACAGAGTGAATTACTCTGCAGCGCCTTCTGCAGCTGGAGCAACACGTGGAGCGTGAACGTTGGCAACAGCCAGGTCGTTACCGTGTGCCAGAGCTACGAACTCAACGCCGTTAGGGGCTTTGAGGTCAGACAGGTGAATGATCGAGCCAACTTCGGCATCAGCCAGGTCGACTTCGATGAATTCAGGCAAGTCTTTTGGCAGGCAAGAAACTTCGACTTCAGCAACAACGTGCGAAATTTCGCCGCCTTTCTTGATCGGAGCTTCTTCGCCAACGAAGTGTACTGGTACGTGAGCGGTCAGTTTCTGGCCAGCTACAACGCGTACGAAGTCAGCGTGCAGCACATGGCCTTTGGCCGGGTGACGTTGCAGAGCTTTGATCACGACGTTTTGCTTGGTGCCGCCAACGTTCAGCTCGATGATGTGGCTGTAAGCCGCTTCGTTTTCGAGCAGTTTGGCAACTTCTTTGGCCAGCATGCTGATGGATTCAGGGGCTTTTTCGCCACCGTAAACTACAGCTGGAACCAGGCTTGCGAGACGACGCAGGCGGCGGCTCGCACCTTTCCCCAGGTCGGAACGCACTTCAGCATTCAGAGTAAAATCGTTCATGTTGTATCTCCAAAATAACCACATTCGCCCCAGCGTTTGCGACCAGCGCTAAAGGCGATATGGGCAAAAAAGCCCCGCCCCGGCAAGAATGCCGGGGCGGGGCGCTTTTCGTCATTACGATGAGTGCGAAGGGCAGGGCCCTTAGCGGAACATCGCGCTGATCGATTCTTCGTTGCTGATGCGGCGAACCGCTTCGGCAACTACCGGTGCGATATCCAGTTGACGGATACGCGAACAGGCTTGTGCTGCAGCGGACAGCGGGATGGTGTTAGTCACCACCAGCTCGTCCAGCATGGAATTTTCAATGTTTTCGATCGCTCGACCCGACAGCACAGGGTGTGTGCAGTAGGCAAAGACCTTGGCAGCGCCATGCTCTTTCAGGGCTTTAGCCGCGTGGCACAAGGTGCCGGCGGTATCAACCATGTCATCGACCAGAATACAGGTACGCCCTTCGACATCACCGATGATATGCATCACTTCAGAGTGATTGGCTTTCTCACGGCGCTTGTCGATGATCCCGAGATCTACGCCCAGGGATTTGGCAACAGCACGTGCACGCACGACGCCGCCAATGTCCGGGGACACGATCATCAGGTTTTCGAAGCGTTGGTCTTCGATGTCATCCACCAATACTGGGGAGCCGTAGATGTTATCTACCGGAATATCGAAGAAGCCCTGGATCTGGTCAGCATGCAAATCAACCGTGAGAACACGATCGATGCCGACTACGGTAAGCATGTCAGCGACGACTTTCGCGCTGATAGCCACACGTGCGGAACGCGGACGGCGATCCTGACGGGCATAACCAAAGTAGGGGATCACCGCAGTGATTCGAGTTGCTGAGGAGCGACGGAAGGCATCAGCCATCACGACGAGTTCCATCAGGTTATCGTTGGTCGGAGCGCAAGTCGGCTGAATAATGAAGACGTCTTTACCGCGGACGTTTTCATTGATCTCAGCGGTAATCTCGCCGTCGGAGAACTTACCGACAGAAATGTCACCGAGAGGGATATGCAGCTGACGTACGACACGTCGAGCCAGATCGGGGTTGGCGTTCCCCGTAAAGACCATCATCTTGGACACGCGCAGTACCTGAAGGCTGAGGGTAACCTGGATGAGTATAGGAAAATGGCAGGGGCGGCTGGATTCGAACCAACGCATGGCAGGATCAAAACCTGCTGCCTTACCGCTTGGCGACGCCCCTGTATCTGTTGCAACGAGTACCCAGTACCCGGTTCCTTTTAGAGCAGACTTTGCAGCTTGCGATGCAACATCGAAACGTTGCTTCCCTTTGCTACAAACCCTGTAAGGGTCTCTGTAAGAAGGGCCGAGACTTTATCAGCTTCAGCTTTGCTTGGGAAGCCCCCAAACACACAACTTCCAGTTCCGGTGAGTTTTGCTTCGGTAAATTTACCTAACAAATTCAATGCGTTACGTACATCTGGATAACGCCTTGCTACCACCGGTAAGCAGTCATTTCGACTGTTTCCCTTGGGAACGGGGCGCACTTTAATGGGAGGAGAGTTACGTGTCAACAGTGGATCTGAAAAAATTTCTGCTGTACTTACAGATACTTGCGGCACAAGCACGAGATACCACGGTTCCTCGGGGTCTACAGGGGTCAGTTTTTCTCCGACGCCCTCAGCAAAAGCGGCGTGTCCACGCACGAAAACCGGGACGTCGGCGCCTAACGTCAGGCCCAAAGCGGCTAGCCGATCTTCATCCCAACCCAATTGCCAGAGATGATTGAGGCCGAGCAGGGTGGTCGCCGCATTTGAACTGCCGCCACCGATGCCACCCCCCATGGGCAGAATTTTTTCGATCCAGATATCGATTCCCAGCGTGGAGCCAGATTGTTCCTGAAGTTTTTTTGCCGCACGCACGATCAAATTGCTGTCGTGGGGGACGCCGGGAAATTCGGTATGCAGCTTGATGACGCCGTCATCGCGTACGGCAAAGGTCAGTTCGTCGGCATAATCGAGAAACTGAAACAGCGTCTGTAGCTCGTGATAGCCGTCTTCACGGCGACCGAGGATATGCAGCATAAGATTGAGTTTTGCCGGAGCAGGCAAGGTCAGGCGGGTTGCAGTCATATCATTGCCCCAGTTTGCGAGGTTGCCAGTCCTTGATCACCAGCGTGACGTCGAGGTCGGGGCCGTGAAGCTTGATCCGCTCGGGCAGCCAGAAGCCACTCTGTTCGGCATAACTCAGGTATTCGACCTGCCAGCCATCCTGCTCGAGGTTGGCCAGGCGGCTGTCGGCATCCAGTTTCAAACGACTTTTGCTGTCGGGCGCAGGAAGGCCGCGAACCCACCAGACAAGGTGCGAGACCGGCAGCTTCCAGCCCAGCTGCTCTTCGAGCAGGTCTTCGGGCGTAGACGCTTCATAGCGTCCCTGGTTGGCGACTTCCAGCGCCACCTTGCCCGGGCGACCAGTCAGGCGTGCCGCGCCGCGGCCCAGTGGGCCTGACAGGCGAATGTCGTAGTAGTCCTGACGCTGCAGCCAGAACAAGGTGCCGCTGCCCGAGTCTTTCGGGGCGCGAATACCGACCTTGCCACTGATCTGCCAGCCATCGAGGCTGCTCAGTTGCTGTTTGTGTTCGCGCCATTGCGCAGGATTGCCATGACCCTCTACGGATTCACGGGCGCCAAAGCCCGCGCAGCCGGCGAGCAGGGCGATAAAGCTGAAAACGATAACGTGGCGCAAAAACATAATCTTAAAGAGTCTCGGATCCGGTCAGGCGCTTGATGGTGCTGCGCAGGGTAGGGCTGTCAGGCTGATCCTTGAGGAATTTGCCCCAGATTTGCTTGGCTTCGCGTTGTTTGCCATTGGCCCACAGGACTTCGCCCAGGTGGGCCGCGACTTCCTGATCGGGGAAACGCTCAAGGGCCTGACGCAGCAGTCGTTCTGCTTCGTCGAGGTTGCCCAGGCGGAAGTTCACCCAGCCGAGGCTGTCGAGTACTGCCGGGTCTTCCGGATTCAGCTGATGAGCCTGTTCGATCAGCGCCTTGGCTTCGGCATAACGTGTCGTACGGTCCGACAAGGTGTAGCCGAGGGCGTTCAGCGCCATGGCGTTGTCCGGGTCGCGCTTGATGATCAGTCGCAGGTCTTTTTCCATCTGCGCCAGGTCGTTGCGTTTTTCCGCCTGCATGGCACGGGTATACAGCAGATTCAAGTCGTCCGGGTATTGCTGCAAGGCTTGCTGCAGCACTTTCCAGGCGCGATCGTCCTGTTTGTTGGCGGACAAGGTCTCGACTTCGACCAGGTACAGCTGAATCGCGTAATCGGGTTGAGCGCCGCGGGCGGCGGCCAAACGGCTTTCAGCTTCGGCAGTGCGACCATTATTCATCAGAATATCGGCCTGACGCAGTTGTGCGGGCAAGTAGTCATTGCCCGGGCCGACCTGGGCGTACTCGATCAGTGCGCCTTGCGGGTCGTTGCGTTCTTCGGCGATACGACCCAGGTTCAGGTGAGCTGAATCGACGTGGCTTTCGCGGGCAACCAGGTCTTCCAGATAACCCTTGGCCTCTTCCCAGGCCTTGGCTTCCAGGCAGACCAGTGCCAGGGAGTAACGCAATTCATCATCTTCCGGATATTGCTGGACCAGGCTGGAGAACTCGACTTTGGCGTCGTTCATGCGGTCCTGTTCGACCAGCATGCGTGCATACGTCAGGCGCAGGCGCTTGTCGTCGGGGTATTTGCGGATGCTTTTTTGCAGCAGTGGCAATGCTTCCTTGCCGCGATTCAAGCTTTGCAGCAAGCGGGCACGGAGCAGCAACGGCGCTATTTCGCCTTCTTCTGGTGGGTTTTTCTCAAGGAGGGTCAGCGCGCCTTCGGAGTCTCCATTCTGTTGCAGTAACAGCGCTTTGCCGAAAATCAACTGGCCGTTGTGCGGGTGTTTCTGCAACAAACGGTCAAAACTTTTCATCAGGCCGTTGCGGGTGTCTTGATCGGTATCGGCGGCAGACAAGGCAAGAAAGTCGAAATGGGTGTCGCCTTTGCCTTGCAGGACTTTCTCCATGTAGACCATGGAATCGTCATAACGCCCGCTGCGTGCCAGTTGAACGGCCGCTGCACGTTGCGCCTCCAGATCGTCCGGAGCGTTTTTCGCCCAGATCAGCGAGGTGTCCAGCGCTGCCTGATCGGCGCCCAGGTATTCGGCGATACGGAAGGCCCGCTCGGAGATCCCCGGATCCTGAGTATTGATGGCCTGGGTGACGTAGTTATCCAGGGCAATGTCGTAACGATTGCGCTGGCCAGCCAGTTCTGCGCTCAGCAGGCTGAAGATTGTCTCTTCGCTGAACGGACTGTAAACCTTGGGCTTTTCAGGGGCCGGAGTGCTGCCTTCGACTGGCGGCTTACCGTCCGGTGATACGGGGGCCAAGGCCTGGCAGCCGCTTAGGAAGACAAATGCGAGGAGCAACGCGGAGGATCTATTCATATAGGAAGAGGACGACTAACCTGCGGTCGGATCATCATGACACAAGCGATAGCCCAAACATAACCGGCCTGCCAGGGATAAAAAATCGGCAATGGTTGTTCTGAATCTGGCGAAGTAGGACAATTGGCGGCTTCTCGACATCATCAGCGACCTTGAATGGCCTTCCTTGCACTCGGTATTAACCACAAGACTGCTTCAGTAGACGTCCGCGAGCGCGTGGCCTTTACCCCTGAGCAGTTGGTTGAGGCCTTGCAGCAGCTCTGCCGCCTCACCGACAGTCGCGAAGCTGCGATCCTCTCCACCTGCAATCGCAGTGAGCTGTATATAGAGCAGGATCACCTTTCGTCTGACAACGTGCTGCGCTGGCTGGCCGATTACCACCATTTGAGTCTCGACGAGCTGCGCGCCAGCGCTTATGTGCATGAAGATGATGCGGCAGTTCGTCACATGATGCGTGTGGCCTCGGGGCTAGACTCGCTGGTGCTGGGCGAACCGCAGATTCTTGGTCAGATGAAGTCGGCCTATGCCGTGGCCCGCGAGGCCGGCACCATTGGTCCTTTGCTCGGACGTTTGTTCCAGGCCACATTCAATGCGGCCAAACAGGTGCGTACCGACACCGCCATCGGCGAAAACCCGGTGTCGGTGGCTTTCGCCGCCGTCAGCCTGGCAAAACAGATTTTCAGCGACTTGCAGCGTAGCCAGGCCTTGTTGATTGGTGCCGGTGAAACCATCACGCTGGTCGCCCGACATCTGCATGAGCTTGGCGTCAAGCGTATCGTGGTCGCCAACCGCACACTGGAGCGCGCAAGCATTCTGGCCGAGCAGTTCGGTGCTCATGCAGTGCTGCTTTCGGATATTCCGGCAGAACTGGTTCGCAGCGACATCGTTATCAGCTCCACGGCCAGTCAGTTGCCGATTCTCGGTAAGGGCGCGGTCGAGAGCGCATTGAAGCTGCGTAAGCACAAACCGATTTTCATGGTCGATATCGCTGTGCCACGCGATATCGAGCCGGAAGTGGGCGAGCTGGACGACGTTTACCTCTATAGCGTCGACGATCTCCACGAAGTGGTCGCCGAAAACCTCAAGAGCCGTCAGGGTGCTGCGCAAGCGGCTGAAGAGATGGTGTCCATCGGCGCCGACGACTTCATGGCGCGCTTGCGTGAACTGGCGGCAGTGGATGTGCTCAAGGCCTACCGTCAGCAAGGCGAACGCATGCGCGACGAAGAATTGCAAAAAGCGCAGCGCATGCTGGCCAACGGCAGCAGCGCCGAAGACGTGCTGGTGCAACTGGCGCGCGGCCTGACCAACAAATTGTTGCATGCGCCGAGTGTGCAGCTGAAAAAGCTGTCCGCCGAAGGTCGCCTCGATGCGCTGGCCATGGCCCAGGAACTTTTTGCCCTCGGTGAGGGCTCATCGGATAGCTTTTCGGATAAAAAACCGCAATGAAAGCGTCACTGCTCAATAAGCTGGACATCCTCCAGGACCGTTTCGAGGAACTGACCGCCTTGCTTGGCGATGGCGAAGTCATTTCCGACCAGAACAAGTTCCGCACCTATTCCAAGGAGTACGCGGAAGTTGAACCGATTGTCGCCACCTATAAACAGCTGCTCAAGGTTCAGGGCGACCTTGAAGGTGCCCAGGCGCTGCTCAAGGACAGCGATCCAGACATGCGCGAAATGGCCGTTGAAGAAGTGCGCGAAGCCAAAGAGCGGCTGATCGAGCTCGAAGGCGACCTGCAACGCATGCTGCTGCCCAAGGATCCTAATGATGGGCGCAACGTGTTCCTCGAAATTCGCGCCGGCACCGGGGGTGACGAAGCGGCAATTTTCTCCGGCGACCTGTTCCGTATGTATTCGCGCTACGCCGAGCGTCGCGGCTGGCGGGTGGAAATTCTCTCGGAAAACGAGGGCGAGCATGGCGGCTACAAAGAAGTCATCGCCCGGGTCGAAGGCGACAATGTCTATGGCAAGTTGAAATTCGAATCCGGCGCTCATCGCGTACAACGCGTCCCGGCGACTGAATCCCAAGGCCGTATCCACACGTCCGCTTGCACCGTCGCGGTGTTGCCTGAGCCGGATGAACAGGAAGCCATCGAGATCAACCCGGCGGATCTGCGGGTTGATACCTATCGCTCTTCCGGTGCCGGTGGTCAGCACGTCAACAAGACCGATTCGGCGATTCGCATCACTCACCTTCCTTCGGGGATCGTGGTTGAGTGTCAGGAGGAACGCTCCCAGCACAAGAACCGCGCGCGGGCCATGTCCTGGCTGTCGGCCAAGTTGAATGACCAGCAGACCAGTGCCGCAGCCAATGCCATTGCCAGCGAGCGTAAATTGCTGGTGGGGTCGGGTGATCGCTCCGAGCGGATCCGCACCTATAACTTTGCCCAGGGCCGGGTGACCGATCACCGGGTCAACCTGACCCTGTATTCGCTCGATGAAATTCTCGCGGGCGGCGTCGATGCGGTAATCGAGCCATTGCTGGCTGAGTATCAGGCTGATCAACTGGCAGCAATAGGTGAGTAAATGACGATTATTGCCAGCTTGTTACGCGCAGCCGAACTGCCCGATTCGCCTACGGCTCGTCTGGATGCCGAATTGTTGCTGGCGGCTGCGCTGGGCAAATCCCGCAGTTTTCTGCACACCTGGCCAGAACGAATTGTCAGCAGCGAAGCCGCGCTGACCTTTGCCGACTATTTGCAGCGCCGTCGCTCCGGCGAGCCGGTGGCCTATATTCTCGGCCAGCAGGGTTTCTGGAAGCTGGACCTGGAAGTCGCACCGCATACGCTGATTCCGCGTCCGGATACTGAACTGCTGGTCGAGGCCGCGCTGGAGCTGTTGCCAGCCACGCCCGCCAAGGTGCTCGATCTGGGGACCGGCAGTGGCGCAATTGCCTTGGCCCTGGCCAGCGAGCGTCCGGCCTGGCACGTCACAGCGGTAGACCGAGTGCTGGAAGCCGTGGCCCTGGCCGAACGCAATCGCCAGCGTCTGCACCTGAGTAACGCAACGGTGCTGAGCAGCCATTGGTTCAGCGCGCTGGAAGATCATCGTTTTCAGCTGATTATCAGTAACCCTCCGTACATTGCCGATGCCGACCCGCATCTGGTGGCCGGCGATGTGCGTTTCGAGCCGGCCAGCGCGCTGGTGGCGGGCGTGGACGGGCTCGACGATTTGCGTCTGATCATCGCCCGGTCACCCAAGCACCTGGAAGCGGGCGGCTGGTTGATGCTTGAACATGGCTACGATCAGGCACTGGCAGTGCGTGATTTGCTGCTGGCTCAAGGCTTTGAAGAAGTCCACAGTCGTAAAGACCTGGGCGGCCACGAGCGTATCAGTCTGGGGCGTCTGCCGTGCTGAATGATCAGGAGTTGTTGCGCTATAGCCGGCAGATTCTGCTGCAGCACGTCGACATCGACGGTCAGTTGCGCCTGAAAAGCAGCCGCGTATTGATCGTCGGCCTCGGCGGTCTCGGCGCGCCGGTGGCCTTGTACCTGGCGGCGGCGGGGGTTGGCGAGCTGCATCTGGCGGACTTCGACACGGTTGATCTGACCAACCTGCAACGGCAGATCATTCATGACACTGACAGCGTTGGCTTGAGCAAGGTCGACTCGGCGATTCGTCGCTTGAGCGCGATTAATCCAGAGATTCAGTTGATCGCCCATCGTTCTGCGCTGGATGAAGATTCGCTGGCGGGTACCATCGCTGCGGTCGATCTGGTGCTCGATTGCTCCGATAACTTTTCTACTCGCGAAGCGGTGAATGCGGCCTGCGTGGCGGCGAGCAAACCCTTGGTCAGCGGCGCGGCGATTCGCCTGGAAGGGCAATTGTCGGTGTTCGATCCGCGACGGCCCGAAAGTCCCTGTTACCACTGCTTGTATGGGCACGGCAGCGAAGCCGAATTGACCTGCAGCGAAGCCGGGGTGCTCGGTCCGCTGGTGGGGCTGATCGGTAGTCTGCAAGCCCTTGAGGCGTTGAAGCTGTTGGTTGGCTTCGGCGAGCCGCTGGTGGGGCGTTTGCTGTTGATCGATGCCTTGGGCACGCGTTTTCGTGAACTGCGGGTCAAGCGTGATCCAGGTTGCAGTGTCTGTGGGCCAAAACATGCGTGAAGCGCCGATTGGTGTGTTCGACTCCGGCGTCGGCGGTCTGTCGGTGCTGGGTGAGATCCAGCGCCTGTTGCCCAACGAGTCGCTGCTGTACGTCGGCGATTGCGGCAATATTCCCTACGGTGAGAAGACCCCGGAGTTCATTCGCCAGCGCTGCAGCGTGATGGCCGAATTCTTCGCGCAACAGGGCGCCAAAGCATTGGTACTGGCTTGCAACACGGCGACGGTGGCCGGTGTTGCGGACTTGCGTCGCGATTACCCGGACTGGCCTATCGTCGGCATGGAACCTGCGGTCAAGCCGGCGGCAGCGGCGACCCGCAGTGGCGTGGTCGGCGTGCTGGCGACCACCGGGACCTTACAGAGCGCAAAGTTCGTCGCATTACTCGATCGTTTCGCCACCGATGTGCGGGTCATCACTCAGCCGTGCCCGGGGCTGGTTGAACTGATTGAGGCAGGTGATCTGCACAGTCCTGCGCTTCGCCAGTTACTGCACGGCTATCTCGAGCCCTTGCTGGCGGCGGGGTGCGACACGATTATCCTCGGCTGCACCCACTATCCCTTTCTCAAGCCATTGCTCAAGCAGATGCTCGCGGACGACATCAGCCTGATCGATACTGGCGCCGCCGTCGCCCGACAACTTCAACGCTTGCTCGCCGAGCGTGAATTGCTCGCCCAAGGCCCGGCACGCGAAGCGCAGTTCTGGACCAGTGCCAGTCCTGAGCACCTCAGAAATATTTTGCCGCTGCTATGGAGTGAGTCAGGTGTTGTGAGAAGCTTTTCCTGGTAAAAAATCCTGAAAAAAAGGCAAATAAAAAAGCCTGAGTTTCTGCGTCTGCGATCGCTTCTATAGCTAGTCTGTTGAGTAATACAAAACCATACGAAAACGTTCGGAAAAGGATGTTTCTCATGAAGCGACTGTTCTGTTTGGCTGCGCTTGCGGCCGCAATGTTGGGGCAAAGTTTTTCGGCACAGGCTGCCGGTGTGGAGTTCGCGGTTGGCCAGACCACCGACTCGACCCAGACCTACCGCCTGGGCATGCAATTGGATTGGGACAAGAGCTGGCTACAGAGTGATGTCGGTCGTCTGACCGGCTATTGGAGCGGCGCCTATACGTTTTGGAACGGCGACAAGAAGCCGAACAATCACAGTCTGTCATTCTCACCGGTACTGGTTTATGAGTTCGCCGGCGAAACCGTCAAACCGTATGTCGAGGCGGGGATTGGTCTGTCAGTGTTCGCCCATACCGAAGTGGAAGACAACAAGTTGGGGTCGGCGTTTGAGTTCGAAGACCGCCTCGGTTGCGGCCTGCGCTTTACCGGTGGACATGAAGTCGGCATTCGCGTGACTCACTATTCCAACGCCAGCATCAACAGACATAACGACGGTATAGAGAGCTACGCGCTGCATTACACGATGCCCTTGTAAATTTTGCAGAGTCATACTGTGGCGAGGGAGCAAGCCCTCTCGCCATCTATGCGTGCGCTTGGGATTCAACGATACGCCGTAGCAATCCCTTTGCGTTCGTTGATGCAATCCGCTTCGCCCATCTCGAACTCGCGACAGATCAGCGGGCGTTTCTCGTAGATGGTGCACATCATGGTGTTGCGATCCAGCGCGGCGCACCAGCCGTCATCCAGACGCAACATGACTTCCCCGCCCCAATCGTCAGTGTCGATAAAGCGTTCAGGCACACCGGTGTCGGTGATCAGCATGACTTCCAGTTGGCAGCAGCAGGCCGCGCACGTGGAGCAGGTGATCGCCGGTTCGGCGATTTGAGTGAGAGGAATAGTGTTCATGGCGCGCAGTGTAAGGCAGCGCGCCTGTGCTGTGTGAAAGGGCTGACGGACGTTCGGTGAACTGACGCTTATCGGCTCACGGCTTGTCCTTGTTCGGCGGTCCGTTTCGGACCATAGGCTTGTCCGTCCGAATGGGAAGCGTTGACAGCGGCCAGAACTCTGCCATGAACAACGCCGGAAAAGCGACTTCCAAGGGGCGATCCTGGATCTTCTCCAGGATATGCCGTGCGGCTTTGTCCGCCGGCCAACTCGCCGGCATGGGGAAGTCGTTTATCTCGGTCAAAGGGGTGTCGACGAAGCCAGGGCTGACCACGGTGACGTCAATGCCTTCGGGTGCCCAGTCGTTGCGCAGGGACTCAAACAGATAGCGCAAGCCAGCTTTGGCAGTGCCATAGGCTTCGGCTCGCGGCAGCGGCAGGTAGGTCACCGAGCTGGCGATACCCACCAGATGCGGTTGGTTCCCTGCGCGCAACAGGGGCAGCGCGGCTTCGATGCAGTAATTACTGGCGAGCAGATTGGTGCGTATTACATGTTCGATGATCGACGTGTCGAACTGCCTGGCATCGACATATTCACAGGTGCCGGCATTGAGAATGACGCTGTCGAGTGAGCCCCATACCTCGGCGATGCGCTCGCCGATCTCCCGCACCTGCTGGCTATTGGTGAGATCGGCGGGCACCAGCAGCACTTGCCCTGGATAACGGGAGGACAATTCTTCCAGTGGTGCGACCGCTCGTGCGCTGACGGCGAGCTGCACACCGGATTTGAGCAGTTCTTCGGCCAGTGCGGCACCGATTCCGTTGCTGGCTCCGGTTAGCCAGATACGACGTGGAGGTGTACGACTCATCCCATTCTCCTTTTAAAATCACTCATACCCACCTCCGGCATCCTGTCGTGAGGGCAGGTTCTTGAACGCAGCCAGTGCCCGTTCACGAGACTGGCTCAGATTGACCATCGGCTGCGGATAGTCGGCCGCGCCGAATAGCCCGCCTGTGGCGGCCGGGTTGTGGAGATCTTTCTTGTTTATCGCGGCCAGTTCCGGGAGCCAGTGCTTGATGAACAGCCCTTGCGCATCGAACTTCTCCGATTGGCTCAACGGATTGAAGATCCGGAAGTAGGGCGCCGAATCGGTGCCGGTAGACGAACTCCACTGCCAACCGCCGTTGTTCGCTGCAAGGTCGCCGTCGATCAAGTGGCGCATGAAGAAGCGCTCACCCTCACGCCAGTCGATTAGCAGGTTCTTGGTCAGAAACATCGCCACGACCATCCGCAGGCGATTGTGCATCCAACCGGTTTCCAACAATTGGCGCATGGCGGCGTCGATGATCGGCAGACCGGTCCGGGCCTGCTGCCAGGCGGCCAGTTCTTCGGGGGCATCGCGCCAGGCAAGGGCTTCGGTTTGGGGACGAAACGCGCGGTGCCGGGAAACTCGAGGGTAACCCACCAGAATATGTTTGTAGAACTCGCGCCACAGCAGCTCGTTGATCCAGGTAACGGCGCCGACATTGCCGCTTTCGAATTCACCCCGGTTACTTTGCAAGGCGGCGTGCAAGCACTGCCGCGCAGAAATCACTCCCGCAGCCAGGTAGGCGGACAATTGACTGGTGCCAGGCTTGGCCGGAAAGTCCCGTTCGTTTTTGTAGTGGTTGATCTGCCGGTCGGCAAAGTTCTCCAGACGGCGTAGTGCTTCGGTTTCACCTGCAGGCCAGAGGCTGCGCAACGTCTCGCTGGGTGTCGCGAAACCATCGACCTGCGACGGCACGGGGTCGCTGGTGATGCTCATTGGCAACTGGGTTTTGGGCGTCTTGAGCAATGGAGGCAACCCGCTGTGCAATCGGGCATAACAGACTTTTCGAAACTGACTGAAGACCTGAAACCAGCTGCCGGTTTTGGTCAGCACGCTGCCGGGCTTGAACAGCAATTGATCGAAGTGGCTGTAAAAGGTCACACCATGGGCTTCTACCACGTGAGCCGCTGCTGCATCACGACGGGTTTCATGGATGCCGTATTCCTCGTTCACATGCAGCGCCTGAACGTGCAATTGCTGGCATAACTCGAGCAATACCTGCGGCGCCTGTTCCCACGTAGCGGCGTGACGGATCAGCAAGGGGATGTTCAGCTCGCCCAGGGTTTTGCTCAACTCGCGCAGATTACGCAGCCAGAAGTCCACCTTGCACGCAGCGTCGTCGTGGGCCTGCCATTGCTCCGGGCTCAGCAGATACACGGCCACCGTCGGGCCGCGTTCTGCCGCGGCCGCAAGGGCAGTGTTGTCATGTACGCGCAGGTCGCTGCGCAGCCAGATCAATTGCATGGTCGTTCCAGGAAGAACATTAAATTAGCCCACGCTGAACCAGTCCTTGGTGAGCCGACAAAGGATCTTCGGCCAAGGATAAATCAGCAATTTCAGTGGTTTTAACGGATAACTCGGCGTGGTGGATGCACACCGTCGGTCCAGCAATGATTTTTGGGCAACTGATACCGTTCAGAAGTTTCGGCAGGTGGCTCAAATTTATCGTGTTGCTCGAATAAAGCAGCACACCACGGGCTTGCAGATGATCGACTGCCAGGGCCAGTTCACCAGCGGGCAGCGGCCAGTCGAAGACTTCAACGGGGCAATCGGCGCTGCTCACCAACCAGGCGGTAAGCCATAGATAGGGCTCCAGCGGCAGGTCTGAGTGGTTGATCAGCAGCAGCGGCGCTCCGCGCAACTGGCGGTTGTTATGGTAGATCCTTGCGCCGAACTTGCTGCGTAGCCATGAATGGAAAAACACCCGCTCCATCTGCGTACCGAACTGGCCCTGCCAGCGCTGCTCAAGGTCTGCCAGCAGCGGCATCAACAATCGTTCGCACAAGGTTCGCGGCGGGTAGAGCGACATGGCCTGGTTGAAGGTGTCGTCGACCTGGCGTTCGGCCAACTGGCTGATGGCGTGCATCAGGTTCTGACGCAGCGCGTGCCAGTCGTTTTCAGCAGGCTGGGCGAAGGCCTGCGGGGTGTCGAGCAGTTGCTTGACCTGGCTGACGGCAACCCCACGGTTGAGCCAGGTCAAAATCGTCAGAATGCGCTGTACATGCTCGGTCGAGAACAGCCGATGACCTTTGGGCGTGCGCTGGGGCACGATCAAACCGTAACGGCGCTCCCAGGCCCGCAATGTGACCGCGTTGACGCCGGTCTGGCGGGCGACTTCGCGAATCGGCAGCCAGCCTTCCTCCAATGCCTGTTGGTAGTCGGCGCCGGAATCGTCATTGGCTGTGGTGTTGGGCTTGGTCATGGTCTAAATCGCATTTCGCAGACTGAGATTTTCCGGGTGTGGTTGTAGATAAACCTGCTGCGCGACATAGGGATCGGGGTGTTGGCGCAGGTGGTGTTTGAGGAGCGTTAATGGCACCACCAGCGGCACGATGCCGTGAAGGTATTGGCCGATGACGTGCTGCATTTCCCGCTTGTCTTCAGCACTGATGGCTTGTTTGAAGTAACCACTGAGGTGTTGCAGAACATTGGTGTGGGTGCGGCGGGTGGCGCATTTTTTCAGCGCAGCCATCAGCGCGCTGAAATAGCGCGGGCCGAGCTGGTTGGGGTCGGATTTACCCATGCTGCCGAGCAGGTTGCCCAGGGTTTTGTATTGCACCGGGTTATGGGCCATGAGCAAGTATTTATAGCGCGAGTGAAACTCGGTCAGGCCACGGCGGCTCAGGCCTTCTTGCAGTAACTGCTGCCAGGCTGCATAGGCGAAAACCCGGGTCAGAAAGTTTTCCCGCAGAACCGGGTCATTGAGGCGGCCGTCTTCTTCTACCGGCAGGTCAGGATGCAACGCGCAAAACGCCTGGGCGTAGATTCCGCGACCACCGCCATCAATCGGCATACCGTTGTCCTGATAGACCTTGACCCGTTCCAGACCGCAGGAGGGTGATTTCTGCATGAAGATATAGCCGCAGATGTCATTCAGTTCGGTCGCCATTTTCTGACCGTAATCAGCCAGTGGTTGAGTGACATCGATATCGTGATGAACCGTGCCGACGGCGTGAGGTTGCCGAGGATCACCTGTCAGGCGAATAGGCTCGCGGGGAATGCCCAGGCCGATGGCGACTTCCGGGCAAACCGGGATGAAATCGAAATAATCCGTGAGGGTGCGACTGCACAAGTGCGATTGCTTGTGCCCACCGTTGTAACGGACTTCGGCGCCCATCAGGCACGCGCTGACAGCGATTTTCGGTCTGGTCGCAGCAGGGTCGCTGGGCATGGGGAAACCTCTGATCTAAATCTGTACAGATTTTTTGCTCTGTACAACTTTAGTTCATCATAGGTTCAAAGATGTACAAGTCAAATCGTTTGTATAGGTATTTGATGGCTGATCGAGTTGCAAATCAAGGTCAAACATCGAAGGAGGTGGATGGGCTGCTGTCCATTTCGGCAGCAGCCATTTGCGCGGGTTGATGCGATTTACTGCAGATGTTGGTGCAGGCGTCGGGCGGCTTCCTGACCGCTGAGCCAAGCCCCTTCCACACGTCCGGTAAGGCACCAATCGCCACACACATACAGACCTAGATCAGCATCGGCCAGCGCCCCCCATTCATGACTGCCGGCCGGGCGGGCGTAGAGCCAGCGGTGGGCGAGACTGAAGGTCGGCGCGGGCATGGCGCTTTGCAGTAGCTCGGCGAAAGCCCCGTGCAGTTGCTCGATCACTTGTTCCTTGGGCAGGTCGATATGCTGCCTGCTCCAGGTGCTGGTAGCGTGCAATACCCACGTATCGAGCGTGGTGTCGCGTCCCGGCTTGCTACGGTTGCGAGCCAGCCAGTCAAGCGGGCTGTCCTGTACGAAGCAGCCTTCCATTGGGGTATCCAGCGGTGTTTCGAACGCCAGGGCGACGGCCCAGGTGGGGTCCATTTTCACGCCAGCAGCGGCACCGGCCAGTTTCGGCGCGGAAGCCAGCAGGGCAGTGGCTTGAGGCGCAGGAGTGGCGATAATCACATGACTGAAAGGGCCGTGGGTGAACCCTTCGGCGTCCTGCAGATGCCAATGCTGTTCGCCGCGGTAGACCTCGGTGATACGGCAAGCGAAATGCACTTCCATGTCGCCAATCAGCGCGCGGGTGATCGCGCTCATGCGCGGAGTACCGACCCAGCGGGTCTGTTCGTCAGGCGACAGGGTGAGCTGGCCACCGTGGAAGTTATAGAGCTGCGGAGTCCATTCGGCGACCCAGCCATTGGCCTGCCAGCGCTGGACTTCGATGACGAAGCGGCGGTCGCGGGCGGTGAAATACTGCGCACCCATGTCCAGTGCGCCAGCGTCACTGCGCTTGCTCGACATGCGTCCGCCGCTGCCACGGCTTTTATCGAAAAGCTGCACTTCGTACCCGGTATCGCGAAGCGCCTGGGCAGCTGAGAGTCCGGCGATGCCGGTGCCAATGATTGCGATGGGTACAGTCATAGGGGCCTCGTTTACCTTTCTGTACAGACTACTCCGTGGCTCAAACCTGTACAATATTGTTTTTTGGTATAACTTTTAACGTTCTCGATCTGACAGCTTGGCCTATTGTTAATCACAGAGCCTGCCTGATTTAAAAGATCCCTGCTTATAAAAATAGACTAGTGATCAAGGTAAAACGCCACGCGAGGAAGATGTCATGCACATATTGCTGACCGGCGGTACTGGTTTGATAGGACGTCAGCTCTGCCGACACTGGTTGACCCAAGGCCACCGTTTGACCGTATGGAGTCGCCGACCCGAAAAGGTGGCCAAACTCTGTGGTGTCCAGGTGCGTGGAATAAGTCGGCTCGAGGAGGTTGGCCCGGAGCCGGTCGACGCGGTGATCAATCTCGCCGGTGCGCCGATTGTCGATCGGCCCTGGACCCACAGGCGTAAGGCATTGCTCTGGAGCAGCCGGATCAGCCTGACCGAAACGCTGCTTGCCTGGCTGGAAAGTCGCGAGCAGAAACCTCAAGTACTGATTTCCGGTTCTGCAGTGGGTTGGTATGGCGATGGCGGTGAGCGAGTGTTGACCGAGGTGTCGCCTCCGGTCAGTGAGGACTTTGCCAGTCAGTTGTGTATTGCCTGGGAAGAGACCGCGCAACGGGCCGAGGCCATGGGCATTCGCGTGGTACTGATCCGCACCGGGCTGGTGCTGAGCGCCGAGGGCGGCTTTTTGTCGCGCCTGTTATTGCCGTTCAAACTCGCGCTGGGCGGGCCGATCGGCAGTGGTCGGCAGTGGATGCCGTGGATTCATATCAATGATCAAATCGCCCTGATTGATTTTCTTCTGAATCAGAATGGCGTAAGCGGTCCTTATAATGCCTGCGCGCCGAAGCCGGTCCGTAATCGCGAGTTCGCCAAAACCCTGGGCAGTGTGTTGCACCGACCGGCGATAGTGCCGATACCGGCCTTCGCTTTGCGTGTTGGTCTGGGTGAGTTGTCACTGTTGTTGCTGGGGGGGCAGCGGGCCACACCAACGCGTTTGTTGGCGGCGGGTTTCACTTTCCAGTTCACTGATTTGCGCGCGGCCCTGGACGATTTATCCAGCCGCCTTTGAAATAGGACGTTGCATGACCGATCACGCGTTGCTCCTGGTCAACCTGGGCTCGCCAGCTTCCACTTCAGTGGCAGATGTGCGCAGCTACCTCAATCAATTTCTGATGGATCCCTACGTCATTGACCTGCCATGGCCGGTACGGCGTTTGTTGGTCTCGCTGATTCTGATCAAGCGCCCTGAGCAGTCTGCCCACGCCTATGCCTCGATTTGGTGGGATGAGGGTTCGCCGCTGGTGGTGCTCAGCCGCCGCCTGCAACAGGCAATGACCGCACAGTGGAAGCAAGGCCCGGTGGAATTGGCGATGCGTTACGGAGAGCCGTCGATCGAAACGGTGCTGACCCGCATGGCGGCCCAAGGCGTGAAGAAAGTGACGCTGGCGCCGCTCTACCCGCAGTTCGCCGACAGCACCGTGACCACAGTGATCGAGGAGGCCAAACGGGTAGTGCGAGATAAGAAGCTGGACGTGCAGTTCTCGATCTTGCAGCCGTTCTACGATCAGCCGGAATACCTCGACGCCTTGGTGGCCAGTGCCAGGCCGCATTTAGAGCAGGATTTCGATCACCTGCTACTGAGTTTTCATGGCTTGCCAGAGCGGCACTTGAAGAAGCTCAACCCTGGTCATAGCTTCGAAGGCGCAGGCGATTGCTGCCGTGATGCGCCGCCGGAGGTGGTTGCGACCTGTTATCGCGGCCAGTGCCTGCGCACGGCCGAGGCCTTTGCGCAGCGCATGGGGTTGCCGGAGGGTAAGTGGTCGGTGTCGTTCCAGTCGCGGCTGGGTCGTGCCAAGTGGATCGAACCTTACACCGAAGCGCGTCTTGAGGCGCTGGCGCAGCAGGGCGTGAAGAAAATTCTGGTGATGTGCCCGGCGTTCGTCGCTGATTGCATCGAGACGCTGGAAGAAATTGGTGACCGCGGTCGTGAACAGTTCCGCGAGGCGGGTGGTGAGGAACTGGTGCTGGTGCCGTGTCTGAATGACAACCCAGAGTGGGCGCATGCGTTGAGCGCGCTGTGCGAGCGAGCGCCGATAGCTTTGTGAGGTAATGATCGTTCCCACGCAGCGTGGGAACGATCAAGGCTTAGAGCAACGACTCATCCGCCTTCTTGTGCTTCCAGCTGTCGTTACCCGGCAGAATCAGGTTCAACGCAATCGCTACCACGGCGCACAAGGCAATGCCTTTGAGGCCGAAGTCATCCGGGCCTGTCCCGGTGCCGATCAGCACGCCGCCAATCCCGAATACCAGCGTCACCGACACAATCACCAGATTGCGCGCTTCACTCAGATCGATTTTGTGGCGAATCATCGTGTTCATCCCCACCGCAGCGATAGAACCGAACAGCAGACAGAGAATCCCGCCCATCACCGGTACTGGAATGCTTTGCAACAGCGCGCCGAACTTGCCGATAAACGCCAGGCTGATAGCGAAGATCGCCGCCCAGGTCATGATTTTCGGGTTGTAGTTCTTGGTCAGCATCACCGCGCCGGTGACTTCGGCGTAGGTGGTGTTGGGTGGGCCGCCGAGCAGTCCGGCGGCAGTGGTGGCGATGCCATCACCGAACAGGGTGCGGTGCAGGCCGGGCTTTTTCAGGTAATCACGCCCCGTGACACTGCCGACTGCGATAACCCCACCGATATGCTCGATGGCCGGCGCCAGCGCGACCGGAACGATAAACAGAATCGCCTGCCAGTTGAACTCGGGCGCGGTGAAGTGCGGCAGCGCGAACCACGGTGCTGCGGCAATCTTCGCGGTATCGACCACGCCGAAGTAGAACGCCATGGCGAAACCTACCAGCACGCCGGAAATGATCGGTACCAGGCGGAAAATTCCTTTGCCGAACACCGCCACGATCAAGGTGGTCAGCAGCGCCGGCATCGAAATCAGCATGGCCGTCTGGTAGTGGATCAGCTCAGTGCCGTCGCCAGCCTTGCCCATCGCCATGTTGGCGGCAATCGGCGCCATGGCCAGACCGATGGAAATAATCACCGGACCGATCACCACGGGTGGCAACAGCCGGTCAATGAACCCAGTGCCCTTGATCTTCACCGCCACACCCAGAAAGGTGTAAACGAAGCCCGCCGCCATCACGCCGCCCATGGTCGCGGCGAGGCCGAACTGGCCTTTGGCGAGAATGATGGGCGTGATGAAGGCAAAGCTCGAAGCCAGGAAAACCGGCACCTGGCGCCCAGTGACCACTTGAAACAGCAAAGTCCCCAGGCCCGCCGTGAACAGCGCGACGTTGGGATCGAGGCCGGTAATCAGCGGCATCAACACCAACGCACCAAACGCCACGAACAACATCTGTGCGCCCGATAAAATCGTGCGCCAGAGCGGGTCGTTGAACTCGTCCTGCATGCTCAAGCGTCCTTCTGCTTGGTACCGAATATCTTGTCGCCGGCATCACCCAGGCCCGGAATGATGTAGCCGTGTTCGTTCAGGCGCTCATCGATGGACGCGGTGTAGATGGTCACGTCGGGGTGAGCCTTTTCCACAGCGGCAATACCTTCGGGGGCGGCGACCAACACCATGGCGCGGATATCCTTGCAGCCGGCCTTTTTCAGCAGATCAATGGTCGCGACCATCGAACCGCCGGTGGCGAGCATCGGGTCGATGATCATGGCCAGGCGTTCGTCGATTTCCGGAACCAGTTTTTCAAGGTACGTATGGGCTTCGAGGGTTTCCTCGTTGCGGGCCACACCTACGGCGCTGACCTTGGCACCCGGGATCAGGCTGAGGACGCCTTCGAGCATGCCGATACCGGCGCGCAGGATCGGCACCACGGTAATTTTCTTGCCGGCGATCTTTTCGACTTCAACGGTGCCGCACCAACCTTCGATTTCGTAACTTTCGAGCGGCAGGTCTTTGGTGGCCTCGTAGGTGAGCAGGGCACCGACTTCCTGAGCGAGCTCACGGAAGTTCTTCGTGCTAATGTCTGCGCGGCGCATAAGGCCAAGTTTGTGTCGGATCAGTGGATGGCGGATCTCACGGATGGGCATAGGGAAAGGCTCCGGCGGCGGGCAAAAAAACCGGCCTAGATTAATCTATCCGAGGGTGTTGTCCTATAGACACTCAGTACGTTAGTCCAGAAACGCTTGATCTGACTCCGCCGGATGCGTACCTTTGCCCGCTTTTCCGAAACAGCCACCCCCTTGGAGAGCGCCATGTCCGCTGATCTCGAGCATATCCGTCAAATCATGCGAGAGGCTGACTGCCTGTACACCGAAGCTGAAGTCGAGGCGGCCATCGCCCGTGTCGGAGCGCAAATCAATGAAGAACTGGCTGAGCGCAATCCAGTGGTTTTTTGTGTGATGAACGGTGGTCTGATTTTCTCCGGCAAACTGCTGACCCATCTGAATTTCCCGTTGGAAGCGTCCTACCTGCACGCGACCCGCTATCGCAACGAAACCACCGGCGGCGACCTGTTCTGGAAAGCCAAGCCGGAAGTCTCGTTCATCGACCGTGACGTACTGATCATCGACGACATCCTCGACGAAGGTCATACCCTGGGCGCGATCATCGACTTCTGCAAACACGCCGGTGCCCGTGCAGTGCACACCGCTGTGCTGATCGACAAGGACCACGACCGCAAGGCTCGTCCTGATCTGAAAGCAGACTACGTCGGCCTGCCGTGCATTGACCGCTACATCTTCGGTTACGGCATGGACTACAAAGGCTACTGGCGCAACGCTGCGGGCATCTACGCCGTTAAAGGAATGTAAGACATGACAACGCCGAGTTTTCTCGATCAATCACTGTTCGCCGAGCTGGTTGAGAAGGCTGCGGCGAATCCCCGTGGCCGGCAGCATCACAACTTCCACCAAATGGAAGAGCCGTGTCACCGGATGGCAGTGGGCCTGCAGCCCACTACCTACATCCCGCCCCATCGGCACCTGGGTGACGACAAGGCCGAAACTCTGTTGGTACTCAAAGGCCGCCTCGGCCTGCTGGTTTTCGACGAGTCGGGCCAGGTGCTGACCAAGCGCGTGCTACAGGCCGGCGGCGATTGCCTGGGCGTGGATCTGCCGTCAGGGGTGTTTCATGGTCTGGTGGTGCTGGAAGCCGACAGCCTGATGTTCGAATGCAAGGCCGGACCTTACCAGCCGGTGGGTGAAGGCGAGCAGGCTCATTGGGCACCACGCGAAGGTGAGCCGGGCGTGGCTGAGTATCAGGCCTGGATGCGTTCGCAGTTTGATTGACTGCGGGTTGTGCAAACCCTGATTCCGCTTAGTTAACACCCATCGATTGTCTGGCGATCTGCCCGGATCGTCAGGACAACGTATTGTGATCCAGGTCGGTGGCGAGTGTGATCAGGCCTCGTGTAGAGTGTCTGGCCCCGTGTTTGGAGCCTTACATGAGCCTTCTGATTCGCAAGGTGGCCGCTTGTTTGCTGCTACTTGGCCTGCCTCTGGCGGCCGCCCAGGCGTTGAGTGCCCCGATGCACGCGCAATTTCTGCCTCCAGACGACCTGGCCCTGCGTAACGCTCAACCGGAGCAACAGCAACTGTTTCAGGTTACCGAGTATTCGGTGGTGGTCGGCAGTCAGCGCCAGTCCACTCAACAACCGATCCCGGTGACTTCACCGTTGTTGATCCGCCTGAAGGGCAAAGCGCTGAACAAGGGCGCAACCATCAATCAGGTACTGGTCAATTTCGATGGCGAAAGCAAAAGCCTGAAAAAGCCGATATTCGACGACAAGACCAAGACGCTCACCCTGTATTACCCGTTGACTCAATACCGCGTGGTGATCGATCTGCTGCGTAACGACACGGTTTATTGCCAATTTCTGAGCTATGCCAACGGGCACGTCTGGGCTGACTTGCACACTGGGGCCGTACGCGCGCGTTGAGCGTAGAGGCAGACGGGGGGTAAACTGCCGGCCCCGTGAAATGTCTGTGAGCTGGAGTCGGCAATGCGTAAAGATAAGAAGCAAGTGATTGGTGACGAGATCGGCGATGCGCAGATCAAATTGTTCCTCGATTTCGAACCGGTCGACGCGACTTCGCCATCCCTGCACAAACTGATCAAGGCCTACCGTGGCCTGCGTATCGATGATTTCGAACGCTTTTTGGCGTTCTTCGTCGAAGCCGGTTACGACCTGGACGGCAAGGACGAGCACGGTAAAGATTTCGTCGCTCTTATCCGGGATCAGCGCAATGCTGCCGAATATATCGAGTTGATCCAGAAAACTCGCGGCTGATTTCTATCGCGCCACCTCTCGACGCCTTTGCGGGCGTCTGAGAGAAGTAATCCCCCAGTGTTCATAAATATTTAATAGTTACCTTCTGAATAGTTCAAGATTACGCGTGGGCAATGTAAAGACTCTTACAGTGAACGTCGTTGTTTCGCTGTTGCTGCTTTTAATCTGTTGGCTATTGTTGAGTGTGAGGGCTTCATGACCCTCGCTATAAATAACCAGTACGATCAGATAACCAAAATATAGGGAGCTGGATGATCATGGATGATCTAAAAAACACGGCTGTATTGTCGGTTTTAACACTGTTTTTCTGCCTGGCAAGTTTGTGCGCCCAAGCGGCGGATGAAGTTGTCGACGTGGAGGTTTTCAACGCGACTTCGGCTGTCATCCATCCAGGAGATGATTTTTCCTGGACGAAGAGCCCTGATAACGCGGGGCATGACTTCACCATCAACCCAGGCGAGAGCCAGGAACTGACTTATTACCTGCCTGAGTCGCGGGGCGCGCGTGAGTCGTTCAGCTATACGCAGGGCGATAAACGGTGTCATTTCAGTTTTGGCCATATTCCCCAAGAACCAATGAGCTCTTGGGCAAAAATGCCCTATTCGCGCTGGGCGAAAGGTGAGCCTGTCGAATATTGTAGCGCCCGGTTGATTGATGCTGCGGATAATGATGAGTATGTCCGCAATGGCGGCACGCGTATCAAGTTCATTATGAAATAAACATCTTTGATGTGTCTCACGGCATTGCTCTTTACAGCGCAATAACTAAAAAGCCCCTGATCTCGCGATCAGGGGCTTTTGGCGACTGTTAAATACCCCGAAAAGTATTTAAGACTCAAGCGTAGCTTTCGGTCTCGCTGCTTTCTTCAACCAGTTCCAGAGCGACGTTGTTCTGCGTGTTGATCTTGCGATACAGCGCAGCGTCGGTTTCCAGAACCTTCTCCCGAGCCGGGAAAATTTCCTTGAGTTTGGTTGCCCAAACGCCTTTGGTTTTTTCCGGAAAGCAGCGTTCGATCAGCTCAAGCATGATCGAAACAGTGACCGACGCACCAGGCGAGGCACCGAGCAGAGCGGCCAAAGAACCGTCCTTGGCTGCGACCAGTTCGGTACCGAACTGCAGAACGCCGCCTTTCTTCGGGTCTTTCTTGATGATCTGCACGCGCTGACCGGCCACTTCCAAGCGCCAGTCTTCAGCCTTGGCTTCAGGGTAGAAGCGACGCAGGGACTCAAGACGCTGCTCCATCGACTGCATCACTTCGCTCACCAGGTACTTGGTCAGGTCCATGTTGTTTTTGGCCACAGCCAGCATCGGGCCGATGTTGCCGGCGCGAACCGACATCGGCAGGTCCATGAACGAGCCGTGCTTGAGGAACTTGGTGGTGAAACCGGCGTAAGGTCCGAACAGCAGGGACTTCTTGCCATCGACGACACGGGTGTCCAGGTGCGGCACCGACATCGGTGGCGAACCCACCGCAGCCTGGCTGTAAACCTTGGCCTGGTGGTGTTTGACTACTTCCGGGTTATCGCAACGCAGCCATTGCCCACTGATCGGGAAACCACCGAAGCCTTTGCTTTCTTCGATACCTGAAGCTTGCAGCAATGGCAGCGCAGCACCACCGGCGCCGAGGAAGACGAATTTAGCGTCTACATCGCGGGAGTTGCCAGTGTTCACGTCCTTGATGCTGACGGTCCAGCCGCCTTTGTTACGCTTGAGGCCGGTGACGCGTTTGCAGTACTTGACCTGGGCATCGGGTGCGCTGCTCAGATGCTGGAGCAATTGATTGGTCAGGTTGCCGAAGTTGACGTCGGTACCGTTCATCACGCGGGTTGCGGCGATGACTTCGTCAGCCGCACGGCCTGGCATCATCAATGGCATCCACTCGGCCATTTTTGCCTTGTCTTCGGTGTATTCCATATCCGCGAAGGCGTGATGCTTGTGCAGCTTTTCGAAACGTTTTTTCAGGAACGAAACGCCGCTGTCACCCTGCACGAAGCTCAGGTGCGGCACTGGGCTGATGAAGGTTTTGGACGAGCCGAATGTGCTTTTTTGGGTCAGATAAGACCAAAACTGCTTCGACACCTCGAACTGGGTGTTGATGTGCACGGCTTTCTTGATGTCGACAGTGCCGTCGGCGGCCTGTGGCGTGTAGTTCAGCTCACACAGCCCGGCGTGACCGGTACCGGCGTTGTTCCACGGGTTGGAACTCTCCGCCGCACCCGAATCCATCAGCTCGACGACTTCCAGCTTGATCGCGGGGTCGAGCTCTTTGAGCAGTACAGCCAGGGTGGCACTCATGATGCCCGCCCCAACCAGTACCACGTCGACTGCTTCGTTATGCGCCATTTAACGCGTCTCCAAAATCTGCAGCACCAAATTGACGGCATAGCTGCCAGGAGTTACGGGGCATGCTTCAAATAAAGCCCCAGGTCACCCATGGCCAGGATCGCCATGTCCGAATCTTCGCAATTTTTCGCAACTTCGACGGACGCTACCAACCGGCCTGAGGCTCGTATGAACTCACTTCAGCGTGCCGGAGGCAATTCGACTTATGGTCAAGGCGTCCGTTTGTGCAACCAAATCCGTAGCGGACAGGCTTCAGGCTCCAGTTCTTGAGGAGTGCTCAGTCCTGTGTAGTTGGGCTGTTGTAGACGCTAATAGTGCATTTTCAAACGCAAAACTATTCATTTGCTCGCCACACTCTTGTGAAGTTGTGAAAACCCGTTTTTTCACGCTCTTTTGAAGACGTGAACCTCAAAAAAGGGCTGCCTCAGCCTGGCACCGGGCCCGAGGAATCAATGCCGACATGGAGTACATGACCGGCAAAACGGGCAAACAGCTCAGTGACCGAGCGCAATGGCAGCTCTGGCAGATTCGCGAAAAGCGGTGGTTTGCAGGAGAAACAGCAAGCGCGCCAGCTTCACTCGATCTGTGTGGGCGGCTCTCTGTGGGCGGTGCGGGGGAGCTAATACAAGCGCATTAGCGATGCTGCGAGGCCCGATCAGGAGACGTCCTTATAATCGGGGGGAGATTGTAGCGAAGAAACGTAGAGAAATGGTCCTGTTAAATGACTTTTATTAGCCGGTTGGTCAGGTGGTCAACCGTTGTTGCAGCCGTGAGCGACGAATGCGCGGGCTGATACGGGTGCCGGCGGGCAATGATTGATGCAGCCAGTTGGGGCGGATCTCTACGATTTCGACCCCGCCATCAGCCATTGGCGGCATGCCGCACTGCTTGAAAGCCTGGGTAGAAGGTTGCACGTGCGGGATGACACTCGCGTGTAACGGGTGTGACAACGAGGTGACAGGAGCCTGCTCTAGGTGTCTGGGTCAGACATTTGAGCAAGTGTTGCTTAGCGCTAGTTCGCAGCACGGGCCCACCGCTATACTGGCAATCTGTTTGTGCCTGATTCTGGAGAGATGAGCATGTTGCAACGCCTGTTGTTCGGTTTGATCACTGTGACCAGTTTGACGCTGGTTGGCTGCGCCTACAGCCCGCAACAACTCAGCCCGCAACCGAAACTCACGGCCCAGCTCGCGCCTGTGGGCCAGGGTCAGCCGGTGGTGGTGAAAGTGGTCGACGGCCGTCCGTCGCCAACCCTGGGGACCCGTGGCGGTCTGTACCCTGAAACCAGCGCCCTCAGCGTCGCCAGCGCCGATATCGTGCCCAAACTGCAAGCCCAGGCTGAAGCTGCCGTGCGCCTGCTGGGTTTCACCCCAAGCCCGAACGCCCTGAACGTTCCACAGGTGACCGTGACCCTGGTCGAACTGAAGTATCAGTCGCCTAAAGAAGGGATGTACGTGACCGAAGCGACTATCGGCGCGACCTTGCGCTCCGATGTGTCGAACGCCAACCGTCGCTACAGCGGCCGTTACGGCGCATCCCTGGATCAGCGTTTTGGTATGGCACCGAACCAGGAAACCAACACCAAGCTGGTCAGTGACGTGTTGAGCGATGCCTTGACCCGGTTGTTCAAGGATCCGACCATTGGTCAGATCCTGAGCCAATAAACCAGCCCGTAGGGACTGCCGCAGGCTGCGATTTTTTGATTGATCGTTCCCACGCTCCCGCGTGGGAATGCCTCACCGGACGCTCCGCGTCTGCTTGGGCTGTGACGCTGAGCGTCACGGCTGCATTCCTTTGCTGCGTCTGGGAACGATCATCCAACGATCATTTCAGAATTCAGGCCGCTTCGACGTACAAGTCGAGCATGCTCACGCCGGTCAACAAGTCGGTCTCTGGCAAATCAGCATGTTGATGTCCGCCGAGGGCGCAATACACCAGCCAATGGCGGTCCTGGACGTTGAAGGCCAGACCACCGACCAGCGCTTCCTGCTCATCGCTGGGGGAGATCAGATAAAGGCGATCCTGGTTTTCTGCGTGCAGCATGACAAGTTCCATGTCGGTATCGAGGGGCAACAGACTGGCTTGTTTAGATGACGAACGCGTGACCGCATAAATTAATCGGCGGATGGCGGGTTGTTTTGTCGAAAAGGGCGGGGCATGCGTCAGGGCTTTCGGTAGAATCCGCGCCGCGGGTGCTTGTTCGACGGCCCCTATGGCATGTTTTACTCGAGGTTGATGATGTCGCTGCAGCTGATCTGGTCCATGTTCAACGCCCACCCCGCCAAACTGATCAATGTCCTCGCCTTGCTGCTTGCCTGCCCTGGCGGTTGGCTGCTGCACGCGACCCGTCGTCGTGAGCAACGCGCTATGGCCAGCATGGAATCGCAAAGCCAAAGCCGCAACGTCGACCAACCGGTGGCGCTGCTGGACGTTGCGAGCATGCGCATGAACCGGCTTTACTACTGCTTTGGCTTCGCCTGTCTGGCGTTGGCGTTGCTGGTGTCGTGGGTTAGCACCTGGGTTTAAGAACCGGCTAAATCCCGTAGCAGTTGCCGAAGGCTACGTTGACCGGTATTGAGGCGAATCCTCTCCAGAAAAACAAAAACGGCGCCCAAGGGCGCCGTTGTCGTGTCCAGCGATTGCCTTACAACAGCAAACCAGCCTTGACCCGATACTGGTTGCGTACCGGCATCGCGTATTGCCGCACCAGAAACGGACGGTGCTCTACGGGACAGGAATCCAGGCGGCGTTGCCATTCTTCCTGGGCTTTGGCCAATTCCTCGGCCGGGAACAGATCGCCAGCGGGCGGCACCGGCAATTGCGGGTCGGCATCGCTCCATTGCGCGTAAGCGAGGTAGTGCACTGGAAATAACCGGTAGCCACCGAGAATCTGCCGGTCCATTTCGATCGCCAGTTGCTTGGTGTCTTCGAAGAGTTCGGTGATCGGCGCGGCGAAATTCACATGCACGCGACCTTTATAACCGGTGATGCCTTTAGCGATGCTGACATCGTCCTCGCCCGGTACCTTGCTGTAAGTGCCGGTGGTGGCGCGGATGTACAGTTCGCGGGCCTTGGCCTGATCGCACGGGTCGTATTCGTAGCTGATCGACACGGGAGTCAGGTTCAGTGAACGAATGACCTCGCCGAATGGCTCGTCCTTGCGGCTCATGTGGAACATCTTGAGGATCGCCGACTCGGTGCGGTCATCCCCGTCCTTGGCGCGGCCTTCGGCCTGGGCGATCCAGATCGATTGGCAATCGTTGCGGATCGAATGGCTGATGTAGGCCGAAAGCAGTTGATAGGCAGCCATCTTCTCGCGGCGACCGCTGATGGAGCGGTGCACGATAAAGCTCTTGTTCAGGCGCATCAGGTCGCTGACGAAGGGCTTTTGCAGCAGGTTGTCGCCAATGGCGATGCGCGGTGTCGGCAGGCCGGCATGGTAGATCGCGTAGTTGACGAAGGCCGGGTCCATCACGATGTCCCGGTGGTTGGCCAGGAACAGGTAAGCGCTGCCGGACTTGAACTGTTCGACGCCGGTGTAGGTCACGCCGTCAGTGGCGCGCTCGATCGTGTGGTCGACGTAAAACTCGACCTTGTCCTGCAAGGTGGCCACCGAAGTGATCCCTGCGAACTCGCGGCGCAGCCGATGAGCTATAAGTGGTTTGAGCATCCAGCCGAGGGCACCGGCAAAGCGCGGGAAGCGGAAGTGGGTGAGGATATCTAGAAACGCCTTGTCGCCGAGCAGCCGTGCCAGCACCGCTGGGACTTCGCTGTCGTCGTAAGGTCGGATGGCATCGAATTCGCCCATCATGCTCTCTTGTTAGAAACGGCTAGGGTAAGTAAAGGGTTGGATCAAAAAGTAGCCGGGCACGGTCTGAAAAGTCAGCTCAAACAAAAATAGCCCTGCGAATAGACCGGCGATTATACGCACAAGTCACTCTGGAGGCCGCGATGCTGGAAACTGCGCACTACGACTGCCCTTATTGCGGTGAAGAGGTTGAGGCTGTGCTCGACCTTTCCGGAGGCGATCAGCAGTACATTGAGGATTGTCCGGTGTGCTGCCGGCCGATTGTGTTCACGCTGCAAACCGACGGTCAGGAATGGATGCTCGACGTTCACACTGAAAACGAGTGAAGGATGAGCCTTTATGCAGCGAATCTACGAACCGGAAAACCTGATGGAAGGCGAGTTGCTTCAGGGCATGCTCGCCAGTGAGGGTGTGGAAGCGCATCTGGTTGGGCGGGATCTGCTGGGCGGTGCCGGTGAGCTGCCGGTGTTTGGTCTACTGGGGCTGTCAGTGGATAACGATCAGGCGCAATACGCACGGGAGCTGATCGCCGCGTACAATGCCGCGCAGCCGCTGTCGGGCGATGAGCCGGAAAGCTTCCCAGGCGTTCTGGTCTGTTAGGCTGGCGTTTGTTTTGTTCTAGAGTTGTGTTGCCCTATGTGTGGACGTTATGCCCTGTTTCGTTGGAACCCCGCTTTCGCAGCCTTGCCAGGATTCCCCGCGGATCAGCAGGCGCAGTGGAATATTTCACCCAACGATTCGGTGCTGATCCTGCGCGCGACCGACGGGCAACGTGATCTGGCCCGTGCCCGCTGGGGCCTGACGCCGCCGTGGTTGACCGATATGTCGCGAACTCCGGCCCATGCCCGAGCGGAAACCCTGGCCGAGCAACCGATGTTTCGTGAAGCCTTTCGTCTGCGGCGTTGCCTGTTGCCGGCCAATGGTTTCTACGAATGGCGCGGCACCACCCGCAAGCGCCCGTACTGGCTGACACCAGGGGAGGGCTCGGCGCTGTTTTTTGCTGCGATCTGGGAAGCGTATCCGGTGCAGGAGCAGGTCTGGTTGAGCACTGCGGTGGTCACTCAAGCCGCTTCGAGCCAGCGTCGACCGCTGATTCTCGATGCCGCTGGCCAGGAAGCCTGGCTGAACCCCGAAACGCCGCTGCACACCTTGCAGGCGTTACTCGCCAGCGAACCGGCGCCATTGCGCGAGCGGGTGCTGGCCAATCTGGTGAATGATCCGAAGCTCAATGCGCCGGAGTGTTTGACGCCGGGTTGAGTTGAATCAATGAGTTCTGCTGTGCTTTTGCTGACGCCTTCGCGGGCAAGCCACGCTCCCACAGGTACCGCGCAGTTTCTGTGGGAGCGTGGCTTGCCCGCGAAAAGGTCCGCAGGACCTTCCGGCTATTTTCGGCCATGGCGCAGGGGGAACCTGAAATGTACGTGCTACACGTCCGTTGTATCTGGCGCCGATACAATTCACCGCCTAGGATACGCGCCATGTTTTCAGGGAGCGTATTCATGAGTAAGTCATTGGTTTTGTGTGCGCTGAGCGCAGGTTTGCTGCTTAGCGGTTGCCAGTCCGTCAACACCACCAGCGGCGGTGCGGTAGGTGTGGAGCGCAAGCAGTACATGTTCAGCATGCTGTCGACCGATCAGGTCAACCAGATGTATGCGCAGTCCTACCAGAAGACGGTGGGGGAGGCGTCTACGAAAGGTGTGCTGGACAAGACCAGTACCGAGGCCAAGCGAGTCCAGGCGATTGCCGATCGACTGATCGCCCAAGCGCCGGTTTTTCGTGCGGATTCGGCTCAGTGGCAGTGGGAAGTCAACCTGATCAAGAGTGACGAGCTCAACGCCAACTGCGGTCCTGGCGGCAAGATCATTTTCTACACCGGGCTGATCGACAGCCTGAAACTCACTGACGATGAAATCGCCGCAATTATGGGTCATGAAATTGCCCACGCATTGCGCGAGCATGGCCGTGAAGCGATGTCCAAGGCCTATGGCATTGAAATGGCGAAGCAGGGTGCCGGGGCATTGCTCGGTCTCGGACAGGACAGCCTGGCCCTGGCGGACACCGTGGCCAATTACGGCATGACCTTGCCCAACAGCCGCAACAATGAAAACGAAGCGGACCTGATTGGCCTGGAACTGGCCGCCCGCGCCGGTTATGACCCGAATGCGGCGATCACCCTGTGGAATAAAATGAGCAAGGCGTCGGAAGGTGCACCGCCTGAATTCATGAGTACCCACCCGTCGTCCAGCAGCCGGATGGCTGCGTTGCAAGCAGCGATTCCAAAGGTCATGCCGCTTTACCAGAAGGCCAGGAAGTCCTGACCTGATCTGATCGTTCCCACGCGTGGGAACGATCATCGCGCTGCTTACACCCACCCACTCATTTGCATCGCTTTGTACACCGCGACAATGGCGAGGATGAAGAACGCCGTGGCCGCCAGGCGACGGATCAGGGTCAGGGGCAGTTTGTCCGCGGCAAAATTACCCGCCAGCACCACCGGTACGTTGGCAATCAACATACCAAGAGTGGTGCCGATGATCACCAGCCACAGTTCAGGATATTGCGCGGCGAGCATCACTGTAGCGACTTGGGTCTTGTCGCCCATCTCGGCGAGGAAGAACGCGATCAACGTGGTCAGGAATGGCCCGAACTTGCGACCAGTGCTGGCTTCGTCGTCATCCATCTTGTCCGGTACCAGGGTCCACAATGCCGTTGCGGTAAAGCTCGCGGCGAGGATCCAGTGCAGTGTGGCGTCCGAGAAGAAACTGCCGAACCAGGCACCGACCGCACCCGCTGCAGCATGGTTGGCCAAGGTTGCAGCCACGATACCGGCAATGATCGGCCAGGGTTTGCGGAAACGTGCCGCCAGAATCAAGGCAAGCAGCTGCGTCTTGTCGCCGATTTCGGCCAAGGCAACGATCGCGGTAGGAACGAGTAGAGAATCCAGCATCAGGTATTTCCTAAGGGGCGGGTCGACACGGCTATGACACGTACAGCCTTCCCGCCCCGGGTAAGGTGTTCGTGTCATAGGTCTTGTCAAACCCTGAGGTCCGTCTGAGCGGACTCTGGGTCGCATACGCCATGGTCTGAGGACCAAGTATGTTGACGTATGCCGGACGAGCATGGCGCTCGTGGGAGACTACTCCCCTAGGACGGAGCGGATTCTGCCTAGGCAAAATCCATTCGGCAAGCCTTCTTTTCTAAAAGAATTTCAGCTGCGCTTGGCCCGGTAGATTCGAAAGCCTTGTCCTTCAGCCTTGATCGCACACACCCCCAGATGCTCTTCGATCAGTGGTTGATACTTCAGGAAGCTGTTGGCCACCAAGCGTAGTTCGCCACCGTTTTTCAGATGTTTGGCGGCTTTTCGCAGCAAGTTTTCCGTCGCGTGGTAATCGGTATGCACCCCGACATGGAACGGCGGGTTGCTCAGAATCGCGCTTAAACCCATCGGGGCCGCGTCGATCCCGTCGCCCGTCAGCACCTCGGCTTCCAGACCGTTGGCGGCCAGGGTCAGGCGACTGCTGGCTGCGGCAAACGCGTCGACGTCCAGCAGCGTGACGGTGTTGTGCGGGTAACGACGTTTGACTGCTGCACCCAATACCCCCGCGCCGCAGCCGAAGTCCAGCAGGTGACCGCTGGGCAGTTTGTCCAGGTGTTCAAGCAGCAGGGCACTGCCGCGATCCAGGCGACCGTGGCTGAACACGCCGGGCAGACTGATGACTTTTAGCGGGCCCTCGGCCAGCGGCAGTTCGTACTCTTGCGCAAGACTTTCCAGCGTGACGGCCTCTGGCGCATTGGCCACAGTGACCTGCCAGAGCTGGCAATGTCGCGCGCTGTCGAGTTTGCGTGGTTTACCGAAGGGGTTCAGTTGCTTGGCCGCGCCTTCGATACCGCTGCGTTTCTCGCCGACCAGGTACAACTCGCGGCCGGCCAGGCGCGAGGCCAGGGCGTTCAACACGTAGTCGGTCAGATCCTTGGATTTGGGCAGGAACAGTACTGCGGTTTCGAAGCCTTGAACCGGTGCATTCACGCCAAAATGGCTGCGCTCGGCAAAGCGTGCGTCCAGCGCCGCTTGGTCGCCTGCATGCCAGCACCAGCCGTGAGCGTTCGGCAATTTGCCCAGCAAGTCATCGGCGGGCAAACCGGCCAGCAGCAGCGAGCCCTGGAATAACTCAGCCTGACGAAGCAGTACTTCACTGCGCGGATCCATACTCTGCTCCTTGAAAAAAAGTGCGGCAGTTTATCAACTGACGACCCGCAGCGCTGTACCGCTAAAAAAGCCTTGAGCGTTTTCGGTCAGCTGACCGACGATCCGCTGCCGCGCCTCGCGACTCCCCCAGGCGTTGTGCGGGGTGACGATCAAGCGCGGAATGTCGGCGGCCAATAGAGGATTGCTGGCGGTGGGTGGCTCGACGCTCAAGACGTCAGTCGCCGCACCGCCCAGATGTCCACTGCGCAACGCATCGGCCAGGGCCTGTTCGTCGATCAAGCCGCCGCGAGCGGTGTTGACCACAAAGGCGCCGGGCTTCATCAGCGCCAGTTCACGAGTGCTGATGAAGTTGCGGGTGTGTTCGTTGAGCGGGCAGTGCAGAGTCAGCGCGTCGATTTGCGGCAGCAATTCATCCAGTGGCAAGCGATCGGCGCGGGCCGGACGCCCAGGCAATTGGCCGAGCAGTACGCGCATGCCGAAGGCTTCGGCCAGTCGCGCTACGGCGCCGCCCAGTTCGCCATGACCGAGCAATCCGAGGGTCTTGCCTTCCAGTTCAACGATGGGGAAATCCAGCAGGCAGAACTGCTTGGCTTGCTGCCAGCGGCCTTCACCGACCGCTTTCTGGTAGTCGCTCAGGCGCGTGGCCAGCGCAAGTAACAGCATGATCGTGTGTTGGGCGACGGAAGGGGTGCCATAACCCTGGCAATTGCTGACGGTGATGCCGTGGGCGCGGGCGGCGTTGAGGTCGACGTTATTGGTGCCGGTGGCGGCAATCAGGATCAGTTTCAGCTCAGGACAGGCCGCCAGGGTTTGGGCATCGAGCATGATCTTGTTGCTGATGGCGACGTGGGCACCCTGCAGACGCTCGATGACCTGATCCGGTGTGGTTTGTGCGCAGAGCTGCAAGTCGCTGAAGCTGTTTCGCAGCGCACTGAGGTCAAGGTCACCCAGGTCCAGGGAGGTGTGGTCAAGGAACACGGCGCGGCGATTGTTACTCATCAACTGTACCTTTTGTGCGGTTAACTGAAGGCGTAATGTGGCGAGCCTAACAGATGAAACAATTCGTTACTCCCTGCCCAAAAGGAGCCCCCATGTACTGGACAGAGTTCTTGACCGTTGCCCTTATTCACCTGCTCGCCGTTGCAAGCCCAGGCCCGGACTTTGCCGTCGTAGTGCGCGAAAGCGTGACCCACGGTCGCCGCGCGGGTACCTGGACAGCGTTGGGTGTCGGTATGGCGATCTTCCTGCACGTGGGCTATTCGTTGCTGGGTATCGGCCTGATCGTGTCGCAGTCGATTGTTCTGTTCAACGCACTGAAATGGCTGGCGGCGGCTTATCTGCTGTACATCGGCTTCAAGGCGTTACGCGCTCAACCGGCCAAACCGGCCAAACCGGCCACTGAAAACCTGCACAAGGAAGTTGGCGAACGCACCGCTCGCGGCGCCTTCACGTCCGGTTTCGTGACCAATGGCCTGAACCCCAAGGCGACGCTGTTCTTCCTGTCGTTATTCACCGTGGTGATCAACCCGCACACGCCGCTGGCGATTCAGGCGGGCTACGGGGTTTACCTGGCCGTGGCGACCGGTGTCTGGTTCTGCCTGGTGGCCATGCTGTTCAGTCAGCAGCGAGTACGCGCCGGTTTCGCCCGCATGGGCCACTGGTTCGACCGGACCATGGGCGCGGTGCTGATCGCCATTGGTGTGAAGCTGGCATTCACTGAAATGCATTGATGCAGTCGGCTCAGGCAGCGGCCCGAGTGCCTGCTGCTTGAGCGCGATCGCCTGGGGCGACAGCCCGCAATAGCAGCGCCAGCGTCAAGCGTGATCGACGGTAGCCGCTTTGCGTTTACGGATGTAGTCCAGGAATGTTTCGATTTCGTTGCTGCACAGTGTTCTGGAAATCGCCTTGACTTCCTCCACAGGCCAATCCCACCAGGCGGACTCCAGTAGCGCCTCGCGGATATCCTCATCGAACCTCCAGCGAATGTGTCGGCAGGGGTTGCCGCCGACAATGGCGTAAGGCGCGACATCGCGGGTAACGACCGCACCTGCCGCGACTACGGCGCCGTGGCCAATAGTGACTCCGGACAAAATCAGCACTTCTGCGCAGATCCAGCAGTCGCTGCCGATCACCACATTGCCTTTGGTCGGGCTGAAACCTGGAATGTCACTTGCCTCGTCGATCATCAAAGGGAAGGGGTAGGTACTGATCCAGTCGGTGCGATGTCCGCCACCCAAGAGGATTTTCACGCCTTGCGCGATCGAGGTGTAAGAGCCGACTTTCAGAATGGTCTCATCGCCGAACTCGGTGACTTCTGGAATGCCATACGTCCCCACACCTATCTCGTAGTTTGGGTACCGCAGTCTGATCTTCTCTGGTAATTTTTCGAGTTTTTCGAGTCGGTTAAGGTGCTTTCTGGTTTTTCTTTTTTTGAGCTTCTCGAGAAACTTCATGCTGTTCGCCTGGCTAACGGTGGAAGAAAGAATGGATATTTTGATTCCATCGTCTAGCGATGCAGCAGGAGTCGCTTGAAGCGTTTGAAGCTGGTTCTGTTCAAATGGCGCCAGGGGATTGAGCGCAAAAGCTGCCAAGCCTCTTTCTTGTCTTCGACCACCGCATACTTCAGGGCCTTGTTGACCAGGGCTGTTCTGGCACTCTGGTAGCCAGGATGGACCTCGTAAGGCTGTATTGCCTGAAGATCGGCCTCCAGCAGAACCCGATACTTTCTCGACAGGTTGTTGGGGTGGCGTCGATAGCGGGTCACGCAGAATGGCAACTCATGTATTTCGTAACCTAGCCTCGCAATTCTCAGGGTCATTTGAAAATCCTGTACCCGAAGTTCTGGTGCGTAAAAACCGGCACTTTTCATCGCGCTCATTCGATAAAGCGCGACCGGTGCGCCGACCACCACCGCATGGCTCAGTATCTTGTCAAATGTGTACACGCTGATACAGGAGCGCTGTTGTTGCTTGATGGTTTTGCCCTGACTGTCCATGTAGATGATCAACGCACCTACGCAACCGACGTTCGGGTTTTTGTCCAGATACTCGGCGCGAATGCGCACCGACTCGGGCAACATGATGTCGTCTAGGTCAGGAGTCGATACATAGGTGCCTTTGGCGTACTTCAACCCATGGTTGAGTGCTGCGCTTACGCCCTGGTTCTGTTGCAAATACAGTTGAAAGTCGTAGGTCTGCTGCAACTGCTTGAGCATCGCGACGCTGTTATCGGTAGAGCCATCGTCGACAACAATGACCTCAAAATTCGGATAGTCCTGGGCAAAAATGCTATCAATCGCATCTTTCAGGTATTTCTGCGCGTTGTAACAAGGGGCCACGATCGACACCAGTGGCGCCGTTTTCGAGGGGTGTTCCTGGGGAAAGGTCAGTTCACTGGTCATTGTTATATGGAATACCGACGACTTTTGACGACGCTGGTCCGATGGCAGGAGCCAGCCAACGGAATGTGAGTTGCAGGTTCGACAATTACCGAAATAGTACCTAGGTCATTGTGTCGGTGCTGATACGTATGCTCTCTCGTCGCACCTCTTCACGACAAGTGCTCTGCGCAGGTATTACAAGGTTTTACAACTTCTGACATCGACGCCGTTGTAGCGAATGATTCCAGGTTGGGTAGGCATATTCGGATAATCGCGCGAAGCTGGCATTTGTACGGCTCTGCAAATCATTCCTTTGGCTGATTTAGCTGTCATCAAGGCGCTCTAGAGTACTTATCTTTACAGCCAAGACCGTGCAGTCAGAAAAGGGACTCCTATGTTGCAGACTCGCGTTATCCCGCCAGCCGAAGGCGCTTATCAATATCCGCTGTTGATCAAGCGGCTGCTGATGTCCGGCAGCCGTTACGAGAAGACCCGCGAGATCGTCTACCGCGACCAACTGCGCTATAGCTACCCGACCCTTATCGAGCGTGTCGCGCGGCTGGCCAACGTACTGACGGCAGCCGGGGTCAAGGCCGGTGACACCGTGGCGGTGATGGACTGGGACAGCCATCGCTATCTGGAATGCATGTTTGCCATTCCGATGATCGGCGCGGTGATCCACACCATTAACGTGCGCCTGTCACCCGAGCAGATTCTCTACACCATGAACCACGCCGAGGACCGCTTCGTGCTGGTCAACAGTGAGTTCGTCGGGCTCTACCAGGCGATAGCCGGGCACCTGACCACGGTCGAGAAAACCCTGCTGCTGACCGACGCACCGGAAAAAACCGCTGATCTGCCCAATCTGATTGGCGAGTATGAGCAATTGCTGGCCGCCGCCAGTACGCACTACGACTTTGAAGACTTCGACGAAAACTCGGTCGCGACCACGTTCTACACCACGGGCACCACGGGAAATCCCAAAGGAGTGTATTTCACCCATCGGCAACTGGTGCTGCACACCATGGGCGTGTCGACGATCATGGGCAGCATCGACAGCGTGCGGCTATTGGGTACCAGCGACGTGTACATGCCCATCACACCGATGTTCCACGTACATGCCTGGGGCTTACCGTATGTGGCGACCATGCTCGGGCTCAAGCAGGTCTATCCCGGTCGTTACGATCCGGAGTATCTGGTGGAGTTGTGGCGCAAGGAAAAGGTCAGCTTCTCCCACTGCGTGCCGACCATCCTGCAGATGCTGCTCAACGCCAAAGCGGCCAAGGACACAGACTTCGGCGGCTGGAAAATAGTCATCGGCGGCAGCGCGCTCAACCGTGCGCTGTACGAAGCGTCCAAGGCCAAAGGCATTCAACTGACCGCCGCTTATGGCATGTCGGAAACCGGCCCGCTGGTGTCCTGCGCTCACCTCAATGACGAGCTGATGGCCGGTACTGAAGACGAACGCACGACGTATCGAATCAAGGCCGGTGTGCCCGGGCCATTGGTGGAAGCGGCGATTGTCGACCCTGACGGCAACTTCCTGCCCGCGGACGGTGAGACCCAGGGCGAACTGGTGTTGCGTGCGCCATGGCTGACCGAGGGTTATTTCCGCGAACCGGAAAAGGGCGCTGAACTCTGGGCCGGCGGCTGGTTGCACACCGGCGACGTGGCCACCCTGGACAGCATGGGCGTGATCGATATTCGTGACCGGATCAAGGACGTGATCAAGACCGGTGGTGAGTGGATTTCGTCGCTGGCACTGGAAGATCTGATCAGCCGGCATCCGGCGGTACGCGAAGTAGCAGTGGTCGGCATCCCGGATCCGCAATGGGGCGAGCGGCCGTTTGCACTGCTGGTGATACGCGAAGGGCATGTGATTGGGGCCAGGGAGCTCAAGGAACATCTCAAGCCATTCGTCGAGCTGGGCCACCTGAGCAAGTGGGCAATTCCGAGCCAGATTGCCCTTGTTACTGAAATTCCCAAGACCAGTGTTGGCAAGCTCGACAAGAAGCGCATCCGCGTCGACATCACCGAATGGCAGACCAATAACAGCACCTTCCTTTCGACGCTTTAAGCGTCCTTTGCCGTGCCCGAAAGGGCGCGGCAAGCCCCACCAAGCAAGCGCTTGGCTTGTTAAATCGTTATTTTCAGTCATCCTTGCCGCGCCGGCACTTGCCGGAATGGCGAAAGGACTGTTCCAGAGTGGTCGGGGCTGCAAATCACACTTTAGAGGGATCAAGCAGTACTACCTGCTGGCTATAGTCCGCCCACAGGATTTTTAAGAACGGAGCAAACGCACAAAACGGGGCGATGCAACTCTGACTGACGTTGGGACAACCTGGTTTCCTGTCACTCAGAGCGTTTTTAGAAGTGCTAACTGCCATAACAATAAAGCACATGGAGTAGCGTCGATGACATCAGTAAACCAGTTCTGGCGCCGGGCGAAACTGCCTCTGGCGGTCAGTCTCGCCTCTACGCTCGCCGGGCCCGCATTCGGCGTCAGTTTCAACATCGGTGAAATCGAAGGTCAGTTCGACTCGTCCCTCTCCCTGGGTATGAGCGTGTCAACCCAGCAGCCGAACAAGGACCTGATCGGTGTCAACAACGGTGGGCGCGGTCTGTCCCAGACCTCCGATGACGGTCACTTGAACTTCAAGAGCGGGCAAGCCTTTTCGAAGATCTTCAAGGGCATCCATGACCTTGAGCTGAAATACGGCGATACCGGCGTCTTCGTACGCGGTAAATACTGGTACGACTTCGCGCTGCAAAACCAGGACCTGGAATTCAAGAACGTCAGCAACGACGGACGCAAGGAAGGCGCCAAGTCGTCGGGTGGGGAAATCCTCGACGCCTTCGTCTACCACAACTACTCCATTGGCGATGAGCCGGGTTCCGTGCGCTTGGGCAAACAAGTCGTGAGCTGGGGCGAAAGTACCTTCATCGGTGGCGGTATCAACGCGATCAACCCGATCGACGTTTCCGCATTCCGTCGTCCAGGTGCCGAGATCAAGGAAGGTCTGATCCCGGTCAACATGTTCTACATTTCGCAGAGTCTGACCGAGAGCCTGTCGGCCGAAGCGTTCTACCAGATCGGGTGGGACCAGACCATTGTCGACAACTGCGGTACCTTCTTCTCCCAGCCTGACATCATTGCCAATGGTTGCGACAACAACCTGCGCGTACTGAACAAGCGCTCCACCATCCCGGCAATCGCATTGGGGCCATTGGCCGCGAACGGTGTCGACGTCAACGAGGAAGGTGTACTGGTTCGTCGTGGTGATGATCGCGAAGCCCGTAACAGCGGCCAGTGGGGCGCGGCCTTCAAGTACATGTTCGACCCGCTGGACACCGAGTTCGGCGCCTACTTCATGAACTACCACAGTCGTGCGCCGATCTTCAGTGCGACCGGTGCTCCGCAGTCGATCTATAACGGCGTCAAGGCGTTGCCTGGTCCATTCCAGGCGCTGGGGCCGCTGTTGGTCGCGGGTAACTCGCAGTACTTCGTCGAGTATCCGGAAGACATCCGCCTCTATGGTCTGAGCTTCTCCACCACCCTGCCTACCGGTACGGCGTGGAGCGGTGAGATCAGCTACCGGCCGAATGCGCCGGTGCAGTTGAACTCTACCGATATCCTGTTCGCCGGTGTTCGTCCGCTGGGTGGCGCGCTGACCAACGCTTCGTTGCTCCAGGGTGTTCCAGGGGAAGACCTGCACGGCTATCGCCGCAAGGAAATCACCCAGTTCCAGACCACCTTCACGCACTTCTTCGATCAGGTCATGGGCGCCCAGCGTCTGACCCTGGTGGGTGAAGTCGGCTTGACCCACGTCGGTGGCCTGGAAAGCACGTCCGATGTCCGCTACGGCCGCGATCCGGTCTTCGGTCCAGGCGAACTGCCAGCCACGGGTGGTCTGGACACCTGCTCCCAAATCCTTAACACCTCCACCATCAACGGTGCCGGTCCGGGTGCTTCGGCCAGTAACCGTAGCACCAACTGCAACAACGATGGTTTCACCACGGCCAACTCGTGGGGTTATCGCGGCCGCGCCATCTGGGAATACCCCGACGTGTTCGCCGGTGTGAACCTCAAGCCGAACGTGGCTTGGTCCCATGACGTCAGCGGCTACTCCCCTGGCCCTGGCGGTAACTTTGAAGAAGGTCGCAAGGCTGTGAGCCTTGGGGTCGATGCTGAATACCAGAACACTTACACCGCGAGTCTCGCGTACACCAACTTCTTTGGCGGTAAGTACAGCACCGTGGATGACCGCGACTTCGTTGCGCTCAGCGTCGGCGTGAACTTCTAAGCACTGCATCTTGAGGACGAACAAGAATATGAAAATAACCAAGAGTCTGTTGCACGTCGGTGTCCTTGGGCTGTCGATGCTGGCAACCAGCGTCATGGCTGCGGTTCCTGCGGCTGAAGCGGACAAGCTGGGCAAAAGCCTGACGCCTATGGGCGCGGAAATGGCAGGCAATGCCGACGGTTCGATTCCAGCCTGGAAACCGATGGCCAAAAACGCCGGTTCTGTCGACAGCAAAGGCTTCCTGGCTGACCCTTACGCCAGCGAAAAACCGTTGTTCACCATCACCGCGAAGAACGTCGATCAGTACAAGGAAAAACTGGCTCCAGGGCAGTACGCGATGTTCAAGCGCTACCCGGAAACCTTCAAGATGCCGGTTTACCCGTCCCATCGCGGTGCCACTGTGCCGGATGACGTGTTTGCCTCCATCAAGAAGAACGCCAGCAATACCAATCTGGTGTCTGGCGGCAACGGCCTGGAAAACTTCGAGACCGCAGTGCCTTTCCCGATTCCAAAAAGTGGCGTTGAGGTTATCTGGAACCACATCACTCGCTATCGCGGCGGCAGCGTGACCCGTCTGGTGACCCAGGCCACGCCACAGCCGAACGGCTCATACAGCCTGGTGTACTTCCAGGATCAGTTCGTGTTCCGCGACAAGATGAAGGACTACGACCCGAAAAGCCCGGGCAACATCCTGTTCTACTTCAAGCAGAAAGTGACCGCTCCGGCACGACTGGCCGGTGGTGTGCTGCTGGTGCACGAAACCCTCGACCAGGTGAAGGAACCGCGCTCTGCGTGGGTCTACAACGCCGGTCAGCGTCGCGTGCGTCGGGCTCCACAAGTCTCCTATGACGGTCCGGGTACTGCGGCTGACGGCCTGCGCACCTCCGACAACCTCGACATGTACAACGGCGCGCCAGATCGTTACGACTGGAAACTCGAAGGCAAGAAGGAGATGTACATCGCCTCCGACAGCTACAAGCTCGATTCGCCGCAGCTCAAGTACGACGACATCATCAAGGCCGGTCACATCAACCAGGACCTGGCTCGTTACGAGCTGCGTCGGGTCTGGCATGTGGTGGCTACCTTGAAGGAAGGTCAGCGTCACATCTACGCCAAGCGTGACTTCTACATCGACGAAGACACCTGGCAAGCGGCGGTGATCGATCACTACGACGGTCGTAATCAACTCTGGCGTGTGGCCGAAGCCCATGCTGAAAACTACTACGACAAGCAAGTGCCGTGGTACGCCCTGGAAACCCTCTACGACCTGCAGTCCGGCCGCTACCTGGCACTGGGCATGAAGAACGAAGAGAAACAGGCGTATGACTTCGGCTTCACCGCGACCACCAGTGATTTCACCCCGGCTGCATTGCGTCAGGATGGTGTTCGCTAAAAGGTTGTAAAACAGAGGCCGCATCCTCTGAACGCCCCGACTGGTTCGGGGCGTTTTCTATTGAGCTAAGGAAGGCAGAGACGGCAAACCGGTGCCGACATTTTTGGTTGTAGTCTTTTCTATCAAATTGTAAGCAAAAACCTTCAATAACACGCCTTTTACCGCTAGTCTGCGGACATCTGCAATGCCGACAACAGCACTTCAATAAGAGTTGGCTATGACTGACCTGTCCCGTATACAAGGGCCTTCCAGCGTTGCGATTCCAGCGCTGGAAGGGCGCTTTTACCGACCACCCTTGCCCGACGGCTATGTACTGCGGCCTCGCTTATGCGAACGCCTGAGTGCTGGCTTGAACGGGCGCTTGCTGTTGGTCAGCGCTCCGGCCGGTTTTGGTAAAAGCTCCCTGGCGGTGGAGTTCTGTCAGAGTCTGCCTGCTCACTGGCACAGTCTCTGGCTAGGCTTGAGTCCTCGCGACAACGACCCCGGCCGCTTCCTCGAGCGCCTGCTCGATGGTCTTCAACAATATTTCCCGCAAATTGGCCGCCAGGCCCTCGGTCTGTTGAAAATGCGTCAGCGGCATCAACCGTTCGCCTTCGAAGAATGGCTCGATGGTCTGCTCGATGAACTGGCCGATCACCTCGCGCCTGGCAATCCTTTATTGCTGGTGCTCGATGACTACCATCTGGCCCAGGGGCCGGTGCTCGATCGTTGCCTGCAATTTTTTCTCAATCATCTGCCCGATGGCTTGCTGGTGCTGGTCACCAGTCGTCAGCGTCCGGACTGGCACCTGGCGCGTTTGCGGCTGTCCCGGCAGCTGCTCGAATTACATGAGCAGGACCTGCGCCTGACCCACGACGAATCACTGGCATTGCTCGACCGGCACAGCAGTTCGTTGCGCGGTGAAGCCCTGGAAAGCCTGATTCAACGCAGTGAAGGCTGGGTCGCCGGGCTACGCTTCTGGCTGTTGGCGGCCTCCGAAGCGGGCAATGACGGTGCGCTGCCGCAGGCTTTGCACGGTGGCGAGGGGTTGATTCGCGATTACCTGCTCGAAGAAGTCATCGATTGCCTGCCCGCCGAGGTGCAGGCATTCCTGTATGACACTGCGCCCCAGGAGCGCTTTTGCAGCGAGTTGTGCGACGCCGTACGCGAAGCCCACGACAGCGCAGAAATTCTCCGGTATTTGCTGGCCCATCAGGTTTTTCTCGTGCCCCTGGATGAACAGGGTCATTGGTATCGTTATCACCATTTGTTTTCCGACCTGCTACGCACCCGTCCCACGGCCAATGCGGTATTGCCGGCGGCCAGTCTGCACCTGCGGGCCTGCCGCTGGTTCAACGCTCAGGGCTTGCTCGACGAAGCGGTGGAGCAGGCGTTGCGTGCCGGGCACCTGGATGTTGCGGCGAATCTGGTACAGAACCTTTCCGAAGAGCAACTGCTGGCCGAGCAAAACGTCGGCATGCTGTTGCGTTGGAAAATGGACCTGCCCGATAGCCTGCTGATCAGCACACCGCGGTTGATCGTGCTCTACAGCTGGGCGCTGGGGCTTGCCTGCCAGTTGGATGCGGCCGAGGAGCTGGCCAGCCATCTGAGTCGTTTTCTGCCAGCACCTTCGGCGACCGCGCAGAAGTCCATGCTGGCGCAATGGCTGGCGTTGAGCGCAATCATTGCCCGCGGTCGCGGTAACCGCGATTTGACCCGGTTATATTGCACCGAAGCGCTGGAGAGCCTGCCGCACAAGCGTTACGGGCAGCGCTTGATGTGTCTTTCGACCCTCTCGAATCTGGCAATTGCCGACGCGGACCTGTGGCGCGCCCGTGGTTTGAACCGAGAGTCTTTGGAGTTGGCGCAAAGGGTCGGCAATCCATTGTTCGAAGCCTTGGCTCATTACGATCGGGCACGGGTGCTACAGGCCCGGGGAGAAATTCTTCGTGCGCTTGATGAGGTGGGTCAGGGTTTGCAGCGATTGCAGGGATTGTCTGCCCTGCGGCTGTATGCGGTTCGTGCGCGTCTGACTCTGTATGAAGGGTACTTGCTGACACTACGGTCCCAGCCTGAAGCCGGCTTTGCTCGCTTACAGGCGGGTTTGATCGAGGCACGAGCCTGTCGGGATATCAGTGTGCTGATCGGTCATTGCGTGATCGCAAGCTTAGAGGGGCACAACGGTCAGTTTTCCAAAGCCTTTGCCGAACTGGCCGAGGCCGAACGATTGATGCATATCTGGGACGTGCCGCCGATCTACTACCTGGCGATGATCACTCTGGTCAAATGCGAGCTTTGGCTGGCTCAAGGTCGTACCGATCTGGCCGAAGCCTGGCTGGCGCGGTTAGGTCAGACCTATAACGGCGAACAGGCGGCAGCGCCCCCAGAGTTCCACCCGCAACTGCCGCTGCACATCGAGCTGCAGCAGGCGTTATTGGACGTGATCCAGGGGCAGCCCGCGGTGGCCGAGCAACGATTGAATAAACTGGTCGAGCAGGGGCAGCAAACCGGTCGGCAGATGCTCAGCGTTAAGGCGTTGAATCAGAAAGTCGCATTGCTGCTCGGTAGCAAGCGTGAACCTGAGGCGCGGCAAGCCTTGGTCCAAGCGTTTGAAGCGGCTGCGGGAGGGGCGTTGCAACCCTTTGAGTGGCTGCTTGGCGACCATCCTGACTGGCTGCGAGAGCAACTTCAGCACTGTTCGCAGCCTGCGCTACGCCAGAGTTTGCTTGAGCGTTTGCCTGCAGCCGTGGCCGTGGCCCGGGAGCCGGTCGAGCCACAGCAGCACACCGAAAACCTGAGTGCCCGCGAACTGGCCGTCCTGCAATTGATCGCTCAAGGTTGCTCGAACCAGGAAATCAGCGATCAGCTGTTCATCTCCCTGCACACCGTAAAAACCCACGCCAGCCACATCAACAGCAAACTCGGCGTCGAGCGCCGGACCCAGGCGGTGGCCCGGGCGAAGGAATTGGGAGTGTTGGTCTAAACCCCCGAGCGCGGTCCCCTGTGGCGAGGGAGCTTGCTCCCGCTGGGTCGCGCAGCGGCCCTGAAATCTGCAACCTCGTTGTATCAGAAACACCGCATTCTCAGTGCGACTGCTTCGCAGCCGAGCGCGAGCAAGCTCCCTCGCCACAGGATAGTGTCGGACATGTCATCGCCGGCATTGCTAACCCCCCTCCAACGCCTGCAACCCGCAAAATTTCCGTTGTGAATACGCCAGCGGTGCACCTTCTCGGCTTTTCACTGCCACCACCTTGCCGATAAACACCGTGTGAGTGCCCAGGTCCATTTGGTGCTCGAACACCTGGATCGCCCTCATCCAGACCCGCGATTTAGACGGGTCAAAAGGCTCTGCATCAGTTATTTATCTTCAATTACCAGCTTAATAATATTTTACCAATACAGGGGTGATCCCTAGTCTGGCCCCAAGAGATGACAAGCCATGTCCGACCTGAATCCAACTGCTTGTTAGAAGGGTGTAGAGATGACCATTGATAAAATAAAAATAGATACGCTTGTTGTTGGCGCCGGTCAGGCTGGAGTGGCCATGAGTGAACACCTGAGCAAACTCGGCGTGTCCCACCTCGTGCTGGAGCGCAATCGTATCGCCGAACGCTGGCGCACCGGACGCTGGGATTCGCTGGTTGCTAACGGTCCGGCCTGGCACGATCGTTTTCCGGGTCTTGAGTTCGACGATCTCAGTCCCGACGGCTTTGCCCCGAAAGAGCGGGTTGCGGATTACTTCGAAGCCTATGCCAGGAAGTTCAATGCGCCCATCCGCACCGGCGTGGAAGTGAAGAAGGTGGAACGCAATGTTGGCCGGCCGGGCTTCACCATTGAAACCTCCGAGGGCGTGATCGAGGCCAACCGCGTGGTGGCCGCCACCGGACCTTTCCAGCGTCCGGTTGTCCCGTCGATCGCTCCGAAAGATGAGCAATTCACACAAATCCACTCGGCCGAATACCGCAATCCAGCACAGCTTCCCGAAGGGGCTGTATTGGTCGTGGGTGCCGGGTCGTCGGGAGTGCAGATTGCCGATGAGTTGCAGCGTGCCGGCAAGAAGGTTTACCTCTCGGTTGGCGCACACGATCGCCCGCCCCGCGCCTATCGCAACCGTGACTTCTGCTGGTGGCTGGGCGTTCTCGGTGAATGGGATGCGGCGGCCATGAAGCCGGGCAGGGAACACGTCACCATTGCCGTCAGCGGTGCCCATGGCGGCCGTACGGTGGACTTCCGCGGTCTCGCCCATCGCGGGATGACGCTGGTTGGCCTGACGCAATCGTTCAATGGCGCCGTGGCGACCTTCCAGGCGAATCTTGCCGACAACCTGGCTCGCGGCGATGAGAACTACCTCGCGCTGCTCAATGCGGCTGACGCCTACATTGAGCGCAATGGCCTGGACCTGCCGGAAGAACCTGAAGCCCGCCATACCTTCGCGGATCCGGAGTGTGTGACCAAGCCCATTCTTGAGCTCGACCTGGCCGAGGCCGGCGTGACATCGATCATCTGGGCAACCGGTTTTGCCGTTGATTACAGCTGGCTGAAGGTCGACGCCTTCGACGCTAACGGTAAGCCGCAGCATCAGCGGGGCGTTTCGAGCGAGCCTGGCGTGTATTTCCTGGGCCTGCCGTGGCAGTCGCGTCGTGGCTCCTCGTTCATCTGGGGCGTTTGGCACGACGCCAAGTATGTGGCTGACCATATCGCCACGCAGAGTAAGTACCTCGCCTACCGGGATGCCGCGCAACGCCAGGCAGAAGCCTGCGAAACCGCCCCTGCCGCCCCGGCCGTCAATAAAACAACCGTAAGCGCTTGATGCTCAAGATCCGCACCGGCGGTTGAACCGCCGGGCCATATTTTGCCTTTCTTCCCCGAGGAGCTTCAGATGTCCAAGCCAACCCATACCCGCATTCGCATGTTCAACACCAAAGAAACCTACCCCAATCAGACCTTGGACAACGACCTCTGCCAGGCTGTCGTCGCCGGCAATACGGTGTACGTACGCGGTCAGGTCGGCACCGACTTCGAAGGCAAGCTTATCGGTCTGGGTGACCCACGGGCCCAGGCCGAACAGGCGATGAAGAACCTCAAACAGTTGCTGGAAGAGGCTGGCAGCGACCTCAGCCATATCGTCAAGACCACCACCTACATCACCGACCCGCGCTTTCGCGAGCCGGTCTATCGGGAAATCGGCCAGTGGCTCAAAGGCGTGTTTCCGATCTCCACAGGGCTGGTGGTGGCCGGCCTCGGGCAGCCTGAATGGCTGATGGAAATCGACGTGATTGCAGTGATCCCGGACCAGGAGGCGAGCAGATGACCTTTTCCATCGTCGGTCGTTGTGCCGAAACCGGGCAACTGGGGATTGCCATCAGCTCGTCGAGCATTGCCGTGGGCGCACGTTGCCCATGGTTGCGTGCGGGTGTCGGCGCGGTAGCGACCCAGAACATCACCTTGCCGGCCCTCGGCCCGGAAATTCTCGACCTGCTCGACGCAGGGGAAAGCCCGGCGGCCGCGCTGGACAAAGCCCTGACCCGACACGGTTTCAGCCAATACCGCCAAGTCGCGGTGATCGATCATCACGGCGCCACAGCATTGTTTACCGGCAGCCAGGCGCTGGGCGTGAATAACGCCGTGGCGGGTGATCAGTGCGTGGCCGCCGGTAACCTGTTGGCAAATCCCTGCGTGATCCAGGCGATGGTTGATGCCTTCGAAGTCACCGCCGGCGAGTTGCTGGCCGACCGTTTGCTCGCGGCCATGCATGCGGCCATGGCGGCTGGCGGTGAGGCGGGGCCGGTGCATTCGGCGGCGTTGTCGGTGGTCAGTGATCTGCTTTGGCCCATCGTCGATCTGCGGGTGGACTGGGCCGAGCAGAACCCGATTGGTCAGCTTGATCAACTCTGGCAGGCCTATCGCCCGCAAATGGACGACTACGTCATCCGCGCACTGAACCCGACCGTCGCGCCCAGCTACGGTGTGCCGGGTGATGAATGAGTGCCTTTAAAAGTCGTGCGTTGCTGGAGCGGCTGATCGGCTTCAATACCGTCAGCCGTGAGTTCAACCTGGCCCTGATCGAATTTATCCGCGACTACCTCGCGGATTTTGGCGTGGTCAGCGAATTGTTCTTCAATGCCGAACGAACCAAAGCCAACCTCTACGCCAGCATCGGCCCAACGGATCGGCGCGGCATCGTGTTGTCCGGGCACACCGATGTGGTGCCGGTGGACGGCCAGCCGTGGACCGTCGACCCCTTTGCCTTGAGCGAGCGGGAAGGGCGTCTGTACGGTCGCGGCACGGCGGACATGAAAGGTTATCTGGCCTGCGTGCTGGCGGCGGTTCCGGATTTTGTCGCCGCAGCGTTGCAGGTTCCGGTGCATCTGGCGTTTTCCTACGATGAAGAAGTCGGCTGTCTCGGCGTGCGCTCATTGCTGGCCGAGCTTGCGCAACGCGACCCCAAGCCGCTGGCCTGCATCATTGGCGAGCCCACCGAGTTGCGCCCGGTACTCGGGCACAAGGGCAAACTGGCGATGCGCTGTTGTGTGCAGGGCGCGGCTTGTCATTCGGCCTATGCCCCGCAAGGGGTGAATGCCATCGAATACGCGGCGCGGTTGATCGGCAAACTCGGGCAAATCGGCGACAGGCTGGCCGAGAGCGAGGACCTCGATCTGCGTTTCGACCCGCCGTATTCAACCGTGCAAACCGGGGTGATTCGTGGTGGTACGGCGCTGAATATCGTGCCGGCGCAGTGTGAGTTCGACTTCGAGGTGCGGGCCTTGCCGAGTTTCGATCCGCAGCAGGTCGCGGATGAATTGCAGATCTATGCCGAGCAGGCGTTGCTGCCGAAGATGCACGCAGTTCGACCCGAGACGACAATTCACTTTAAGCCATTAAGCGGGTATCCGGGACTGGCAACCGACCCTGAAGGCTTTGCGGCAGAACTCATTGCCCGGCTCAGTGGCTCCAGCGAATTCGGCACCGTGGCCTTTGGCACCGAAGGCGGGTTGTTCGATCAGGCCGGGATTCCCACAGTGGTGTGCGGGCCGGGCAGTATGGATCAAGGGCACAAGCCTGATGAGTTTGTCAGCGTCGAGCAGATGCAGGGTTGCGAGCAGATGATGGAGCGGTTGGTGCAGTGGCTGCGCGAGCCGCAGTAACTGATCGTTCCCGCGCTCCGCGTGGGAATGCAGCCCGTGACGCTCTGCGTCACATCCAGGAGCGGACGCAGAGCGCCCAGTGAGGCATTCCCACGCAGAGCGTGGGAACGATCTTTATCACTGAGATCTCTCAGCCTTCGCCGTCAACTGCTCCCGACAATAATCCGCAAACAGCTGCGCCGGTTTGGTCAGTTGTCCACGTTTGAGCCAGGCCGCCACCAGGCCTGAGCCGGTCACCTCTTCGACGATATCCAGACACACCACTTTCTGCCCGTCGTAGGTGCATTCCGAGTGCGGGCGCGTCACCAGAATCGAAAAGCCAAACCCCTGACCGACCATGCCACGAACCATCTCGATCGACGGTGAGCTGAAGGCAATCCTTGGGGTCAAATCAAGCTCTTCAAACAGACTGACGAAGTACGTCCGGCTCGGCTGCACGTCCAGCAAAATCATCGGCTCCAGGCACAAGTCACGCAGGGAAACCTGCGCTTGCTGGGCGAAACGATGGTTGGCCGGGAGCAGTGCATAAGGCCGTTGCGCCGGCATCAGCGGTTGGGTCTGAATGGTGCCGTCCAAATCGTGCTCATAAAGAATCGCCAGGTCAAAGGCGCCAGATGTCAGGCCTTGCACCAGCTCTTGCTGTTCGCCGTCGCGGATACGGATTTCCACGCCCGGATACAGCGCGCAAAAGCCTGCAATCAACTGCGGCAAGTACAACGGCGCGACGGTTTCAAAGCAGCCGATATCGATCTGGCCGGCCACCACATCGTTATCGGCCAGGGCGTTCTGCTCGAACTCCTTGGCCATGCGCAACAGGTCCTGAGCCTTGCGATAGAAGCGTGCGCCACTGGGCGTCAGCGAAACCCCCTGAGCGTGATGGCGGATCAGCAGTTGTACGCCAAAGCTGTCTTCCAGCCCCTTGATCGCCGTGGAGATCGATGGCTGCGCGATGTACAGCTTGCGCGAGGCCTCGGCGACGCTGCCGCATTCGACGGTGGTGATGAAGTACTTCAGTTGACGCAGATTGTAGGCAGCCACAGCAAACCTCGTTCTATGCCCCGTTGCGGGGTGGGTGAATTCGAAGCCAGACATCTTCTGGCTCGACTTCTGTTGCTTAGAGCCTAAGCAAATTGCGCACCGCCATGTCCGCTTGGCGAGCGCTTTTCTTGTACCCGAACAATAACCACAAGGCGCGCGCTTGGGGTATTTAGCTGCCCAGTTTTTTCATGGCCTGCGAACACATATTTACTATTTTTCCTCGACCAACGCCTAGGCCACCATCCAATTCACTAGTCCGCATCAGGGGAGTCTGAACGTGTTCGAGCTTGAATATTGGCAACGCCGGGCAGCCACGCTGCGCTTTCGTGATCAGGCACTGATCGACGGTAACTGCGTGCCTGCGCAATCCGGGCAAACCTTTGACGCGATCAACCCAGCCACCGGTGAGTGCCTGGCCCAGGTCGCCGCGTGCGGCAGCGAGGACGTCGATGCAGCGGTGATCAGCGCTCGTCAGGCGTTCGAGTCAGGCAGTTGGTCGGCGCGTTCTCCCAGTGAGCGCAAGCACGTGCTGCTGCGTCTGGCGGACTTGATTATGGCCAACCGCGAGGAGCTGGCGCTGCTCGACTCGCTGAACATGGGCAAGCCAGTGATGGATGCCTACAACATTGACGTACCGGGCGCCGCCGGGGTGTTTCGCTGGTACGCCGAAAGCCTCGACAAACTCTACGATCAGGTCGCGCCAAGTGCGCAGAACGTGTTGGCGACCATCACCCGCGAAGCCCTCGGTGTAGTCGCTGCGGTGGTGCCGTGGAATTTTCCGCTGGACATGGCCGCCTGGAAACTCGCCCCGGCCCTGGCCGCGGGTAACTCGGTGATTCTCAAACCCGCCGAGCAATCGCCATTCTCCGCATTGCGTCTGGGTGAGCTGGCACTGGAAGCCGGTGTGCCGCAAGGCGTGCTGAACGTGTTGCCGGGCCTGGGCGAGCAGACCGGCAAGGCGCTGGGTCTGCACCCGGACATCGATTGCCTGGTGTTCACCGGTTCCACCGAAGTCGGCAAATATTTCATGCAGTACTCGGCGCAATCGAACCTCAAGCAAGTCTGGCTCGAATGCGGCGGTAAGAGTGCCAATCTGGTGTTCGCCGATTGCCAGGACCTGGAGCTGGCGGCGCAGAGAGCCGCCTTCGGGATCTTCTTCAATCAGGGCGAAGTCTGTTCGGCCAACTCGCGGTTGCTGGTGGAGCGCTCGATTCATGATGAGTTTGTCGAGCGTCTCAAAGCCCAGGTCGAACGCTGGCAGCCGGGCGATCCACTGGACCCTTCAAGCGCTGCCGGAGCCATTGTCGACAGCCGTCAGACCGGGCGGATCATGACGTTTATCCAGCACGCCGAACGACACGGTGCGCAACGCGTCTGCGGCGGCCGGCAGTTGACCTTTAATGCTTCCCACAACTTTATCCAGCCGACGATTTTCACTGGCGTGACCCCGGACATGCCGCTGTTTCGCGACGAAGTGTTCGGCCCGGTGCTGGCGGTTACAGCGTTCGATGACGAAGCCCATGCTCTGCAACTGGCCAACGACAGCATCTACGGCCTGGCCGCATCGCTGTGGACCGATGACCTCAATCGCGCCCACCGCGTGGCGCGGCAGTTGCGTGCCGGCACGGTGTCGGTGAACAGCGTCGATGCGCTCGATGTGACGGTACCGTTCGGCGGCGGTAAGCAGTCCGGTTTCGGCCGCGATCTGTCACTGCACTCATTCGATAAATACACCCAGTTGAAGACCACCTGGTTTCAACTGCGCTGACAATAAAAACGGAGAACTGGCGATGACCACCCTACGTGAAACCCGCGACTACCAGGCCGCCGATGCCGCGCACCACATCCACGCGTTTGTCGATCAGAAAGCGCTCAACGACGAAGGGCCGCGGGTGATGGTCCGCGGCGAGCGCCTGCATTTGTGGGACAACGACGGCCAGCGTTACCTGGACGGCATGTCCGGCCTGTGGTGCACCAACCTCGGTTACGGGCGCAAGGATCTGGCCGCTGCGGCGAGCCGGCAACTGGAGCAGTTGCCGTACTACAACATGTTTTTCCACACCACTCACCCGCAGGTGATCGAACTCTCGGAGCTGCTGTTCAGCTTGCTGCCGGGTCACTACAGCCATGCGATCTACACCAACTCTGGCTCCGAAGCCAACGAAGTACTGATCCGCACGGTGCGTCGTTACTGGACCATCCTCGGCAAGCCCGAGAAGAAAATCATGATCGGCCGCTGGAACGGGTACCACGGTTCGACCCTGGCGGCCACGGCGCTGGGCGGTATGAAGTTCATGCACGAAATGGGCGGGATGATTCCGGATATCGCGCACATCGACGAGCCTTACTGGTTCGCCCATGAAGGCAACCTGACGCCGGCTGAATTTGGCCTGCGGGCGGCGCGGCAACTGGAAGACAAGATTCTCGAACTCGGCGCGGACAAGGTCGCGGCGTTTGTCGCCGAACCGTTCCAAGGCGCCGGGGGAATGATCTTCCCGCCAGAAAGCTATTGGCCGGAGATTCAGCGGATCTGCCGTAAGTATGACGTGCTGTTATGTGCCGACGAAGTGATCGGCGGCTTCGGTCGCACCGGCGAATGGTTCGCCCATGAGCACTTCGGTTTCGAGCCGGACACGCTGTCCATCGCCAAGGGCCTGACGTCGGGTTACATCCCCATGGGTGGGCTGGTGTTGTCCAGACGCATGGCCGAAGTGCTGGTGGAGCAGGGCGGGGTGTTCGCCCACGGCCTGACCTATTCTGGCCACCCGGTGGCGGCAGCCGTGGCCATCGCCAACCTCAAGGCATTGCGCGACGAGGGGGTGGTCACCCGGGTGAAGGATGATATCGGGCCGTATCTGCAGCAGTGCTTGCGTGAGGTGTTTGGCAATCACCCGTTGGTGGGCGACATACAAGGCGTGGGCATGGTCGCGGCCTTACAGTTCGCCGAAGACAAAACCACCCGCAAACGCTTCGCCAACGAGAACGACATCGCCTGGCGCTGCCGGACCTTGGGCTTCGAGGAAGGCGTGATCATTCGCTCGACGCTGGGCCGGATGATCATGGCCCCGGCGCTGATCGCCAGCCGCGAAGAGATCGATGAACTGGTCGGCAAGACACTGAAAGCGGTGGATCGCACGGCGCAGGAATACGGCCGGCTTTGACCTTGTAGCGTTCTTGCGGGCCTCTTCGCGGGCAAGCCCGCTCCCACATGGATTTATGGCGATCACAACATTGTGATCTGTCACAAAACCTGTGGGAGCGGGCTTGCCCGCGAATGTAATCTGTCATTCAACCCCTGTTTCAAATCGCGCACAAATCGCCCGATACACAACCTCGCCTCTGCCTTTCAAGACGGATTTTCACCTATCGCACCCACACAGGGCGACCTCGCCCATGGCGCTCTTTCGCAGTGCGTGCTACCGAGGTTTTTCATCGCTCCCGGCGACATATTTCCTCATTTTCCTATGTCCTGCCTTGGGCCAACATCAATCTCGCCAGTCAGCCGAAAGCTGACCGCTTCAAGGTCCGGACAGAGACCGCACGTTGTATCTGTTCAAGGCCGCTGGCCGTACTGCCCCGCAAGACAAAACTAAATCAATAGCTGTGGGAGTGCTTCATGATCAAGTCCTTGCTAACGCGTTTCGCCCATCCACTGGCGGTCACCGCCATCGCCACCTGCGTCGCCACCAGCGCCCAGGCCGGCACCCTGTCCATCGGTCATACCACCTGGGTCGGCTATGGCACCCTTTACCTCGCTCAGGACCTGGGCTACTTCAAGGAGAACGGCCTGACGGTTGAACTGCCGGTGGTTGAAGAAGCCTCGATGTACATGGCCGCTCAGGCTTCGGGTCAGCTTTCTGGCTCGGCCTCGACCATCGACGAAGTGCTCAAATATCGTCCGCAGTTCTGCTTCAAGGCCGTTGCGGCGCTGGATGAAAGCCATGGTGGCGATGGAGTGTTGGTGGGCAAGGACGTCAAGAGTTTGCAGGAGCTCAAAGGTAAAGCCATCGCCGTGAACGAAGGCTCGGTGTCGCAGTTCTGGCTCTCGTACCTACTGAAAAAGAACGGCATGAAAATGAGCGATCTGATCGTTCAGAACATGACCGCCGATGATGCCGCCACGGCGTTCATTGCTGGCCGTGTTCCCGCCGCTGTGACCTGGGAACCCCATCTGTCGATGGTCCGTGACAAGCAACAAGGCAAGGTGCTGATCGACAGTAGTTCCACCCCCGGGGTGATCGTCGATGTGGTGGCGCTCAATTGCACCGTCATTGAAAAACAATCGGAAGACGTCAAAGCCCTGGTCGCCGGGTTGTACAAGGCCGTGAAGTACACCCAGGAACATCCCGAAGAGGCCTACAAAATCATGGCCAAGGGCGTCGGCGGCTACCTGGCTGACCCCAAAGAACTGGCCGCTGCGGCCAAGGGCGTGCGCTTCTACGATCAGGCCATGAGCGAGAAGCTGCTTGGCTCACTGGGCAAGCCAGGCGACAGCGCAGCGTTGATCAAGCTGGCCAACGAGACCGCCAGCGAACTGCAGGGCAAACCCTACAACGTCAGCAATGACGATCTGGTGGACAACCGCTTCGTCACCCCGCTCTAGGAGGTCAGCATGTTCAAGCGAAATTCATGGTTGAGCCGCTGCGTCACACCCAAGACCGGTCTACCGGCGCAAGTGATCTTGAGCGCCAGTGCCATGGCCTGGGTGTTGTTGATCGGGCTATGGGCGGGGTTGTCTTACGGCGGCGTGGTGCCGGGCATGTTTCTGCCGACCCCCGGGGCGGTGCTGGACGCCGCACTGCGTCTGGCGCGCGACGGCACACTTGGGGTCCACGTCTGGGCCAGCCTGGAAGTGGTGATGGTTGGCTTCATTGTCTCGTCACTGGTGGCAGTGCCGTTGGGGTTGCTGATGGGCAGCTTTCGTATCGTCCAGGCGTTTCTCGAGCCGATGGTCAACTTCATCCGCTACCTGCCGGTGACCTCCTTTGTGCCGCTGTTCATCCTGTGGATTGGCATCGGCCTGGAGCAGCGGGTTTCGGTGATTATCTTCGGGGTGTTCTTCCAGCAGCTGGTAATGATTGCGGACGTGTCCAAAGGCATTTCCAAGGACTTGATCAACGCCTCCTACACCCTCGGTTCGAGCCGTCGCGATGCGGTGCTGCATGTGATCGCCCCGGCCTCGCTGCCGGGCGTGCTCGACACCCTGAGGGTCACCATGGGCTGGGCCTGGACTTATCTGGTAGTCGCCGAGCTGGTGGCGGCCTCCAGTGGTCTGGGTTACCTGAGCCTGAAAGCCATGCGCGGCTTTCAGGTGGATGTGATCTTCCTGGCAATTGCGATCATCGGCCTGCTGGGCCTGATCACCGATCAACTGTTCCGCTTCCTACGTCTGAGGGTGGCCGCATGGGCTCAGTAACTGCAGTAAATCCCCGTTTCGTCAGCCCGGTTGCGGCCCCCATGCAGGCCGCGCCACGGCTGCAAGTGGACAAGGTCAGCCTGCGCTACCAAAGCCCCAACGGCAGCACCTTCACCGCGCTGGAGCAGGTGTCGTTCGAAGTGCCGGATCAACAATTCGCGGTGCTGGTGGGGCCGTCAGGCTGCGGCAAGTCGAGTTTGCTCTACCTGACCGCAGGCCTGGCGGAACCGACTGAAGGCGAAATCTACGTCGGCGGCCAGCAAGTGCAAGGCCCCGGAGCCGATCGCGGCATGGTGTTCCAGGGCTACACATTGTTCCCCTGGCTGACGGTGCGACAAAACATCGAGTTCGGCCTCAAACGCCGCAACATGCCCGCCCGCCAGCGCAAGGAAATCGTCGACTACTACCTCAACGAAGTCGGCCTGGCGCCGTTTGCCGATAACTTTGCCAAGCAACTCTCCGGCGGCATGATGCAACGCGTCGCCATCGCCCGCGCCCTGGCCAACGACCCGCAAATCCTGCTGATGGACGAACCCTTCGGCGCCCTCGACAGCCAGACCCGTCTGCAAATGCAGCAACTGCTATTGCGCGTTTGGGGTAACAGCAAGAAGACCGTGCTGTTCGTGACCCACGATATCGACGAAGCCATCCTCTTGGGTGACCGCGTCTACGTCATGGGGGCAAGGCCGGGGCGAATCAAAAAGATTCTGGACGTGCCCATCGAACGGCCACGGACGCTGGATATGGTGATGGAGCGGTCGTTTATCGAGATGAAGAGGGAGATATTCGGGCTGTTGCATGATGAGTTGGGGGAGGAGCACTAAGGGCTGCGCATCGCGGGCAAGCCACACTCTCGCAGTAGATTTTGTGGGAGCGGGCTTGCCCGCGAAGACTCTGGATCAGGCAATTCATCTCTTGTGCAAGAATCACCTTATGAACAATTCAAACGCAAGAAACGTAGTTTTTGCGTTTGAATTCGGATCTACAGTGCACGCGCCCCTTACCAAACGACGCCTAAGGCCCTGGCGGATCAAGGAGTCAGCACATGTCATATGCATACAAAATGATGAACTCACCCGTTGGCAAATTAACGCTGGTCGCCAATGCATCAAGGCTCACCGCCATTTTGTGGGAGAACGATAAACCCAATCGAGTACGGCTTGGCCCACTGCAGGAAGAGAACAATAGCCCTGTTTTGCTCGAGACAGAACGGCAGCTGAATGAGTACTTCGCGGGAAAAAGAAACTGTTTCGAGCTTGAACTCGACTTTGTCGGGACCGAGTTTCAACGAAAAGTATGGGAAGCGCTGTTGACCATCCCGTTCGGAGAAACGCGCAGCTACAGTGACATCGCGGTGCAAATCGGCAACCCGAAGGCCGTTCGAGCGGTGGGCGCTGCAAATGGAAGAAACCCGATTTCAATCATTGCGCCTTGCCATCGCGTCATTGGTGCGTCGGGTGCTCTCACAGGGTTTGCAGGTGGGCTCGGCGCCAAGAAGTTTTTGCTGACATTGGAGGGCGAAGACAGCTTGCAACTTGCATTCTGACTGTTCGGCCCGCGAAGACTCAGGATCAGGCAACTCAGATTTTGTGCCAGAATCGCCCCATCACTGATTTCCGAGCACACCCCGATGTCCCAGCAACCCGCCCTGATCCGCGAAACCTTCCCTGTCGGCCCTTTGCAGTGCAACTGCAATGATGCGTGACTGGCTTCCACGTTGATTTACAAGGTATTTATGTAAAAACACCTTTTATTTCAAATGCTTGTGTTCATGCAGTGATGTGCGTTTCGAAGCGTACTTTTGCAGTGTTTCGCTCTCGCAGTGTGCCAAAACTGTGCCCGCACAAGTGTTGTGTCAGAGCCCAGGGAGACCCAGAACAAATCCCCAAATATTCTGAAATATGCCCTTATCACCTGACCCGAGCCCGGCATGAGCCAGATGAGTTTTTCCGACCTCGAATACGCCGGCGAACTTAAGCGAAGTCGCCGCGAACGGTTCCTTGCCGAGATGGATCACATTGTGCCCTGGATCGGTTTACTGAAGCTGATCGAACCGTATTACCCAAGGCTGACGGTGGTCGCAAGCCCTATCCTCTCGAAACCGTGCTGCGCATCCCTCTAGCGCAAAACTGGTTCTCTCTGAGCGACCCGGCGATGGAAAGGCGCTGTATGACATCAGGTGGGTAATCGCACAGACTTACCCCACATTTGCATTTGACCTGACCAGTCATTTGCAACGGATTGGACCAGTACGCTCCGTGGCCATAACCGGCAGAGAACGACCCAGGCTGTGTGAAAACACACTTGATACGTTCAGCGCTGAGATTTTCTTTTGGATTGCCTGCGAAGTTGGTAGTAGGAAGTAAAGATTAGTCTGTGCGGCCAATATTGGCGCTCATATGGCTGTTGGGGCCGCGTCAGCGGTCCCAACAGCCACTTACCGACGATCCAGCGGCATGATCACGCTCTGATCGCTTCAAGCAATCCCAAGATGCCAAAGATGCTCATCATTCGCTTGAGGTTGTAGGCGAGCACATGAAGGCTCATTTCGGTGCTTACCCGCGGCAGGGTTTTGGTCAGGAAGTGGGTACTTCCCATCCAGTACTTGAGCGCTCCAAAAGGATGCTCAACAGTCTGGCGGCGAACCTTCATCTTCCCCGGGTGATGCTCCAGCCGAGCCTGCATTGCGTCGACTACCGCCTCATGCTCCCAGCGCTTCACACGGCGCTCCTTACCCGTCGTACATTGCTTTTGCATTGAGCAGGACTGGCAGCCCGAGAAGTAGTAACAATGCAATAACATGCCGTATTCCACCGAAGAATGCCGCCGGGTCAGTAACTGTCCCGCAGGGCATCGATACTCGTCCGATGCAGCAAGGTAGATGAAGTCCTGCTTACCAAATCGGCCTTCGGCTTTGCTGCCAGATGTGAGGGTTTCGGTACGAAGGTAGTGATGCCGGCTTGCTCGCAAGCAAGGATTTTCAGACCTTTGTAATAGCCTCGGTCGGCCACCACCGTTAGCGATTCAGCCTCGATTTCTTCACGCGCTTGGTTCGCCATATTGCTCAGTTGACCACGATCATTACCAACGTTGGTCACCTCGTGGGCAATGATCAGGTGGCGTTTGTCGTCGACAGCTGTTTGGACGTTGTAGCCAACCGTTCCGGTGCCTCGACCGCTCGTGGCCATTGAGCGTGCATCTGGGGCTGTGAGGGAGATCTGCTGGTCTGGACTTTCGTGGAGCTGCGCCTCGATTTCCTTGAGTTTCTGCATCTGCTTTTTCAGTGTTTCGATTTTTTCTTTAAGCCGCTCTGCTTTGGCCTCGGCGACTTCGGGCGTTGCCCGATCCGCCGAATCCATCGCCGCCAGATATCGATCAATACTCTGCTCGATCTGCTGCATGCGTGCCTTCACTTTGCCCTGAGTGAAGTTGCGGTCGTGATTATTGACGGCTTTGAATTTGCTGCCGTCGATGGCGATGATCGACTGGGAGAAGAGATTGAGGTTGCGGCAAAGAACTACGAACTGGCGGCATACGCTGCGAATGGCTTTGCCGTTGTCCTTGCGAAAGTCGGCAATGGTTTTGAAGTCCGGGGCCAAACGCCCCATTAACCACATCAACTCGACGTTGCGCTCGGCCTCACGCTCAAGCCGACGGCTGGACTGAATCCGATTGAGGTAGCCGTAGATATAGATCTTCAGCAACACCGCTGGGTGGCAGGCTGGACGACCCGTTGCGGCAGGATCGACGCCCTCAAAACCAAGCGCCCAAGTCGAGTTCGTCGACGAAAACATCGACCACGCGCACTGGATTTTCTTCGGCTACGTAATCATCCAGACACTCCGGCAGCAACGTCACTTGCGTCCGTGCCTCACCTTCGATGAATCGCTTCATGGTCGTCCCCGATACGATCTCGACGATCAGAAGATTAGACAATTGCAGGTGTTTTCACACAGCCTGGACCCATAGCGGTCACCCTCGGCAGCCATAAAATAGCGTTTGAATCCTACCAACCAGCCAAAGGGATATCATAGAGAACCGCGATCTCCGAGGTTGTAGGGGGTGGGCGCAGAGCGCTACGTTGACGCCTCCCAACGCGCCCAAAATCAGGATCACAATGGACCGAACTAAGCTGCTCGCTTGCGCTGAAATGAACTGCATTAGCTTCGTGAATAACTTGGCACTTTCTGGCGCTACGCGGGAACAGTTCGGCCGAGGCAGGGTTCTTAGTAATTTTTGGAGCCAAATCTCCCGTAATGCGTTGGACCTAGCAGTTTTGGACTGGTGCCACGCTTTCGGCCAGCAAAATGATGCCTTGCATTGGAAGAAGGTGTTTCCGGATGACGAAGAAACATTTCGAGAGAGCATGCTCACCTCGATGGAAGTTTTCTTCGATGAGTTCAAGCAATTCCGAGAGCAGATGAAGGTTTACCGCGACAAGGACCTCGCGCACTTGGAGCTTCGCAACATTTCAATGATTCCCGCCATGAACAAAGCTTATCCATTCCATGGCGTTCTACTACCATCAGATCCAGTGTGCGAAACGGGAATTAGGCATGCATTGCCGCGATCAAACTTTGTATGAATGGTTCGAGAGCGCCAGCGCCAGGTATAATCGTGATGCTGAACTGGCCTTCGGCGCTACGGGAACACCGCGTGGTCTGAACATTCCGAAGCGTCGCCAGCGGTGCGCGGGCCCACGTACTGACGAATCACTAGCGTCCGCTGATCTCACAACCTCGGAAGATCCGTCGTACTGATACCAGTTGCACTACGGTAATCGAATGTCTGCTTCTGGCCATTCTCTACCGGTCATGCTTACGAAGCGTGCTGATCAAGTTCGATGCAAATGGCTGGTCAAGTCAGTGCAATTCCCCACTCTATAAGCCGAATGTCGGCTATGGGTCGATTCTGTTGAAAAAGTCGGTCATGGGTCCTGCGGCTGAAAAGTACGCGCATAACATTGAAATCTTTACTTTCGGCTGAGGTTCCAGACGCAGATTTCACGTGGCAGCGTGTAAAAAAAGCGACGTGCGCCTGTAAAGCGCAAAAACCAGGAAGAGTCCTGGTTTTTGCTGAGGTCAGCCCTGAAAGTTGGCCTCACCGGGGGCTTCCCCGTATTGCGCTCATCGCAAGTGCTTACCTTTGGTCTCCGGAGCCCAGAGCAGGGTTACAACCAAACCCAGGAGTGGGAAACCCGCCATCATTATCAATGTCGCGGATAATCCGAAAGTCTGCAGTAGGTAGGGGAGAAGGTACGTCACTCCAGCTGCAGATATCCGCGAGAATGCCGCCGAGAATCCAATCCCGGTCGCGCGAATATGGGTATCGAATATCTCCGTCGGATAAACGAACTGGATGTTATTGATCGCTGGGCCAATGAACATATAGGTCGCAAACATGCCTACAATGAACCAGGTCGGCGCATGTGGAAACAGCCCCAGAACCAAGAATATTGCAAGGACTGCTACAAAGGTCCAGATTTGGAACCCGCGACGGCTCATCCAGTGCACCAAGAAAACACCGAAAATGACGCCCGCGATCTGAATAGCGTTCAGCGACAGGTCAACCCGATGGTCTCCTTGCAGCCCCAGCTTCTCAAGCACGGGCACCATGAAGGTGAAAATGGCAAAGAACGGGCCGACTTGGCAGAACCAGAACAGGCCAGAGTAGAGGCTTTGCCTCCAGGTATCCCGTTTGAAGAGCTCACGCAATGAAGCGCTTTTTGAACTAACATCGACATCTGGGATAACGTACTCGGCCCCGAAATGTTTATCGACGATGGCACGTGCCTCAGCTTCCCGTCCTTTTGATTTCAACCACATCGGAGTTTCTGGCAGGAGTAGCCGAAGGAGGTAGATGATGATCGCCGGAATTACGCTTGAGCCAAGCAACAACCGCCAATTGTCCCCCTCGTAGAAAGCACCAATGATGAAGGCGACGGTGAATCCGATTTGCCAGGCAATAGTGAAGCATCCCAACAAGGCCGCCCGGCTTTTTCGCCGCGAGAACTCAGCCAGGACTGTCGAACCTACAGCGTACTCGACACCAATAGCCACCCCTAATAGCACCCGGATCACGACAAGCTGCCAGATATCCTGCACGAAGAACTGAAGCACTGACAGGACAACGAAAGCTGCCAGGTTCCAAGAGAAGACCGGCCGGCGTCCGTAACGGTCGGCAAAATTCCCGAATACCAATCCACCAATAAAAACACCTATCAGCGCGCTACAGGCAATCAGGCCTTGGCTCATTGCTGTGAGCAGCAGTTCGTGTTTTGCGATGGATAAAGCAGGCCCAATTATACCAAGGATGTAGCCATCCAGCGCCGCGCCACCTAGGCAAGCGATCGCTGCAATGATATGGATGGGCATTAAGCGTGCCTCATCCACTAAACGTTGACCAGGCGAAACCGTTGTTTCAATCGGGTTTGAAGCTATCGGAATACCCATAAAAGCCTCCACAATATATAATTGTAATTATTAGTGCGCACAGCAACTTACCTTGACGTAGTCAGGTTGACTGCATCATTTATAATTAGCTAATCAAGAGCAGGGTGGCGCGATACTACAGAAAGACAAATAAGTTTCTGGATTTATATATAATCCAGTTTCCATGCATAAATTTCGATAAATAGTTAGAAACGGTGTATACCCCATCTCTAACGCCTCGGCGGTAAGGCTTCGTCCATCGGCTCCATGCATCAGGACTATGGAATAGCGATAACAGCCTCGATCTCCACCTTGGCGCCTTTTGGAAGTGCCTTGACCTCGTAGCAGGCACGCGCCGGATACGGCGCGGAAAAGAACTCGCCATAAGCGCCATTCACCTGGGCGAACTCACTGAGGTCTGTGACTAGAACGGTCGTTTTAACGGTGTTTGTTAATGTTGTACCGGCTTGGCGAGCGATTACAGCGATGTTCTCAAGACATTGCCGTGTTTGCTTGACTGCATCATCGGAGCAGAACTGGCCAGTCGCAGGCATTATGGGGAGTTGTCCCGAAACAAAGAGAAGGTTTCCTATCCGGATTGCCTGCGAGTAGGGGCCAACAGCCTGTGGAGCGTCCAGGCTGGAAATTTGAGTAATCATGTCAAAGTCCGTTGTGAAGGTGTTTGATGTTATGGGTCGTGTGGGAGAGGATATATGGCTACATGGCTTTGTTAATCCAAAGATAGCTGATCAGTTTTGCCGTCTAGGAACTCTTCAATGCGTGCGCACCACGGGGCGATGTCGAGATTGTTTCGTTCCAACCATTCGGCGTTGAAGTAGGTGTCTGCATAGCGATCACCACTATCGCAGATCAATGTAACCAGCGAGCCTTCTTCGCCGTGTTGCATCATCTCACTAGCAATGCAGAGCAATCCGAAGAAGTTCGTGCCTGTCGACCCTCCTACACGTCTAAACAATCGTTCCGAAAGCACATGGGCAGCCGCAATTGAGGCGGCATCAGGCACCTTGAACATTCGATCGATCACGCCAGGAATAAAGGATGGCTCCACCCGAGGGCGACCGATTCCCTCGATTCGTGAAGGACGAGAGCAGGTCGTAGACGTGTCACCGGTTTCCCAGGCCTCACAGAACGCAGAGTTCTCGACATCTACAACGCAGAGACGGGTGTCAAAGCCACGATAGCGGATGTAGCGGCCAATGGTGGCTGACGTTCCTCCCGTACCCGCGCTCATCACGACCCAAGCTGGCCGGGACTGCTCCTCGCACTCCATTTGGTTGAAAATACTTTGTGCAATATTGTTGTTACCGCGCCAGTCAGTCGCGCGTTCGGCATAGGTGAATTGGTCTAGGTAGTAGCCGCTGTTCTCTTCAGCGATTTGCGCGGCGACACGATAGATTTCACCAGGGTGCTCGACAAACTCGCAGACTCCGCCGAAACGCCGAATGGCACCGATCTTCGCTTCACTGGTACTTTTCGGCATCACGGCAATGAACGGCAAGCCCAGAAGTTTGGCGAAATAGGCTTCCGAAACAGCGGTTGAACCGGACGATGCCTCTACCAGTGTCGTGCCCTTGTTGATGCGGCCATTACAAATGCCATATAAAAACAGCGACCTTGCCAATCTGTGTTTCAGGCTGCCTGTCGGATGGGTACTTTCATCCTTGAGATAGACCGAGATATTTGCCAAACCCAGAAAAGTTGGTTTGATCAGGTGCGTATCGGCCGAGCGGTGCCCATCGCCCTCCAGCAATCGAACTGCATTCCGGGCCCAATCGATATCTACCGACATTGGGTGCAAAAATTTAGGCGGTGTATGAGTGCCCATATCAAAGATTCCACATTACGCTGATATTATTGAATGCGCTCACGGTACAACCATGAGGCATGGCGATTACAAAATCGTCAGTGTGTCGTCACTCTGCGCGGATATTGCTTCAGTCGTTTCGGGCGTCTGCCAGAAGGCGATCGTCCAGATCCAGGACCGCCCCAAGCAGTACCGAGGCTCCTTTCGCGCATTGTTCTGGTGAGGAGTATTCGCGGACGTTGTGCGAGAGTCCCATATACGAGGGAATGAATATCATCGCGCTGGGTGCGACCCCGGCAACATGGGCGGCATCGTGGCCGGCTCCCGACACCATGCGTCGCGCCGAATAGCCGAGTTCCTCGGCCCGTGTGGCGATGACATTCACGATGCGCGAATCGAAGCAGACCGGAGGTTTGCGCCAGACCTGGCGAATTTCCGCAGCAGGGGAAATACGTCGGATTTCAGCGATCAACTCGGTCTCGAGAGCGTTAAGCTCAGCATCGTCGGGATGACGTAGATCTACTTGCAGCGCAACCGTACCCGGTATTACATTTCGTGAGTTCGGCTCGACACTGACGTATCCGACGGTTCCCACTCCTGGGAAATGATTGGCAGCCACGGCTTCAACCGCCAGCACAATTTTTGAGGCTGCAATCAGGGCGTCGTCTCGCATTGTCATGGGGCGACCACCTGCATGGGCTCCGACGCCAGGCACTTTGATATCTAACCAGCAGACACCCTGTACCGCCTCTACGACACCGATTTCGACGTTTTCAGCCTCCAGAACCGGTCCCTGCTCGATATGCAGCTCCAAATATGCAGAGAAATGCATGAACCCAGGCTCGCGGTCACCCGCGTAACCAATTGCATCCAGGGCTTCGGCTACCGAAATACCTGACTTGTCGCAGGTCACTGCAACGGTTTCCCATTCATGTGCGCCGCAGAACACTCCCGAGCCCATCATGGCGGGCGCGAAGCGCGAACCTTCCTCATTCGTCCAGCTGATGACGGTGATCGGGTGCGCGGGACGCACCGAGGCGTCATACAGCGCGCGCAGGACCTCGATGCCGGCCAGAACTCCCAGAATACCGTCGAACCGTCCGCCGGCGGGTTGAGTGTCCAGATGACTGCCCATGGCGATGGGGGCGAGATTCGCATCACGGCCAGGGTAGGTAGCAAAGATATTCCCGATCCGGTCAATCTCAATCGTGCAACCTAATGCACGGCACTCAGCTACAAACCAATCCCGGATCTGGCGATCCTCATTGCTGAGCGCGAGGCGACGCATCCCTGTTTCACCGAGGGCGCCAAACTTCGCTGTAGACATTAGGTCTGCCCACAAGCGTTCGGGCTGGATGAGCGCGTTCTGGGTCACGTTTGCAACTGTGCTCATTTCTGGCCGTCCTGTTTTTTCGTGTAGCGATATTTGAAATCACAGCAGGACGCACCTTCCATCAAGGTCTGGGTGCGCTCAAGCTCGATATTCGAGTCGTAACCTTGTGGAAACATGTAGTCGCGGTTGCATGACAGCAGGTGCCCGATTTGACCGAGGCCCATCTCCCGGTACATCTCGGCGTAGCGACAGCGATGGACGGTGTAGTGAAATTCCTCATCGGTGGCCGTGTCGACAGCGATGATCAATGCATCATCCTGCGTCCACAGTTTCTGCAATTCCTGGAAGGTACGAAGGTTTGTGCCGCCAGGCGTCTTGGCGGCGAAAGCCTGTCCTGCCTCGACAGCTGCCTTGCGGATGGCGGCGTCGATGATCGACTGCGCGACTTCCTCGCCTAACCGGGTACACATTTCTTCGTAAATCGGCGCGATGACCCCGGCCTCGATACGTCGTCTGGCAAGAATTCCGATCTCGCCTTCGATAGCGGATGCCGAACTGTTGACTGGCTTATCACTCATGCTGCTCCTCCTTCTAGTGGAGTCTTTTATGGGTATGTGTCGGCAATATACCCAGCAGCACCTATTGATAGGTAACGGACTTATCTGATAGTTTTATCGAGAATCGCGATATATGAAGGCTTCAGCCATCCGCTCGCTATCCAAAGCTCTATGCTCTGACCCCTTGAGGAAATGCCCTGATGGATACCGTCCTGCTGCGCAGTTTCTACAAAGTTGCCTCGGTTGGAAGTTTCAGTGAGGCGGCGCGACTGCTTAACGCCAGTCAATCCACTGTCAGCGGGCATATAGCCAAGCTTGAAGCCCATCTTCAGACCCAGCTCTTTCGACGGACCACCCGGAGTTGTCAGTTAACGAAAGCGGGAGATGTCCTGCTGACGCATGTCGCGACGCTGTTGCAGGTGATCGATCGGATTGAGGAGGAGTTCTGCCCCGAGCGCATGGGGGGCACGATCAAACTGGGTCTACCAGATGAATACCATTTGTTCTCACGCCTTGCGCCTGTGCTTCAAACGTTCATGGCAATGCGTCCAAAAGTTACAATCAAGGTAACGTCCGGGCTTTCCTTCGAACATAGCCGCGCTTTGGCTGATGGTTTTTTGGACGTTGCGTTTCTACGAGGGCCTTTGAAAGCCGGGCAAACCCCAGATCTTTGTCCTTCTCAGCTGGTCTGGATCGGTCTTCCAGGCTTTGATCTGGATAGGATCGAGGTACTGCCGCTAGCCCATATTTCGGGCCATTGCCTGTATTTCCGAGAAGCATTCACTTCCTTGGACGAAGCCGGTGTGCCATGGCGTTCGGTCTATGACTGCAACACACTCGAAGGCATTCGTACGGCCGTTCGTAGCGGCTTGGCCATTGCGGCTATCCCCGAGGAAGACTGTCCTAGCGATAGCTTGAAACTCTACCATCCCCGGCTGCCCAAACTACCCATCGTGCACGGGCGATTCGAAACCGCCCACAGGGAGCCGCCCATTATCGTACGTCAGCTTCTCACGACACTACGCAATGCGTTGCAACCCGAAGTGACGTAACCCGTGGCCATGCTTTTGCGCTCGTTTCGCCAAGCCCAGCGGCGTTCGATTGGGCATAACCCGCAGCCGTAGCGAATCGACTCCATCGCATTGACCTTCTGCCAGCCGCCGCGTCTAGATGCCGATCATATTAAGTTCGGATATGAAAGTACTAATCGCAAACTGCGATGAGTGCCCCGAAACTCGCCGTTAGTCCTCCTTCCATGATCCGCTATGATGCGTACCGCGAGGTGAACAGCAATTAATGTCGGGAGATGAGTAATGAAGCATCACGAGACGGGCATTGACATCAACAGTTCGTTCCACCGCCAGCCCCGTATCGGGTTGATTGCGCTAGCGTCGGATGTGTTGGTCGAACGTGACTTCTGGCGCATGGGGCTGGCAGCTGGCGTTGACATCGTTACCACAAGAATTGCTCAGTCCATGCCGCTAACACCGACAACGCTCGCGAAGCTCGAGGATGGTATCCCGGACGCAGTGCGATTGCTTTTACCTGAAGCCAAACTGGATGCGATTGTCTTTGCCTGTACCTCCGGCTCCGCAATCATTGGTCCGATGAAGATTGCACAGCAAATCGCAGAAATTCGTCCTGGAGTTCCGATAACCAATCCGGCAAGCGCGGCTGTCGAAGCGTTGAGACACTTAAACTGCCATAAAATAGCGTTTATTGCGCCCTACACCCATGATGTTGCTGAAATCACCAGCCGCGTTTTCATCGATGCGGGTATCGGCTTTTCTGATCGCGTGTGTTTTGGCCTGAAAAGCGATGTGGAGATCGCTACTCCAGGATTAGAGCACTATCGTCGCGCCATTGCTGAGGCCAATATCGCGAAAGCGGATGCGATCTTTTTATCATGTACTACCGCGGCAACACTAGATTTGATCGCACCGCTTGAAATGGAAACAGGTCTCCCTGTTATCACCTCAAACCAGGCCGCTTTCTGGCATGCTCTTCAGTTGATGGGGCGGACCGCTCCACTGCCAGGCTTGGGAAAGCTGATGGCCTAACGTTCGGCACCGCTTAACAGCAGTGCCTTGGTGAAAGATGCCTTGGCAGGTTAATACTCTGCCAATCTGCCAGGATTGCAGTCACTGAAAGTCGAGCGGCGTGAGCGCTAACCACTAGGCCAAACCTTGTTCTTTCAATCGTCTGTACAAAGTACGCTCGCTGATGCCCATGTGCTTGGCCAGCTCACTGCGGGTACCTTTGAAAGTAGCCAATGCCTGTACCAGCGAGCTGCCATCGAACGGAGTTGAAGTAGAGGCCTGGGCAGATGCCACCACGAATGCCTGTGGCAAATGCATGGAGCGGATCACACCATCGTCAGCGAACAGACTGGCTCTTTCCAGAACGTTGCGTAATTCACGGATATTGCCGGGCCAGGAAAACCCCTGCAATTGAATCAGAGCATCCGTATCTATCGTCAGCCGGCGCTCGCCTGAACCGGCACGTTGTAGAAATGAATTCACAAGCAACCCAATGTCTTCAACTCGGTTGCGCAAGGGTGGTAACTGAATTGGGAAGGCGCTGATGCGGTAGTACAGGTCCTGCCTGAACTCACCTTTCTCCATCATTTTTTCCAATGGTTTGTGGGTCGCAGCAATTAACCTGAAGTTAGCGTGAAGGGTCTCGACACTCCCTACACGGCGATAGGTGCCCGATTCGATCAGACGCAACAGTTTCACCTGCATGGCCAACGGAACATCGCCAATTTCATCGAGAAACAACGTGCCGCCTTGGGCCGTTTCAACCAAGCCAGGCTTACGCGTGGTGGCACCGGTGAATGCGCCTTTTTCATGGCCGAACAGTTCGCTCTCAAATAACGTTTCGGTCAAACCAGAGCAATCAACGACGACAAAGGGGCCAGTGGCCCGCTCGCTGGTTTCATGTACGGCGCGGGCGAACAGCTCTTTGCCTGTACCGGACTCGCCTAGCAGCAGCACCGGCAGCATTGATGGTGCCACCCGCTGCAGCTCCGACAGGGCACGATTAAAGGCTGGTGAACGGCCGACCAACCCTTCATTGCTGGGTCGCGCCGATGCACTGCGGACCAGGGTGAGGCGTTCTACATAGACAGTAATGACACCGTGCTCGTCCAGAATCGGGCGCAATTCGACGTCGACATGCTCAGGACCGCGAGGCGTGTGGTGAATGTGCAAAACACGATCCGGTCCGCGCATCTCCTGCGCCTTTTTCATCGGGCAGTTCTCACCCGCCTGATCACAAGGCACGTCGTAATGGTGTGAGATTTGATAACACTTATGGCCGATAAAGGGTTTGTCAGCGCTGCCAAACTGCCGTTGATAGGCCGTGTTGGCCGCCAGGATGTTGTAGTCCGGATCGAGCACGATCATCGGCTGGGGTTCGTGCTCAAGAAACGAAACAAGTGACTGCACTTGATCCGAGTGCGGGAGCGAGTGGGGTGGGGTGGGCAGGATAGTCTTCATCGGGGCTCCTGAGAATCCGTCCATCCTGTAATGGCACTGCCACCTCTGTCAATACGGGACTGCCAATGGCAGTAAATCCAGGTGGATGTAGAAAAAAACAAACTATTTAAAAAATAAAAAGATAAAAAAATCATATAGATATGATCATTTTTCTGTGTGGCCCTAGCCTGGCAGGCTTATTGCTATGTCAGTCAAGTGTGAGCGGCTTGGTAAAGGCCCCCTAAGGAGACAGGTCATGAGCGTCAAACTTCACGTCGAAGGATTCTTCGATTCTGCTACCAAAACCGTCAGCTATCTTGTGCTGGATGAGGTCACCCACCACTGCGCTTTAATCGACAGCGTACTTGATTACGACCCTAAGTCCGGCCACACCGGCACAACCGCTGCCGACAAGTTGATTGCGAGGGTGAACGAACTCAATGCGAGTGTCGACTGGATTCTCGAGACCCACGTCCACGCGGACCATCTCACGGCTGCGCCCTACCTGAAGGAAAAGCTCGGTGGAAAAATAGGAATCGGCAGCCAGATTTCCACGGTGCAGGAGGTGTTTGGCACGCTGTTCAATACGGCTGGCGATATGCCCCGCGACGGGAGTCAGTTCGATCACCTGTTCGTCAATGACGAGCCGTTCGCCATTGGCACGCTGCAATGCCACGCGCTCCATACACCGGGCCATACACCCGCCTGCATGACTTATGTGATCAGCGATGGGACCGAAACGGCTGCGTTCGTCGGCGATACCTTGTTTATGCCCGACTACGGTACTGCACGCTGTGACTTTCCCGGCGGAAATGCCCGCACGCTGTTCCAGTCAATCAACAAGGTGCTGAGCCTGCCGGCCAATACGTTGCTCTACATGTGCCACGACTATCAGCCGGGTGGCCGCGAGGTGCAGTTCGTCAGTACCGTTGCAGACCAGCGCGCCCACAACGTTCACGTGCGTAACGGCATCAGTGAGGAGGAGTTCGTGGCGATGCGCACAAAGCGCGATGCATCGATGGAAATGCCGACGCTGATCCTGCCATCGGTTCAGGTCAACATGCGCGCCGGGCACTTGCCTGAGCCTGAAGCGAACGGAACGCGCTACCTGAAAATCCCGCTCAACGTAGCCTGACGTTGCCTTCCCCAAACTACACATAAGAAAAACCCCATAACGGAGTCACTTATGGACATTCGCCACCTTGCGCCCGGACTGTCGGTATCCGAACAGATTTTTCCCAACCAATTGGCTGAACTGAAAGAGGCCGGTTTTCGCGCCATCGTCTGTAACCGTCCCGATGGCGAAGGCAGTGATCAACCCTTGTTTGCCGAAATCAAACGAGCCGCCGAAGCAGTCGGCATCGAAGCGCACTACCTTCCCGCGGAATCAGGCAAAGTCACTGACGAGCAAGGTATCGCCTTCGGCAAGCTCCTTGAAGCACTGCCAAAACCGGTGTTGGCCTATTGCCGTTCCGGCATGCGCTCGACAACGATGTGGGCACTCTCACAAGCGGGTAAACAATCCCTGCCACATATCGTCGAGACGGCCAAAAAAGCCGGGTTCGATATGAAAGGCGTCATTCGCCGGATTGCCAATCAGGGGCGTACGCCGGTCGAAGTGGCTGAGGCGCAGCATGCCGTGGTCATCATCGGAGGCGGTGCGGCAGGTATCGCGACTGCATCCAGTTTGCTGGCGCGAGAGCCTGGACTCGACGTCGCCATCATCGATCCGGCCGATGTGCACTACTACCAGCCTGGATGGACACTCGTCGGCTGTGGAGTCTTCGATGCACCCCAAACTGCCCGCACGATGGGTACGACCATCCCCCGCGGTGTGCATTGGATCAAGTCGGCGGTCGCCGCTTTCGAACCCGAGAGAAATGCCGTCATTCTTGATGGATGCAGAGTCGTCAAATACGAGCAATTGATCGTGTGCCCTGGCCTGAAGCTCAATTGGCATGCCATCGAGGGTTTGTCGGACACCCTGGGCCGCAACGGCGTGACTTCAAACTACCTGTATCACCTTGCGCCTTATACATGGGAACTGGTGCAGCAACTGCGTGGTGGCCGTGCGGTTTTCACGCAACCGCCCATGCCAATCAAATGTGCCGGGGCGCCGCAAAAAGCAATGTACCTGTCTGCCGATCATTGGAAACGTACCGGTGTGTTGGACAACGTCGAGATTGAGTTTTGCAGCGCCGGCGCAGTGCTGTTCGGAGTTCCCGACTATGTGCCCGCACTGATGGAATACATCAAGGCCTATGGTGTCGACCTGAATTTCGGCAACACACTCACCAGCGTGAATGGACCCGCACGGACTGCAACGTTCAACTGCGTGAATCCGGATGGCAGCTCCCAACGTGTTACGCGCGACTTTGATCTCCTTCATGTGGTGCCACCGCAGATTGCGCCGGATTTCGTTCGGGTCAGCCCTCTCGCTGACGCGGCTGGCTGGATCGATGTCGACCCTGCCACGTTGCGCCATAAAACCTGGATCAATATTCACGCACTGGGAGATGCCACCAACTCTAGCAACGCCAAAACCGCGGCAGCAGCACGCAAGCAGGCGCCCGTCGTTGCCCATAACGTGTTAGCGGCAATGGGTAAAGCAAAAGGCAGCGCCCATTACGACGGTTACGGCTCCTGCCCGCTGACGGTTGAACGCGGCAAGATCGTACTGGCTGAGTTCACCTATGGCGGCAAGGTCGCCCCCAGCTTTCCATCCTGGCTGATTGACGGTACCCGGCCATCGAGGCTGGCATGGCTGCTCAAAGAGCGGATTCTTCCACCGCTGTATTGGAAGGGAATGCTCAAGGGCCATGAGTGGATGGCGAAACCTGAGATGGCTGACGTATGAAATCAGCCCTGAAAGCAAGGAGACTGAGATGATCGTTGTCTTACTGCTCGGGCTTACTGTCGGGGTCATCCTGGCTCTGACCGGTGCCGGAGGAGGAATACTGGCTGTTCCATTACTGGTGTTTGGAGTGGGGTTGAGCATGGCCGAGGCAGGGCCAATTGGTTTACTGGCTGTCGGTCTGGCCGCGACCCTGGGTGCCGTAATGGGGCTCAAAAATGGCACCGTCCGCTATAAAGCTGCGCTTCTAATTGCAGGAGCGGGAATCGTGTGTTCTCCCCTTGGCCTTTGGCTGGCGCAGCGCACGCCTAACCGTCCGCTGACGATCATGTTTGCCTTCGTGCTGATGTACGTTGCATTCCGCGTATATCAACGATCGCTCCCTCGCTCCACGGAATCGAAGCCCCCCGTCACATCCAAACCGCCGCCTTGCCTATTGGACGTCAACCGGGGAAAGCTTAACTGGACGGGGCCGTGTGCATGGGCACTGACCGTCTCTGGCGTTGTCGCGGGCGGGCTTTCCGGCTTGCTCGGCGTGGGCGGTGGCTTTGTGATGGTGCCGGCGCTCCAGCGATACACCAATTTGACAGCGCAGTCGGTGCTCGCAACGTCTCTTGCCGTTATTGCGCTGGTTTCAATTTCCGGCGTTGCGGCAAGCTCCGCAGCCGGGCACTTACAGTGGGCGGTCGCCATTCCGTTTTCCATTGGAGCATTGGCTGGAATGGTGTGCGGGCGCCTGATCGCGGCCCGGCTAGCGGGTCCACACCTACAAAAAGGGTTCGCCGCTGTTTCCATGGTGGTGGCGGTGGCCTTGCTGGTGAAAGCTATTTAGTTGTGTACATGGTCGACGAATTCATCATGTGTTTCACCCACACCTGCGAGATCGATTGGATGCTGCCTGGGGTCGCGCCTACCGGCAAATATGTGGAAATCCCATGTTGGCGGTCGTTAACTTCCGCGGCGACAAGCTGTACCAGGAGCACATCTATTGGGATCAGGCCTCGGTGCTGGTTCAGATCGGCCTGCTGGACCCTACAGGGTTGCCGGTGGCCGGTATCGAAACCGCAAAAAAGCTGCTCGATGAGTCCTTTCCGTCCAACAAGCTGATGGCTCGGTGGGCCTCGAGTGAACACCTATGACCGGCGTAGCTTCGTATTCCCAGGGAGAGAACATGCAGGCGGTGGACAAGAGTGTGCTGATAACAGGCGCCATTAGCGGTTTGGGGCTGGCTTTGATCGAGGCTTTTCTGAAAGCGGGGGGCAGGGCAAATATATGCCGCGTGTCGCGATCCAGGCCGGCTTGCGCTAAATCCCCCCGGGTGAAGGCACTCCCTATGGATGTGACAGATCCAGAACAAATCAGGTAGGCAGCAGTCATTGCCGAAATCGATATTCTGGTGAACAACGCAGGTCTCCACCGTCAGCAGCGGTTGCCTGGGGCTTGGGTCCCGTGTCACCACAAAAAATGGAAGTCTGGTATCACGCGCTCACCATCGGTTTCAATCGAATGCCCTGGCGGCACTGGTAGCAACAGCCGCTTGCCAGGGTATGGCGATACTAGAACGTCCGCTTTTGGCTGTGGATTCAACCGGTCACGAAACGTGCTGATCAAATCCGACGCAGTGGGTGCTGAGTACGAATGCATATGACTGGTCAAGGGGAGTGCAATTTCGCAATCACTCGCGCTTTTTTTAGCACTCTGTAGCAATGCCCTGCGGTGTGTATCTGTGTGATGCGGTAATCAAGGTAAAAGTCTTTCGAAGTATTCACCTACGAGCGAAGTAGGTAACCCGAGAACCTGTGCGCATTCGAACCAACCAATGCGTGTCGAGGCCTGTATGGCCTGGCGAGGAGTCTTGAGGATGAAAGCGCTACTTACCGTTGATGATCTGTCTGATTGCATTCATAAATCCGTCACAAGCATTCGCAGCGACGTAACACGCAACCCGCTGTCCTTGCCACCGATCTGTCGGCTACCTGGCACCAAGAGGCTGCTGTGGCGCGCAGAAGACGTAGAGCGCTGGCTGGCAGACCACGTATCAGGTTTTGCTACTGCAGGGACAGCCACCGATGAGGCTATTAAAGCCAAGTCGGGTCGACCTACAAAGGCGCAACAAATCAAAAAGCAGAAGATTCGTTTGTCTTCGTCAGGAAGCCAGAGCAGCACAGCATCTGTTGGTGTCTGATCATGAGTTATAGCTTCCCGAAGCCTCAAAACGCTAACGAAGCGCGTTTGCAAAAGGCTCAGGCCAGACGGCCGCCAAGGGAAAGATCCTCGGAGCAGCTCCCGCTTTGGCCGGATTCCACGCGAGGAGTACCGAATGTTTGGCTCCGGTGCGCATTGTTTGCAGGTATTCAAGGCAAGGGGCGAAAGGCCTTGAAGCGCGAACTGCTTGCTACTGTCGATGGAGTCGAGATTCGCTTTTCTGGATGGCAGCTTGACCAATCAGATTTAGACGTCTGGGAAACGGTCATTCATTTGGCACGCCATCATAGGATCGGCAACCGAGTTCAGTTCAGCGAAGTTCAAGTGCTAAAGACATTGAAGCGCTCTACAGGAACGAGCGATCGATTGTGGTTGAGATCAGCACTGGTCCGTCTCGCGGGGGCAACAATTGAAATGAAATATGGCAACCTCACGTTCTTTGGAGCATTGCTCAAAGGGGCTGGAGACGAGATGACCGGCGTGTACGTCATAGAGCTTGAGTCACGGCTTGAGGCGCTATACATGGCAGGCTGGACTCAAATCGAATGGGATGAGCGTGTACTCCTGAGACGCAAACCACTTGCTCTGTGGCTTCATGGTTGGTTTTGTAGCCATGCCGAACCTTTCCCTCTTGGCATAGAAACGATTCAACGGCTGAGTGGGAGCGTGAACGCGCATCCGGGCAGTTTTAAACGTCAGCTGAGTAAAGCGCTCGATGAACTTGTCTTGATTGGGGCTCTCGTCTCATGGAGATTAAGTGGTCACCGGGTATGCGTGATGCGCACGCCAACACCAAGCCAGCAACGTCACCTGACCAAGAAAAAACAGGGTGGATGAGCCTGTGGATAAATGCATTTTCGGACGTGGGATACGATGCATTGGGCTATGGGATGCGATGCATTCGACATGGGATACGGTGCATAAAATTGTGGGATACGATGCACGAAAATATGGGATACGGTGCACGCTATCCACAGGGTTAAATCGGCTGCAGGCCTTGCGCAGCAAGGGATAGCGCAGAGTTGAAAATATGCACTAATCCTTTTTTAATCCTTATTTAATCAAAGAAACCTCGCTGTCCCTCAAGTGTTAACAAACGCCTCTGCAATTAAGTCGACCGTGTTGCTTTGTCATCAGAACGGCCTGGATGCTGACACTTGAGTGATTCTGCGACGTCACCATCACGCATCGCTACTGACCCAGTCGAACTTCAGGTCATCCCATCGTTCGGAGTTGGCATGTGTTGCTAAAGGGTCGCTAGCATATTTTCTGGCAGCGTCGTCAGATGGTGGATACCTCAATCCAGCCTTCTCACAGTAATCGGGATACGATTGCAGCTTTATGGTTTCCATGCGAATTAGTTCGTCTTTTATGTCGTCAAGTATTCCAAGCATACTTAACGTGATTTTAATGTCAGCGTTGGATATGCATTGAAACAGACTTCTATAAGCTCCTATTCCATCGGAGTTTATTCTAAATAATCTGATTGCATGAGTGTGTAATCTGTAAAGGGCTATGGCTTCTATCAAGTATCCGAATGGGAGTTCGTGAAAGTTTGTTTCCGTTGCGAGCATTATTTCTCCTTCAAATACCCTTAATGCTTCGCAAATATCGTATTTGTTGTCTTGTTTGGAAAGTACTTGGTTCCATAATTTGTCGTCCATGAAATGGGCGTTAGTACTTGTTCTGGTCTTACAAAATTTCCAAAGCTGGTCGGGTTCTCCCCAAAGTGCATCCCAAAGATTTGATGGGCCTTTGTGATAGAGGTCTTGTGCGTCACTGAATAGTTCGTGTAGTAGGTCTAGCTGCTCATTCTGTAATGCTGTACGTCCTTTGAAACTACCGGTCCATCTGTTGCTTTCGGCTGTATTAGCTCGATTGTATAGTCCTTTTGTGATCATCTCTTGGTCAAACCACTGTGCAAAAGTGTCCGCGAACGGCAAAGCTACGCGCAACGATAGCTCATGTAAGAGAACCTTAGTTCTAAGGCGATTTCTGAAAAGTCGTATCTCTTTCTCGGAAGATGATGTTTTAGCGGTCATCAAGGTGAATCTCCAGAAAAATTTATACCTGCAACTCTATACCAATCTGAAGCAATCTGCATCTGTCTAATTTGCTTTCGATATTGTCTGGAGCTTACTGCCGATATATCGAAATTTATCCGTTCGATATACCGGAGTCATATGAAGTCCATAATTGATTATCTGCAGGATAAATACGGCTCACTTATGACCGTTGAGCAGTTGGCGCAAGCTCTAAGTCGTAAGCCATCTGGGCTTCGTGGCGTACTGCAGAAACCAACGGAGCCCTGGATGTTTGAATTGAATCGGGTCAAGCGGCGTATCGGGCGGCGTATTTACTTCCCTACGGATGCTGTAGCCGCATTGCTTAACGGCGACTTCGGTCACCAAGAAGCTGGTTCATGATTAATTCGATTTTCCTGGAAAGACCAGTTAAAGGAAATTGGCTGTATAGAACGTCAGCGCCGACCAGTGACCATAAAAAATTGGGCAAGATGCAGATTAAGAATCTAGTTTCCCTAGGAGCGATCATGAAATCATTGTCACTGAGAATAGCAGAGCGCGTAGCAGCTTCGACAGACGCGTCAATAGGGGACAAGAATCGCGCCACATTCATCATGCTGAGAACCGAAATCCAAAGCGCTATTGATGTCGGATGCTCGATTTTAAAAATATGGGAGGTACTACGAGATGATAATTCAATCAATTTTGGCTATCAGGCATTTCGGCGTTACGCCCACCAGCTTTGCTCCGAAACAGATGAGTGAGTGTCGCAATGGCTAATGAAGCGTTGCTAAACCGATCCTCTACCTTTCTTAGGCCGGTCAACCGTTCTTAGCGCGGTCAAACCCCGTTCAGGTGCGTTCTTATCGCGAACAATATTAATTGTCCGCGATAAAACACCGCATTGCTCACTAGAAGAACACACGATTGAACGCTAAAGGAACATCGAAGTGCAGGGCAAGATAGGTGAAGTTAGCTAACCGGCAAGCCGGCCAGCCAATTTCACTATCACTTATTCGCGCCTATCGGCACTCAACATGGACTTGCTCTGCGAGGCCATTCGCATCCGCGAAGTGAAGTTCACCATGAACATAGGAGGAACCCGCTATGCAAACGAAGAAGCCTGGTATCGACACCAGAAAACATGGCAAGCACTTGCGAGTGCCCGTCCTACCCGACGAGGAAACTCTGATTAAAGAAAATGCAGCCCGCGCAAGCCTGACTGTCGCGGAATATCTGAGGCGCCTCAGTCTGGGGCATGTGATTAAGGGAACTATCGACTCTGAGAACGTGCTGAAGCTCGTAAAAATCAATGCTGATCAAGGACGCCTGGGAGGGCTTCTCAAGCTTTGGCTGACTGACGACCCCAAGCTGGCGCTAGCCAACATCGCTTGGACGCCGGGCGTTGTGAGGGCACTGCTGAAGCGCATAGAAGCGAACCAAGACGAAATGCTGCGACTGGTGCAGTCCCTCAAATTTTAGCCGCTAAAAAATCAATCTTTCAGAAACGTGCTTCCCTTTGGAGTTTCCATGAACAAAACCGAAGGTTTTATCGCAGGTTGCTTGCTGACCATCTCTATGATGCATTTACAACAAGCGGTTGCCGGCATTCCGGTAGTCGATGGACTAAACGTCAGCCAATCCACCATCAGCGCTATCCAAAACGTAGCTGCCGTCACTAAGCAGATCGAGCAATACAAGACCCAGCTAGAACAGTACGAGAACATGCTGCAGAACACCGCCGCTCCGGCAGCCTACATCTGGGATGAGGCTGATCGGACTATCTCTAAATTGCTGGCAGCTCAAGACACGCTCACCTACTACAAGAACCAGGCAGGCAGCCTCGAAAGTTACCTCTCCAAGTACAAGGACGTTTCACATTACTCAGCCTCTCCGTGCTTTGGCGACCAAGGTTGCTCAAACGAGGATCAGCAAACCATTGCAAAGGCCCGAGCCGATGCCAGCACTGCACGCAAACAGGCTAGCGACGCATTGCTAAAAAACGTGGATAGCCAACAAGACACCTTACAAGCAGACGCCGACAATTTAGCAGCTATGCAACATCAGGCCGTTACGGCCAACGGCCAGATGCAGGCGATCCAATCGGCTAATCAGTTAGCCAGCGCTCAAGCCAACCAGCTTCTTCAAATCCGAAGCCTACTCGTGGCACAGCAAAATGCATTGGCTACTGAAGCCCAGATCAACGGCGACCGAGAATCCCAGCAGCTCGCTTCCGATCAGCACGCATTGTCCGGACAAAACAGCCCGAGCGCTGAAAAGCTCTGGTAGGGAGGGGATATGCACCACCGATTTTGGATCTGCATCGTTCTGCTAACCGCTCTCATGAGCGGTTGCGACACATCAAACAACTCGAAGGTGCTGACTTGCAGTGACGATCCCACAGGTCGCCCGAAACACGACCAAGAGCAAATTCGGGACGCATGTGCGCTGGACCACAACAACACCTCTAGCAGCGATAAAAAATGGTGACGCCATGAGAAAGCTCATATCAATCTATCTGCTACTCACCACGCTCTGCATTGCGCAAAGTGTTCAGGCTGCGGGTTTGGATAGCGGCAATATGCTCAATCAAATACTGGAAAGTTTTTCCAACGTAGCCCTCACGTGGCAATCCAAAATTATAAGCGCGGCCACCTGGCTTTTCTGGAGCCTGGCACTCGTGAGCATGGTCTGGACATACGGATTCATGGCTTTGCGTAAAGCAGATATCCAAGACTTTTTTGCAGAAACGATCAGGTTTTTTGGAACACTCGGTTTTTTTTGGTGGTTCCTAATAAACGGCCCGGCCATCTCCCTATCCATCATCGATACCATGCGCAAGATCAGCGCTGATGCATCCGGCCTAGGCAATGGCCTATCTCCTTCCAGCATCGTTGATATCGGCTTCAGCATACTCACGAAAGTAAGCGACTCTGCCTCGTTACTGTCCCCAGTCCTCTCCGCCGTAATGCTCGTTGCTGCAATCGTCGTATTGGTGGTCCTGGCACTCATTGCCGTCAACATGCTGCTGCTACTCGTTTCCGCATGGCTTCTCGCTTATGCCGGCGTTTTCTTGCTGGGATTCGGAGGCAGTCGCTGGACATCGGACATTGCGATCAGCTTCTACAAGGCAGTGCTTGGTATCGGGATTCAGCTCTTCACCATGATTCTGCTGATCGGCATCGGCAAGTCCTTCATCGACCAGTACTACAAAGCCTTTCAGGAAGGGACGCCAGACTTGAACAGCTTATGCGTACTCCTAGTGGCGTCCGTAGTGCTGCTCACCATGGTGAATAAACTACCTCCGATGTTAGCTGGCCTAGTTGGTTCTGGAGGACAGTCCGCAGGGATCGGCAACTTCGGCGCCGGTGCAGCCATGGGTGCTGCGACCATGGCTGCCTCTGCCGTTGCATCAGCAGGCGCCTCAGCCTTGACGGGTGCAACCCAGGCTGCTGGAGGCATGTCAGCGCTCTCAGCAGCGTTTAAATCCGCCCAGGCAAGCATGGCAGACGGTAGGAGCGGTGAACTCTCGATGGACGCCTCTGACTCGTCTCCTAGCGGTGGGAGCGGCCGCTCAAGCTTCTCAGAGACCATGGGCAATGGATCTGGCTTTTTTAGCAGCCAAGACGGAAAAAACCACGACCCTGCAACGGCATCCGATCAAAGTTCACTTGGTAAGGCCGGCAAAATCGCGATGGAGGCAGGAGCGCAGCTTGCCCGCCACGCTGCGGGAGGTTTCAGTCTCGCCGCAAATGAAGGGATCAAACAGTCATTAGGCGGTAAAATCGCTACAGCGATTGAATTAGAACGAGATCAATCGGTATCTGCGATTCAAGGCCCGGCCTTTGACGGTGACCACCTTGCTGCTGGAAATGACGAAGTGGCCGACTTCGTAAACCAGAAACCACCACTGAATTGACCTAGCCAACCTGGGAAATTCGATAGTCGTTTGGAAATCATCGGGTAAGCCTTCCCACTACTAACACTTGGGGGGCTTACGATAGCGCTCGACAGTCACCATAGCCAAGCTGGTTGCGCTTGCGCGCAACGCGCCATGCCTGGCACACCCAAAAAAGGGCTACTGGTGACAGTAGCCCTCGAAATTGAAGCTTGATATTTATATACACACCCTCAAGCAGGGGTGTGGAGGTCTCACCCTACGCCGATGTTCAGCCATCGCCGGGGTTCCTACGCCAGTCCTTGCCGCTGAAGGCCACTGGTTTCGCGCTCGATTGCATCGTATACAAGGTGAGACTTGTGGCCAAGACATGGTGTGCACTTAATTTTAAGCGGACGCAATTACCCTTAATGGTAAGCGTCCGGTAAACACGCCTTCCTGACGCCATCGCCCTTATAGTTGAGATCGGGTAGTTGACTACGCCGGACGCTTACGATGCTTTAGCTGGTGCTGAGATTGAGCGATTGCTTAAACAGCGTGGCGTGGCCGTGGCCGCGATACAGGAAAGGATAGGAAATTCGCGGTCTCATCCAGACGCTGAGTTTGGCCCCCGTCTGCACTGCACCCTATTTACGTAAACAGCTGGGTTTAGCGATTAGATCAATTAGGTGGAACTCTAGGTAAGGATCCCGCCTAATCCGGTAGTCAGGCCGTCATAGCGCGATTCGTGGCAACAATTTGCTCATGTGTAAACTGACGGCTGGGAGCCATAAACTTGGCAATCAGTGCGTCGCGGTTTTGGGGCGCCCGTGCCTTGTCTGCCGCCTCCAGCGCCAACTTCAGCTCCGGCAATGTCAACTCGGTACAGTAGGCAGGTGTACCTGGTTGCTGACGCCACGAATCTTCAAGGTTGCCAGCGGCAAGCGCGATAAAGCCCGTATCCTCAACGAGATCCTGCGCGATTGCCTCAGCATTAGTGTCATCCCCGGCTACAGGTAAGGCGATGCGTGCTGAAGACCCGGCTGGTTGCCTATTGTCGGCAAGAGTCGCTGCGAGGACGGCGTTCCAAGCCTTAATGACCGGGCGGCCAATCTGCTCGCTAACCCAAACGCTCTCAGGCTTGCCGTCGTCAACTTCTTTGATCGCCCCGTCGCGTCCCGGATAGTAATTGGACGTGTCAATGACAACGATTTTCTCGGGGACATTACTCAACGTCTGTTTGAGATCCGGGTATTTTGCGAAGGGGATCGAGAGGATCACAACGTCTACCTCGGAAACAGCATCTTCCTTGGTTACCGCGTGTACGCCAATTTCTTTGGCAAGGTTCTGAATGCTCTGAGGGCCTTTCGAGTTTGCCAGTTTGACTTCATGGCCGCACGCAGCGAGCTTACGGGCAAGGGTAGCCCCAATGTTGCCGGCGCCGATAATTCCGATTTTCATTTCAATAACCTCCTCACCTACAAACAATATTCAAGTTACTGCTTGGCTGGGTGTGCGAATGAATTAAGCGTGTCGCGAAGCCACTGCGATCTGGGGTGTGCACGCATGTCGCCTGACTCAGGTAAATACGACTCTTCAAGAATGAAAGGTAACGCTGTCGGTAATCGGCACACGATCCATATGCATGCGGTTGCCTGGAGCACTCTCGTCCGGGTAGCCAAATGACATTCCAAACAGCATTTTCATTTCTTCAGATATGCCTAGCACCTCTCGGATCGTATCTGCATAGAAACCAAGCGAGGTTTGCGGAATGCCGCCTAACCCTCGGGCAGCAAGCGACAGTAGGAAGGTCTGCCCATACATGCCAATGTCGCCAGCAGTTCGAACATTGTCACCAAAGACAGGCATGAATAAAAAAACAGCCTGGGGCGCGTTGAAAAAGGACAAGTTCAAAGCCGCCGCTCGCCGCCGCCCCTCCTTGTCTTCGCGCATAACGTTCATAGCCTCATAGTAGGCTTTACCCTGTGCATTCTTGCGATCCCCATAGGGGCCGTAAAAAGCACCCATATCGAACGAGAAGTCAGGTGTGAACTCTCCGGCATTGTTTTTCGCGTGGAGAATTTGCGAAAGCTCGATCAATTTTTGGCCACGGACAATATGAACGTCCCATGGCTGGGTGTTGCAGTTGGAGGGAGCGCACTGGGCATCTTTCAGCACCTCCTGGATGACTTGATCGGGAACGGTGGTGTTTAAAAAACCACGGAAAGATCGCCGAGTTCGGGCCGCCCTTTGAAACGGTAGGGTGTCATCCAGCGCTGTATCAGCATCGAACCTAGCCATTGAAATAGTCATGATTTCCTCTTTGAGCAAATGTAAAAATTTTCAGTCGGTTGCCGGATGGCCAAGCGCATCAAGGGTGTGACGAAGCTCATCAATACCCTGCTCATCGAGCTGGCAAGCTGACTTAATTTTGCTAGTAATTCCCCGTATGTCGGGTTCCAACAAGCGGCTATTAGCCGTCAGGTCGACCATCACGCGACGCTCATCGGCAGGATCCCGCGTGCGAGTGACGAGCCCAGCAGCCTCAAGCCGCTTCAGCAATGGCGTTATTGTTCCAGCGTCCATCGCCAAGCAGGTTCCAAGCGCACCCACTGAAAGTGGCGAGCCGTTTAGAAGCTCCAGAATGACCAGATACTGCGGGAAGGTTAGGCCCAACGGTTCAAGAAAAGGTTTGTGCAATCGCACCACGCGATTCGCCGCCGCATAGAGCGAAAACGATAGCTGGGTACCTACCCGTTTCCGGTTCGAAGTCATTAGATAACTCACTATTGTATAGTGCACTATATATTCTAGAAAGAACGCTCTGATGTCAACAGACGCCGTCTGCCGTCACCGGATGTACCAATCTGGTTCAGTAGACGTATGTCTCACAGACCATGTGATGTGAGGCGGGCGTCCAGTCATGCGGTAGCAAGTCGACCATCACGTCTTGGGTAATTACACCGGTTACCACTTATGCGGCAGCAACTGATCGATTTGACTCGCGCGCTGCGTCGGTAGACGCATGAAAACGTCCTTCAAATAAGCATACGGATCATGCCCATTCAGTCGCGCAGACTGGATCAAGCTCATGATCGCCGCCGCCCGCTTTCCACTGCGTAACGACCCTGCGAAGAGCCAGTTCTTGCGCTTATGCGAAGCTTGGCATAAGCGTAATTATCCGCAGTCGGAAATTATGCTCAGTTCGCCCGTACCCGGTTTCGTGATCGCATAGTCCGCCTGCTTTCCGGGTCTCCTGGCGCGTTTCGGACACGCCATAATTTTCGGTGGTTTCCTGTAGAGCCCGCCCCCTCTACAGGAGCACACCATACCTGCGGATCAATACCTGGCGAGACTTTCTTGCCTCCACAAAATCAACAACAGCCCGCTCGGCGCCACCGTCATAGGCCCACCTGAAAGCAAGCGCACGCGCTATCGTCCGACTGACGCCCTGCTGAAGTTTCTGGAAAGTCTCTGAAATTATGCAACGTCGGCAGTGGTGGGCAGCCAGGCGCGCTGCCACCACCGCCGCATACCCGACATAATTTCCGACTGCGGATAATTGCGCCCCAACGCCCAGGGCCGGATTTGGTTGTCGGGTAGTCAGACGCGGTTGCCCGCGTCCAACCCCCTAAGAACCGTGCATGCGAGTTTCCCAGCACACGGCTCAAGCCTCTACAAAGGCACTGTTAAGTACCCGGCTATACCTCTTTAACATTGGCGTACTGCTGATCTCTGGGGCAACGCAGATGATAGATCTCAAGATTGACTGCTGCGTCCGTTCCGCCGTCGGCCAACTTTACGATGTGGCGGCTATGCCACGGCGTATCTTTAGTAACGGGCTTATGACAAACAGAACATAGGCCGCCTTGCTGTAGCCAGACGCGATACAGCTTCGCTCGTCCCTTCGTTGATTTGAGCATTTTCTTGCCCCATCGGAACTCAAAATACTCATCCCAATTGGGGTCATGCGGGTTGGCAGCAGCCTTGATCTTGATGTGCCGCACTATCGGCGTGTCCGATTCCTTCAGTAAGGTGTATTCCCTTGCCTTACCGTCTGCGTATTTTTCAACGGTGGAGAACACCCACCGGCGCGATCCTCGGACTTTGAAATACCTGTCCTTGACCCACCGGATTCCTTTGCGCGGATGCCGCCTCACCGCCCAGCGCCAGAGCATTATCCAGACTTCGCTGTCTACCTGATTGAAGACTTTTTTAGCGACCACGTGGCTATGATAGTTCGCCCATCCCCGTAAAATCGGGTTGAGCAGCCCGATCAAATTGACCTGTTTAATCGACTTGTTGGTCTTGATCACTTCCCGGAGCTTGGCAAGGTGAGCCCTAATGTTCGCTTTCGATGGCTTGATCAGGAGCTTGCCGTTGTACTTGCGCAAGTTCCATCCGAGGAAGTCGAACCCGTCCCCTATGTGCGTTATTTTGGTTTTTTCCGGAGAGAGGACAAGTCCACGCTCTGCTAGAAACTCAACCACAGCGGGCCTGACTTCATTCTCCAGCCACTCTTTCGAACAGCCAGTGATGATGAAGTCATCTGCATAACGCACCATCTGCATTTTTCGGGCTGTCCACTTTGCATTGGGAAACCTCTTCGCCAGCATCGCTTCCAACCCGTCCAGCGCCATGTTCGCCAACACCGGGGATATGATGCCTCCCTGCGGGGTTCCGGCGTGGCTGGGGAATAGCTCATTCCGGTAGACGTAGCCGGCTTTGAGCCATTTCTGCAAAATCGCCTTATCCATAGGGATGTGGGCGATCAACCAGTCATGGCTGATATTGTCGAAACAGCCTTGAATGTCGCCCTCTAACACCCACTCCGCGTTTGCTTTTCGTGACAGCACACCAAAGCACTGTGCGGCGGCATCCGCAGTTGAGCGTTCCGGCCTGAATCCATAAGAGTTCGGATCGGCGGTGGTTTCCGCTATAGGTTCCAGAGCCAGCAAATGGAGCGCCTGCATGGCCCGGCATTTCATCGCGGGAATTCCGAGAGGTCTCGTCTTGCCGTTTTTCTTCGGAATAAGCACTCTCCGAAGCGGAAGCGGCGAGTAGCCTCGCCGCCTCAATGACGCAATCGCACCGATCTTGGCCCTCGGTGTATTCCAAGTGACCTTGTCCACACCGGGGGTATTCTTGCCTTTGTTTTCAGACACCCGTTTCACGGCTAAAGCTTTGCCGCTAAACGAGTGAGTCAGCAGCCATTGCAAGGCTTTCGCCTTATTATGCCTGCCGTCTTGTACAGCCTTCACAATACGCGCTTGCAGCCCTCTTACTCGACGTTGAGCGTCGGCCCAATTGATGCCGTCCCACGACGTGCCGGAAGGTGCACACGCCAATGCTGCTGCGTTCATTTGCCCTCCCTCCGTTGAAAGGGTTCTACATACTCTCTTGTGAAGAGAGACCATGAGGACGTCTGCCCGCTTTCGCGTGAAGTGATGTTTCAACTTCTATCCAGTCCGTTACAGGATGGCGTTCGCTTTTTCCTCGTTCCTTCGCCCGCACCGCCATGGGCCGTTTTTGCAAATGGCTGTCCCCGAGGGGAGCGATACGGGATTTCCACGTTCCGCTTACTGAAGTACGTCGGGTTAGGTGCCTGCTATCGACCGGGAGGCATGTGGGTCACGAACGCGCGTGCAGAAAAACGCTGTTCCCACCTCCGCTACCTTTTGGTTCGAGCGTATAAGCCATTTCCGCTCGTTCAATTTAACGATCTTTACGCAGGTTCACATGTGTTCACCATACCGACTATCTAGCCCTTGTCCGGCCATGGCTGCCAGAAGAGTACGCCTCTCACGATTAGTACCCCACACCTTGCGGTGCCTCGTCACATTGTCGAAAGCGCTCTTGATTCAGCCTTCTAGATTCACCCGGTGACACGGGTGGTTCCCTCAAAGGGGAACAACTTCTGTAAGCGACTTCGTGTCGCACCTCCGCCCAATTGTTGTCTATAGGTACGGCCCCGTCATTGAGGTAGCGCGACAGCGCTGCCCAGCGTTTCAGGCTGTAATCCAACGCTTTACTGATCGCCGAACCTTCGGGCACGAGATCGCGCTGGGCTATCATCCAGGCATGCAGCCTATCCATCACCGGGACGGCTTTTTCTTGCCGTATTCGGCGCCGTAAATCCGGCTCCAGATCGCGGACTTCGCTCTCGATTTCGTACAGCAACTGGATACAGCGCAGGGCCTGTTCGGCGAGCGTGCTCTTGTTGGTGGCGTGGAGTTCGAAAAACCTACCGCTCCGGCACCTATGGCGTGTTCGTCTTCTGGCGCGGCTTTTTCAAAGAGTCGAATCCTTCTCGGCGGCCTCCAGTACGCTGGTGAACCCGTACAGGTAATGGAGCAGACGCGAATCTATCCGCTCGGGAAGCAGGAAACGGCCAAGGCGATGCAGTTCCCCGACGCCTCGGGCGTGCCAGCGGACTTGCTTTATCCGAAAGATGGCACGGCATACGACATGCTCTGGCGGTTCATCGACCATGAATACGTCAATCCAGCCGACATGGAAATGCGCGGCATGGCAGCAGCGCTTGGCATCGTCCAAGGCCAGCCATTTGCGCCCGACGCCAAAGCCTGTGCATTGCTCGACAAAGCGGCGCGCACGGCCACACGCATAGGCCATATCGGGGTCTACACGCCCTCACCGCTATTGAAGGATCAGATGTGGTACCCCGACCGACAGTACATCAATGCGTTCCCCGGCAACGCCACCTTTACGTCGCCCACGTTCAACTACCTCGATGCACGCACCGCCTTCTTCACTTACGCCTATTCCACCAGTCCCGCCATGGCGTTGAGCATGGATAACATCGGCGCCAAGTACCTCGTCGCCTATCGCGACGTCGACGGCGATTTTCTGAGCGGCGACAAGGACTACAAGCTGCATGTCCCCAAGGACGTTCCCGCCGCCATCTTCTGGTCGGTGACTGTGTATGACCCGATCACCGGCTCCGGTCTTGATAACGGCCAGCCCTTTCCGTCAATCAACACGATGGACAAACCGGTGCAGAACGCGGACGGCAGCTTCGACTTCTACTTCGGGCCGAAGTCGCCCGGTGAAGGCAAGAACTGGCTGGCCACACTCCCCGGCAAAGGCTGGTTCACGATCTTCCGGCTCTACGGTCCGAAGCAGGCATTCTTCGACCAGACCTGGAAACTGGAAGATGTCGCCAAATTTAAGCGCGTCGAGTAGATGTAAGCGACTCTCGGTAGCTCTGAATGGTTCCTGCTATATGGGCGTAAATGCGGTTGTCAGAGGCTGCTTTGGATCGATTGTTGCCTGTCGCGAAGGGCAGAAAACGACCCATTATGCTGCCGGTGGCGATAGTCAAAAACGGCCATTTGCACTCGTAAGCGAACGGCTATATTGGGTCGTACTCTGCCGGTCATGGCCACGCAGTGTAATGGTCAAATCCGATGTAATTGATTGGTCAGGTCGAATGCAAATGGGTGGGCAAGTCTGTGCAATTACCCGATTGCGAACATTGCAGGCGGCAGGTTGGCGACAGCGATTGATCAAAGCGGCAAGCAGTCTGAAAAAGCCAGCGTTTGAAGGCGATAGCGCGAGCGCACGCTCCGATGAGATTTCGGATTTCGGTAGCAAAAATCCAACCCAAGATTAAATATGACTGATAGCACCGCTATCACATTGTGGCGGGCGGCTCTTTCATTTCGACTCAGGAGCAGAACCATGAAAAAGCTAACCAATGAATCCGAACCACGATTCATCGAAGAGCAAAATGGCCCCATCAATCCGTTGCCAGCCTTCGTCACGCGCACGACCCTTCGATCGATTCTCCTCAGAAACGGAGCAGAAACCTTAATAGATCTGGGCATTCATTCTGCGGCATCAACACCTAGCGAACTGCCAGTTTCTGATACGCCGGTGACTTAGTAGCAGCCACCTGTATGAGTCCAGATGAGCAGATCTACAGACTCGCACCGAAACCAGGGGCCTCAGCTGCGCCTGCTAACTCAGGTGCGGTCGTCTCTACGCAATTGCGACTTTGTAGCCCTCACTAGTTCAGCGATCCAACTCGTCGAAGGCCAACATAGCTCGGGCGTTTTCAAGAAACTCATTTTGGTTATCGAGTTTTTCCCGCACGTATTCACCCTCGCGACTCCGGTAGCCCAAAGCCAGATATATCAGATGCTCTCGATGAATCATGTAGGCGGCAGTCACCTTGCCCTCACTGGCGTACTCTGAGCCTTGAAAAAGCGCTCCAAAGCCTCCCAACGCGCGATCCATGATTTCGTTTTGCTCTCGCAAGAAGTCGATGAAAGCCTGTTGTCGATCAGCCAGCTCAGCCTTGACGCCCCGAGGACGGCCATCCTCGTTCTCAATTCCGAAGATATACGCCGCTCCCTGCGACTCAACAAACATCACCTCCCTGAAGACCTGACACGTGCCAAGTGGCACACATGCTTTGATATCCGCTATCCATAGCTCCTCTTGATCGTTGTCTGGAAATTTTGCAGCCAGGCGCGGGGGGGATGCGGCAAAAGCAGTTGCTGCTTGGGGTCCACTGGTCATCGGTAGCTCCTAATAACAGGGCAGTTCACTCGATCGAGTAATAGTACCCTCAACTCATGAAATGCACGGTAGTCAGCGCAGATGCTAATGCTTTGCTTGTAAGACGTTTGGCCCTTTCATGCGGAACCACAGGCTAAAGACATTCACTCAGTTGCTCCGCGCTCCACAGCCTGCCCTAGTCGCCGCTATACACTACGCTGCAAGAGGAAAAATGAACCATGTCATGGCTGATGGCGTAGTCTGAAATTGGAAGGCCGTTGGCAAACGACCGCGATAAGCCCTGCCGCAGAGGCAAAGGAACCAGTTGTCAGACAAATGAGAGATTTTGTTAACAAATACGCGATCATGATTGACATAACGAGCTAAAAACTAGACATTTCAATAAATTTTTTAGCGGCAATGCCATGTCCACGATATCTATCCCATCGCACGAGATCCTTGACCTGATAGAGGCGTCTTTGAACGCCAACTATACGGAAGTCAGACAAATTTCAAGTAGAATTGCCGCGAGTTCTACGTCCGCTGATCCCGAAATCAGCAAAAAAATTAAGCAGGCGATAAGGCGAAAAGGCGTCCCACTTCGCGCCTCCGGTTACTCAGAAAGCCTACCGACAGATCCAAAGTCCAGAAGTACTTTGGTGGAAGAACACCCATGCCCGATGTCACCAGTTTTCTTGAATGAGTCATTAAAGAAAACCTTTGATACATTTGTTGCTAGCGTGAAGAACTACGAGCTATTACAAAAAAATGGTCTCTCTGGAAAAATGAATCTTCTAATGTCTGGACCACCAGGAACAGGAAAGACATTAGTCGCAGGCCATATTGCATCCGCTCTATCTATGCCGCTTTACGTAGTAAGACTCGACTCATTAATATCTTCATTGCTGGGGGACACGGCAAAAAACATCAGAAGCGTATTTGATTTTGTACCAACGCGAAACGGAATCATATTCCTTGATGAGTTTGATGCGATTGGAAAATTGAGAAACGACACTCATGAGCTAGGCGAGCTTAAAAGGGTAGTAAACACACTAATTCAAGCGATAGACTCGCTAGACGACAAAGCCATTGTGATAGCAGCAACTAATCATTCAGAGCTTCTAGATCGAGCTATTTGGCGAAGATTCCCGTATAGGATGCGCTTCGAGAACCCAGACTTTGATCTTCGAACGCATCTCTGGAATCACTTCCTATTTCAGGATAAAGGAGAGAGCACAACTGTATCAGCGCTAGCAAAAATATCCTCAAGCATGAGCGGAGCTGATATTGAATCAGTATCGCTATCTGCGAGACGTGTTGCAATTATCGAACATAAAGAAATTGATGTACCAGAAATCGCATCTGAAATTTTGCTGGCAGAACACAGCGAGTGCCACAACGATAAAAAAAGCACTTGCCGTTTTTTATCCAAGAGCCTGGGCATAACACAGATCGAAATACTCTCAATCGTCAGAATTAGTCGCCAAACCCTTTCAACTTATCTAAAGGATTAGCCATGGCTCCTCGCCCGGTAGTAAACCCCGTATTGCGGCTACTTAAAAGCCCTACACCGAAAACAGTCTCGGGCGGAGGTAAAAATCAAAAAGGAATAAAATTAAACGCGCTAGAAGATAAGCGCACAGCGCTATCTGCCAAGGTCGCCAAGATTGACAAGTCGGACATATCTCGAATAACTTTTTCGGGTATGACACATATCATCGCAAAAATGGATGACGACTCGTTATCTCCCAGCTGGACTCCTACAGACGTATTTGACTCTCGGGCAGGTTGCCGCATCGTTGCACCTGCTTACAAAGGATTTCTAATTGAGATAAATAGAGAAAGCTTATCTGAGCTTTCTCGCCATTTAAAGAATTCCAAGAAGACTAATGACATGGTTGATATATCGCGCATATCAAGCATTGAACCTTTTGACGAGAGTGAAACCCTTCGCGGCCTAAATATTCAAAAGCAGTGGAATGAACTACCCGAAGATGGAAACTCAAAGGTAATCAACGTTTGGCTCAAGCCTTTCAAAAGCCTCAGTGCACGTAAAGAGCTCGCAGCAAAGCTCGAAGAAGTATTATCTGAGATAGATTGTAACCTAGGCCATCCGGAATTCGATTTCAGTTCTGACGACTCAAATGAAGATAAGCTACCAGATGCCGCAAAAGATGCATTGGATCTTTATCTGGAGGCGGGCAACTCCGTACTCTCATTAAATATTTCTACAAAACATGACCTCGAAAGATTAGTGGCATCCGGCACGATCTACCGTATCGATCCCGCTCCCACCTTAAGATCCGCAGACAAGCCCGGAAAAGGAAGGGAGCCATCCCCGTCAGTGATATCAACGACATCGCCAACCGTTGTGATTGTCGATGGCGGTATCAACGCAAGAAGTTACTTGCCTCTCCAAAGGCACTCTCTAGCTCCGCTTGTGCAGGATCTTGATGCAAACCTTAGTCATGGAAACAAAGTTGCCTCTCTAGTCTGTCACGCACACGCATGGAATGCTGACAGGCCACTGCCGGCGCTTGACTGTACTTTTATTTCTGCACAAGCAATTTGCAAAGACAGCGCACCAAAGACCCCGAATCACCGACAACTACTTGCTTACCTAGACCATGTCGCGAAGGAAACCGCCCCTTACTCTAAAGTCTGGAACCTGTCTTTCAACCTCATGGCCTCTTCAGCAAAAAAAGAAGAAGTAAGCTATTTAGGGCACGAACTAAGCAAAATCGCCAGGAAATATAATATATTACCAGTAATTTCTGCTGGCAACATTGGCCACAACCCTAAGCACGGTCTGATATGTGCACCAGCCGATTGTGAGGCCGCTCTTACCATAAGCGGAAGAAGTTACGACTTCATAAAAATGGCCCCTGGCGATGCGTGCAGCATAAGTTTAAAAGGCCCTGCCCCAGCAGGTATGAAAAAACCAGACTTATCATGGTTTTCCGAACTGCGCATGATCGGTGGAGGAGTGGATATTGGAACAAGCTTCAGTACTCCTTTGGTATCTTCTCTTGCAGCACACACATTCGCCAATATAAAAGAGGCTTCTCCTGATTTAGTCAAGGCGTTGCTAATCAACAAAAGTGAACTCGACGCCCATAACGACTCTATCGGCTGGGGCACGCCTTGGGAAGAAGACAATCTACCTTGGTTTTGCAAACCTGGTGATGTAACCATGGCTTGGACAGCTACATTGCAACCAGGTTTCAACTATTACTGGAATAACATACCTATCCCGCCAGAGCTAATTAAAGATGGGAAATTTGTAGGATCTGTTGCACTGACCGCTGTTTTGAAGCCTTTAGTCTCTGAGTCGGTAGGGGAAAATTATTTTTCGTCACGATTACAGGCGTCGCTACAGGCCACGTCCGCGTCAGGCAACACTATCAGCCTTGCTGGGAGCATGAGAGAGGATAAAGAAAAAGAAGTTTCTGCTCGATCTGACTTAGCTAAATGGAGCCCCGTACGCAATCACTATAAAGAGCACCGAGGAACTGGGATTTCCGGAAGTACTATGCGCCTCAATGCACGAATATTTACACGCGACCTTTACCAATTTGATATACAGCACCACTCTGAGCTTCCACCGCAAGAGGTTGCCTTCGTCCTAACTTTACGCGCGTCCGATGCAGCTGACACGCTTTACGACTCTACTGTTCAAAGTATGCGAACCGAGTTAGAAAGCGCAGTCCTAAATCAGGACATTGTCGTCAGTTGAATTTATACTAATAGCTCGGTTTTACCGAGCTATTTTTGCTCCTATTAGCACGTAAAAAGCCGTTTACCAAGTTATTAACACTCCAACTCATAAACAGCCCTAAATTTTTCAACAAGCCTTAATATATTCATTGCAGTTTGTTCGGGTCTACGAAAGACCTGAATTCAAGGACTGATTGCTCTATTTTCGACCAACGATGCCAGTTCAGGGTACAGCCCGGACACGCTACAGAAACAGTACAAACACGGTACACTCACCAGCTTGAGCAACCTTCTCATAACTACGCTCAACACCACGTATCACGGGGCCTTCAGCTATGCCAACCTACGTTCACCTACGAACGATTTCTCTAGGCATAGTAGCTTGCCCAGCAACTCATAATCAGCAAGTCGAATTAAGTGAGCTTCTTGGCTAAGTCCTCCGTTTTGGGATGGTAATAGCGCATGAGCATGCGCGTATCCTGATGGCCAGTGATCTTGGTCAGTTCGTGCAGCGGGAAGACTTCCGCTAGGCGCGAGGTTGCCTCATGGCGTAGATCGTGGAAGCGCAAATCCATTAGGAACGGATCGGCCTCGATGCGCTTGTCGATCTTGTCCTGTGAGAGCTTCTTGTGTTTGAGGTGAAGGGACAGACCTTCTGTGTAGGCGTTGCGTGCGTCGGCGATAGCGTTTGCAAATGCTTTAGTGATTGAGTCCGGCCGACTCCGAAAACAGCGACCGTCGTCTCGCTCAGCAAGGTTTTTCAATATGCCTGCTGCCTTGCTGGAGAGGGGGACGCCGCGGGAAGAGCCGTTCTTGGTCATCGGCAGCAGAGCAACTCGCTTGTCTAGATTGACGTTAGCGTTTTGCAAGCCAGTAATTTCACTGCGGCGCATTGCTGTTTCCACTGCGAAGGTCATGATCTTTGGTAGCTCGGTCGAGCGAGAGTAGCGGCAGATCATTTCGAGCTCGTCCATGTGTTCGTACAGCAGCTTCCCACCTTTTTGCGTCCATACATCGGCGCTGAGAATCCGTCGCTCGCGTGAGTCGTCAACACTTGGTTGGCGGATGAGTTCGACCGGATTGGTCAGAGACTCCATACGCCACTCTTTACGGGCAATGGTGAATACGTGAGAGATCAAGGCGAGTTCGCGGCGCACCGTGGCTGGAGCCAGGCCCTCTTCGAGGCGACTATCACGGTAACTTGCCATATCGGAGCCACGAATGCTGGCAAGCGAGCGAAGGGCCATTGGATGACGTTGCATAGCCTGGATGCGTGACAGCTCGGATGCACTACTTCGTTTTTTGCAGGTTATCTCTTTGGCGTATAACTCCAAGGCGCTGGCGAAGGAGGTCGTTTCAGCTTCGCTGCGGCTGACAAATACGCCGGCATCCATTTCTCGCTCTATCATGGTCGCCCAGGTTTTTGCCTCTAGCTGGGTATTGAATGTGCGTGTCTGTTGGGGCCACCCTTTACGCCTGATCTGGGCGTGCCATTGGTGAGGGCCTTTCTTCCTAAACGTCGCCATCGCTTTTCGCACTGTGCCAAAAATGTGCCATTAACTTTACAGGAACACCTATGGAAGCCGCAAAGCCCTTGCTTATTCGCGAAACCTTCCCCGTCGGCCCTTTGCAGTGCAACTGCACGATCATCGGTGATCCGATCACGAAAAAGGCCATCGTCGTCGATCCGGGCGGCAATCATGAGTTGATCCTGGCGCGGCTCGATGCGTTGGGGCTCAAGGTGGTGAGCATCATTCACACCCACGCCCATCTCGATCACTTCCTGGCGTCCGGCCAATTGAAGGAAAAAACCGGCGCGACGCTGCACCTGCACAAAGAGGATCAGTTCCTCTGGGACAACCTGGAAATGCAGTGCAGCATGTTCGGCGTGCCTTACACGCCCGTCCCGTCTCCGGATCGCTGGTTGGCGGATGACGAAGAGCTGGCCTGCGGTTGTGGCGTTGCGCTGCACACACCCGGTCACACACCAGGATCTATGAGCTTTTGGTTTTCTGAGGCTAAGCTGCTGATTGCCGGTGACACGCTGTTTCGTCGCGGGGTAGGGCGTACAGACTTGTGGGGCGGTGATCAGGCGACCATCGTGCGTTCGATCAAGCAGCGTCTGTATACCCTCGATGAAGACGCAACCGTGATTACCGGGCATGGTCCCGATACCCGTCTGGGCGATGAAATGCGTGAAAACCCCTTTGTGCGAGCCTGATTTTCTGGCGTAGACGGACTCACGGAATTTTTGCCGATTGTCGTGTTCCAACGCCAGCAAAGGTCTATTGCCAACATCAGCTGCACCACAGAATGCAAAAAAAGTAGGAGCTCTCCATGTTCACCTCGCGTCGCTTGATTATTGTCGCTACTGCCGTGGCCTTGTTGTCCGGCTGTGCGAACCAGAACCCGTATGACAACCAGGGGCAGGCCGACAGCTCCACGGGTTCCACGGGCATGAGCAAAACTGCCAAATACGGTGGTTTGGGGGCCTTGGCCGGTGCGCTGGCCGGTGCTGCCATCGACCACAACAACCGTGGCAAAGGCGCGCTGATTGGCGCCGCGGTGGTCGGTGCATCCGCCGCCGGTTACGGCTACTACGCCGACAAACAGGAAGCCAAGCTGCGTGCAAGCATGGCCAATACCGGCGTCGAAGTGCAGCGCCAGGGCGATCAGATCAAACTGATCATGCCGGGCAACATCACCTTCGCGACCGATTCGGCAAACATTGCCTCTGGTTTCTATCAGCCGCTGAACAACCTGGCGGGCTCCCTCAAGGAGTTCAACCAGAACCAGATCGAAATCGTGGGTTACACCGACAGCACCGGCAGCCGTCAGCACAACATGGACCTGTCCCAGCGTCGTGCTCAAAGCGTAGCGACCTACCTGACGTCCCAGGGCGTCGGCGGAGCCAACCTGTCGGCTCGTGGTGCCGGCCCGGATAACCCGATCGCCAGCAACGCCGACACCAATGGCCGCTCGCAGAACCGTCGGGTAGAGGTCAACCTCAAGCCGATTCCTGGCCAGCAGTATCAGCAGCAAACCCAGCAATAAGCCCGGCTAACACCCAAGTACAAAAAAGCCCGCCCGATCTTCAGTAGATCGGGCGGGCTTTTTTTTACGCTTGAACCCTGATTATTTCTTCAGGCCGTAATGCTCATCGAGCATACCGGGAGCGTTCGGGGTTTTTGGCGCGTAATCTTTCGGCGCTTCCTGGCTGCGCGGTGGCGTCAGGCGTTCCCGTGGTGCTTGTGCCGAGTCGGCGTGCAGCGCGGCCAGCAGGCGTTGGCGAGTCAGTTCGTCCAGGGCCAGACGATTGGCGCCCTCGGCGAGATGGTCTTGCACATCCTGATAGCTCTGAGTGAGTTTCTGGACCAAAGCTGCGGTGCTGTTGAAGTGGGTGACCACTTCATTCTGATAGCTGTCAAAACGTTCCTGAATATCATCCAGCTGACGTTGCGTGCGGTTAGGCGCGGCATTGGGCAGCAGACGAGCGACCAGAAATCCAATGGCGACACCGGCAACCAGGGCAAGAGTCGGCAACAACCAAACTAAGAGCGAGTGTTCCACGAGTCCTTCCTCTATAAACGGCTTTGCTTTACGTTAACGGCTCGGACCTGCGCTGTATACCGCGACGAGATCGCAATCATGCCAGGCACAGACTTTTAGCTAGACGAGTCGACCCAATTCGAGGTCACGGAGTTCCTTCCTTGCTTATGCGCGAAACCCCTGTATTTATCGATGGCCCGGTTGGCCAATTGGAAGCTTTGTACCTGGATCAGCCCGACGCCCGTGGCCTGGCGCTGATCTGCCACCCGAACCCGGTGCAGGGTGGCACCATGCTCAATAAAGTTGTTTCGACTGTGCAACGCACGGCGCGGGATGCTGGTTTGATCACGTTGCGCTTCAACTATCGCGGCGTCGGCGCCAGCGCCGGCAGTCATGATATGGGGACCGGTGAAGTCGATGATGCACTGGCGGCGGCGCAATGGTTTCGGGCGCAGCATCCTGAGCTGCCCATCACGCTGTTCGGTTTCTCCTTCGGCGGTTTCGTTGCGGCCAGCCTCGGTGGACGTCTGGAAGCCAAGGGCGAAACATTGGCTCACTTATTCATGGTCGCGCCTGCGGTCATGCGTCTGGGCGATCAGGATCAGTTGCCGCAAAACTGTCCGCTGACCCTGATTCAGCCAGAAACCGACGAAGTGATCGATCCGCAACTGGTCTACGACTGGTCCGACGCCCTTGATCGCCCCCATGAGCTGCTGAAAGTGGCAGAATGCGGACACTTTTTTCACGGCAAGCTGACGGACCTCAAAGATCTGATACTGCCGCGCCTTTCGAATTGATTGCAGTCTGATAAGCGATTACCCATGACTACTCGTACGCGTATCCTCACCGGCATCACCACCACCGGCACGCCGCACCTGGGCAACTATGCCGGGGCCATTCGTCCCGCGATCGTTGCCAGCCGTGACAGCAATGCCGATTCGTTCTACTTTCTGGCCGACTACCACGCCCTGATCAAATGCGATGACCCGCTGCGCATCCAGCGCTCGCGTCTGGAAATCGCTGCGACCTGGTTGGCCGGTGGTCTGGATGTGGATCGGGTGACGTTCTATCGCCAGTCCGATATTCCGGAAATCCCTGAGCTGACCTGGTTGCTGACCTGCGTTGCGGCCAAGGGTTTACTCAATCGCGCCCATGCCTACAAGGCCTCGGTGGACAAGAACGTCGAAACTGGTGAAGACCCGGATGCCGGCATCACCATGGGCCTATACAGCTACCCGGTGCTGATGGCCGCGGACATTCTGATGTTCAACGCGCACAAGGTGCCGGTCGGTCGCGATCAGATTCAGCACGTGGAAATGGCGCGCGACATTGGCCAGCGTTTCAACCACCTGTTCGGCCAGGGCAAAGAATTCTTCACCATGCCGGAAGCCGTGATCGAAGAGAGCGTGGCCACACTGCCAGGTCTCGACGGCCGGAAGATGTCCAAAAGCTACGACAACACCATCCCGTTGTTCAGCAGCGCCAAGGAAATGAAGGACGCCATCTCGCGGATCGTCACTGATTCCCGCGCCCCCGGCGAAGCCAAAGACCCGGACAACTCGCACCTGTTCACCCTGTTCCAGGCCTTCGCCACACCGGCGCAGTCCGACGAATTCCGCAGCGAATTGTTGCAGGGACTGGGTTGGGGCGAAGCAAAAAATCGCCTGTTCCAATTGCTGGACAGCGAGCTGGGTGAATCCCGCGAGCGCTATCACCAATTGATCGAGCGTCCGGCGGACCTGGAAGACATCCTGCAGACCGGTGCGAAGAAAGCCCGCAGCGTCGCCACACCGTTCCTCAACGAACTGCGTGAAGCGGTCGGCCTGCGGTCTTTCGTCAATCAGACGCAAGCCACCACGGTTACCAAGAAAAAAGCCGCGAAAGCCGCGCGCTTCGTCAGCTTCCGTGAAGATGACGGCAGTTTCCGCTTCCGTCTGCTGGCGGCCGACGGCGAGCAATTGCTGCTGTCGCGCAACTTTGCCGATGGTAAAACCGCTGGCGCGGTGACCAAGCAACTGCAAGCGGGTCAGGAACTGGACCTGCGCAGCGACAACCTGAGCTTCAGCGTGTGGCTGGAAGGCGAGTGCGTGGCCGACAGCCCGACATTCGCCGACAGCGCTGCTCGCGATGCTGCCATCGACGCTTTGCGGGTTGCTTTGACACCTGCGCAGGACTAATCGGAGATCTGCCCGACTAAGGGTTGATTGCCATTCTCAAGGGCCGTCGCTACAGTGGCGGCCCGTTTTTGTTGCCTTGCTAACGAATTATGACGCCCCTAGAACGATATCAAGCTGATCTGAAACGCCCGGAATTCTTTCATGACGCCGCCCAGGAAACTGCGGTGCGTCATTTGCAACGCCTGTACGACGATCTGGTCGCGGCCTCGCAGAGCAAGCCGGGCCTGTTCGGCAAACTGTTTGGCAAGAAAGATCAGGCGCCGGTCAAGGGGCTGTACTTCTGGGGCGGCGTTGGTCGCGGCAAGACCTATCTGGTCGATACCTTCTTTGAAGCCCTGCCGTTCAAGGAGAAGGTCCGCACTCACTTCCACCGCTTCATGAAGCGCGTGCACGAAGAGATGAAGACCCTGCCCGGTGAGAAAAACCCGCTGACCATCATCGCTAAACGCTTCTCCGACGAAGCGCGGGTGATCTGTTTCGATGAGTTCTTCGTTTCCGACATCACCGACGCCATGATCCTCGGCACGCTGATGGAAGAACTGTTCAAAAATGGCGTGACTCTGGTCGCGACATCGAACATCGTCCCGGACGGTCTGTACAAAGATGGCCTGCAACGTGCGCGCTTCTTGCCGGCTATTGCCCTGATCAAGCAGAACACCGACATCGTCAACGTCGACAGCGGCGTCGATTATCGTCTACGTCACCTCGAGCAGGCCGAGCTGTTCCATTTCCCGCTGGACGCGGCGGCCAATGAAAGCTTGCGCAAGAGTTTCCGCGCCCTGACGCCGGAATGCACTCAGGCCGTCGAGAACGACGTACTGATGATCGAAAACCGCGAAATCCGTGCCGTGCGCACCTGCGATGACGTGGCCTGGTTCGACTTCCGCGAACTCTGCGACGGCCCTCGCAGCCAGAACGACTACATCGAACTCGGCAAGATCTTCCACGCCGTGTTGCTCAGCGACGTCCAGCAAATGACCGTCACCACCGACGACATCGCCCGACGCTTCATCAACATGGTCGACGAGTTCTACGACCGTAACGTCAAGCTGATCATTTCCGCTGAAGTCGAGCTCAAAGACCTCTACACCGGCGGTCGCTTGAACTTCGAGTTCCAGCGCACCCTCAGCCGTTTGCTGGAGATGCAGTCCCACGAGTTCCTGTCGCGTGCGCACAAGCCGTAAGACTGTCTCGATCATCAAAAAAGGGCCTGCATTGCAGGCCCTTTTTTGTGTTTGTCATTTTCCAGACTTGATGTCCTCTTTGAGGTAACGCTCTAGCTCATTTTGTCGCTGGCAGCCGACGAGCATCCAGAGCAGGATTCTGGCTTTGCGCGGACAGAGAAATCCCGCCATCGATGCACCTTTGCGGATCAGATCCATCTCGCTGCCAGTAAAACCATAGGAGGACTGAGCGGTGGAGCCTGAGCCGGTCCGGGTCGCAATGATGACCGGGATTCTTTCTGCGATTTTTTCGACAGCCTCAGCCCAGCTCCCTGAGACGTGTCCTGCACCGAAACCAGCGATCACCAGTCCGTCGTACCCCAGCTTGAGGATGTTCTCCAATAACAAGGTGTCCGCAGAAAGAGACGCTTCCAGCAGGGCAATTTTCTGGGTTGTCTGGTGTGGCAAGGGTAAAAGCATTCGGTGGGCCGTCTGGCGTAGATAGCGGACGGTTCCTTCCATGAGCAGGCCCGCGGGACCAAAAACTGGGGAGGAAAACGCCTGCAACGCCAATGAGTCGATTTTACGGACGCTGCACGCTGAGTGAATCTGGCCGTTCATTACCACCTGAACGCCTCGCTGACGGCTGTTTTCAGCTAGCGCGACTCGGCAGGCATCCAGCAGATTCGCCGGCCCATCGGCCCCCACTTGAGCTGCTGAACGCATAGCGCCGGTCAGAACCAGAGGTTCGTCGTGGTTCCACAAGTAATCGAAAAATATTGCTGTTTCTTCGAGGGTGTCCGTGCCCTGAGTGATGACAACGCCAATAGCGCCTTGCTCAACCTGGTATTTCGCCCAGGAAATGACACTCAACAAGAACTCGAAATCCAGAGAGGCACTTGGGAGTAGGCCGAGTGTTTCAACGGTCACCCGGGCCAGTGCCGTCAGTTCCGGTACTGAGGCCAGCAGGGTCTCGCCGCTGACTGTCGGGATAACGCCTTCACCGGCATTCCTGGCTTGCATGCTCACGGTGCCGCCGAGAGCCGCGATGGCCAGTTTGGGCAGGTTCATGTCATACCTCGCTCGATTCATTGCGATTAAAAAGTGGCTGTACCCAGTCTTCAGTGTCGGGATCTTGATACAGCCGAATGGGTGAAGTGCGGCTTATGAATTAATTAGTTATCAGGAGTCCGATAAGCGGAACGATCAGCAAGGTGCTGATGGCCATGGACAGGACATTCCCGATGTAGGAATGCATGTCGGCCGGCAACCTTTTGGCAATCGCACACGCCAAGGGTGGCGCAATAAGTGCTCCTAGCAGTGCACTTGAGCCTATGACCTGCCAACTGCCGCCATATGTCAGAACCGCCGCTGGCACGACTGACACCAGCGGAATGTAGGTGGGATACCAGCCGCGCAATATCCATTGTCGACGCCAGATCACCACGCCTAAAGCTGACGTCAAAGCCTGCGCGCCGATCAGTTGTGGCAGCAAACCTGAGCCGTATACCGGACTCATGGGGTTCAAGGTGTAAGCCAACACCGCCCCCAATAACAGGCCAAGGCTGGCCAGTTCATTGCCAAAGAACGGCGCTTCCGAAAAGTCTGCCAAAACTCGGCGCAGGCTCCAGAAAACTCCGTAGTCAGGTGTCTTTGTTACGGCAGCTGCGGCCGAAGAGTCGGATGGCTTCTCGGATTGGTCGGACTTCACCAGGCTCGGCAGGTACCGACAGAGCAAAAAGGCAATGACGCTGGCGACAGCCATGCCCGAGACATTGCCGATCACGGCTGGCAAGCCTAGTGGATTGCATACGTAGTTGACGATCAGCAAGCACATCGGGGTGACGAGCACGGCGCCCATGATTGCTCCGTTGATCGTGACCTTCCAGCCACCTCCAAACATCAGCACCATCGCCGCCGGCAATGAAACAAATGCCGCAAACGTGGGTTGCCAACTTGTGGCCGTGACCGTCCAGCCCCACAGCAGGTTACTCAGCAACAGCCCAAGCAACGAGCTGGTAACCAGCCACGGCCATAATCCAGTGCCGTAGGAAATGGCAAAACCTTGCCAGGACTTCCCCGTTCGATTCGCCCAGTAGGCCAGATAGGCCCCAGCCAGCAGCCCGATAGAGGCGAACTCGTGTTTGTAGAAGGCAACTTCGCTGATGTCTCCCAGCACCCAGCGCAACCAGGCACTCGGCTCGGGAAGGCTCGACACCATGTCACTGTAGCTTGGCCAATGTGCTGACCAGGAAGAGCGGTTGGTGAATGAAAGCCAGATAATCAGCAGAATCGTGCCGATCATTAGCAGGATGATCGCAGTATCAAGCAGCGATCTACTGGCAAGTCGGTTCGGCCGGTGTTTTTCGGTTGTGGTTTCCATACGTCATGCCCCCGCTATCAGCGCGGGAGACGAGGGTGTTGGGTATAACCGAGCATCTGATCGTAGAGATCGGCTCGACGATCGCGATGCAGATCGTTCAAGTTGTTCCAGATGGGCGCACTACGGGAGCTGGTCAGATCAATATCGGCAAACAGAATTTCTTGCTTGTCCGCAGAAGCCACTGAGCCGATAGGCCAGCCATTGGTACCGGCAATCAGTGAGCAGCCCAGGTAACGAGCACCTCGCTCTTCGCCGATCCTGCTGGCTGCTGCAATAAACACGTTGTTGACGTGAGCTGCCGTCATCGTCAGATACGAAGCCATGCATTTGCCGGCGTCATCGAACAGGGGCGGTGGCGTCCAGACCCAGTTGTTTAAGCTGCAAATGATGTCCGCGCCTTGCTGGCTCAATATTCGCGGCACTTCCGGAAACCAGATATCCCAACAGATCAATAGTCCGATGCGTCCTATTGGTGTATCAAAAACGGGGAAACCGAGATCACCCGGTGTGAACCATAGTTTTTCCAGGTTCCATAAATGGGCTTTTCGATACTTGCCAATAAAACCGTCAGGCCCTACAAGAACGCCGGTGTTGAAGAGTCGCATGCCGTCGCGTTCGGTCAAGCCGGCCACCAGGTAGACCTTGTGTTTGCAGGCGAAATCCATCCAGATTTGCACGCTCGGCCCGCTGGGAATCGCCTCCGAATGTTCGAACGCATCCTGGCGATTGCTGAAGAAATAACCGGTATTTGAAAGCTCAGGCAGAACGATGAGATTTGCACCTCCGTTCACCGCCTCCAGGGCCAACTCCAGGCCATAACGCAGATTACGCTCACGATTCCCCATGCCGACTTGCGGGTCGAATTGTACGACGGCTACACGAACAGGACTTGTTGGCTCGCTCATTTCGGATGACCTCTTTTTATTGTTTTGCAACCTGTGTGGTTGTCTTTTTTATAAGAGTCGAACCGGCTGATGGCGTAAGTCAGCAGTTTCCTTTTAGGCTGTAGTCCCGATCCCTAAAGTTGATGAGGGGCAGTTCGATTTTGCTCGACTGGGGGCAAAATGGCCCGATAGTGCTAGTGGGATGGATTTATGTTGGGTGAGGCTGAGCCAATACACTTCATGCATTGGCTCTTGAACGGCGAGAACGGAGGTCAGCTCCTGAGCTTGTATTCTGGATAGTCACTCATGGAAAAACCGCCATTGAATGTAGCTTCGGTTTTATTGCAGATATGAATGACCGCATCGACGGCGCCTCGAAAGCAAGGTTCTGTCCAACCGGCATCGACTGAAAAAGACTCGCCAGAAAAATAGAGGCCTGAAATATGTGAAAAGTCCCTGTTGTACTTCATCAAGCCCACTGCGTCGTAGTAGGTACCGGGACGGTATAACTTGGCACACCCCAAGGCATTTTTATCGGTCATCCAGCGTTGGACGACCGCTTGATCAATGCCGATATAGGGAGAAATTTTTTCTTGAATATTGGCGGAGTTCATGAGGATTCGATCAAGTTCTTTTGCGCACTTCGTAACGAGCTCTCTGTCAGTGAATGAGGCGAGTTTGGTTGCATCATCCTCCCATGTATAACTTAGAAGAATGCAGTCATAGCTATAGTTTTCATTATAGCGATAGGTGTATATGTCATGGATGAAACTGTCTGTGACTATGGCCTGCGGAATTTTGGTGTTTTTTGATAAGAATGATTTTTTTAACGGCGCATAGACTTTGCAGCTGGTTTCCCAGTGAGCGGTTTTATAGGCATTGATTGTGTCGAACGGAAGCATCTCTTGGTTGAAGTTTTCCAGTTTGATTCGTGTTTCGATCAGCCATGAGGGAAGGGTCATGATGACAGAGTCAAAGTCATCGAATAATTCCTGAGTTTGCTCGGGGTGGCTGGATTTCCAGTTGAAGTAGACGCGTGTTTTTTGGTTATCCAGTTTTTTCAGCTTCGTCACGGATGAGTCCGTGAGGAAACCGCTACTTCTTTCAATGCTGTGCTCATAGAAGGATTTTCCGGTTTCCTCTATTTTCATGAATAGCAGGCATTCATCCAAAGTAGCCAACCCGATATATCGAGGCCTATCGAAGCCCAGTCCCTTTGAATCAAAAACTGCTTCGCTGTGCAAGCAAGGTGAATCTATAGGGTCACCGCTTGAGTCTACTCGACCATGGACCAGCTGTAGCTGGCTGCTGAATCCAAAAATTGCAGTACGCAGGGGATAAAGTGAGCAGACGTCATAAAAGGCTCCCCAGCTACCGTCACCAATGCCTATCGAATAGAAAACAGCGGACTCTTCTGCGGTCATGCCCATCCCACCGAAATTTCCGGGTGAGCTTTCATGCCAGGTTTCTACTGCTGGCATGCTGACCAGGTCGCGAAATGAAATGCTCTCGTATTTTTCGACGATAGCGGCCCACATGGCTTCCCATTGTTGACTGGCGTAAACCTCTGCTACGTGGCGAGTCATGCGGTCGGCAAATGCTTTCCACTTGGCGTAAACCTTTTGAAGCTCCTCGCCGGGCGGCGGTGTTAGGCCGTCTTCATTCGTCCATATAAGCATCTGTGGAGTAGGTCCTCCCCCCACGTTTCCCTCTCGAAGATAGATTCCAGTCGACGTTACCCACTGGCTTCCAGGATTGGGGAAGTCGGAAATAGACAAGTCAAACTCCTTGGCATAGTAAGCCATCAGGGATCTACCCTCTGTAGGTGGCTCGCCTGCTCTGTTGAAGAAAGGCATGCGCATAGCCCCCATTTCAAACGGTGTATGACTCGCTGTGGAATTCCGACTTCCAGGAATTGTAAGGTGTCTGCCACCTATACGTTTGGATTGTTCTATAAGTGTAATACTGGTAAAGCCACAACGATAAAGCTCTCTGGCGGCAGTGAGTCCAGTCACACCGGCACCAATGATGCATATTTTATGGTTTGGGTTGGTTGCTTTTGCGACGCCATTCTCTTGTTCTACTAGTGCTCGATAGTCAAAGCATAAATCTGGCGGGTTCGGGAAACGAGCGGCCCATTTGTTTTTAGCGGAGCGCTTTGTTCGAGCAGTATCCTTGGCAATATCTGAGGGGTAATTGTAGCTTGATCCGATAGTCACAGTTAATCTTCCCTGTCAGGTGCGTAGTTACCGTGTGTTGGTGTTGTTTGCAGGGATGTATGTTGAAGTCTTAAACGGTTGGCTTGCAAGTGTAAAGTCGAGTTCTCTAGTGCTCTGTGTTCCGATTTTTGCGTAGGATAAATACTCGTGAGGCTAGGGGTCGTATTTTAATAGGGTGTTGTATTTGTGAGTTGGATATAAGTGTTGAATTGGAATTGTTGGTAACGCTCAAATGTTCAGTAGGCGCCGCTCAGCTATCTGAGACGGCGCCTGTTTTTTAAGCGGCTTGCTGAAACTGCTGCCGATACTGATTCGGCGACAGCTCAGTGTGCTGGCGGAACAGTCTGGCGAAGAAACTCGCATCGTCATAACCGACTTCATAACTGATGGTCTTGATGCTTTTGCGGCTGGCGGAGAGCAGACCCTTGGCGGTTTCGATGCGCAGGCGTTGCAGGTAGTGCAGCGGCTTGTCGCCGGTGGCGGTCTGGAAGCGGCGCATGAAATTGCGGATGCTCATGCCGTGTTCGCGGGCGACGTCCTCGAAGCGGAACTTGTCGGCGAAGTGCTCTTCGAGCCAGTGCTGGATCTGCAGGATGATCACGTCCTGGTGCAGTTTCTGCCCGCCGAAACCGATTCGGCCGGGGGCGTAGCTGCGTTGCACTTCGTAGAGAATGTCGCGGGCCACGGCTTGGGCGATGTTGCTGCCGCAGAAGCGTTCGATCAAGTAGATATAGAGGTCGCAGGCCGAGGTGGTGCCGCCGGCGCAGTAGAGGTTGTCGGCGTCGGTCAGGTGCTTGTCCTGATTGAGATGGACCTTGGGGAAGCGTTCGCTGAAGGCATTGAAGAAGCGCCAGTAGGTGGTCGCCTCCTTGCCGTCGAGCAGGCCGGCTTCGGCGAGCCAGAAGACTCCAGTGGCTTCGCCGCAGAGCACGGCGCCGCGGGCATGTTGTTCGCGCAACCATGGGATCACTTGTGGATAACGCTGACAGAGCGTTTCGAAATCGTCCCAGAAGGCCGGGAGGACGATGACGTCAGTATTTTCCAGGCCGCCGTCCACCGGCAGGATCACATCGCTGAAGCTGCGCACCGATTGTCCATCGGGGCTAACCAGACGGGTTTCGAATGCCGGGGTGAGGCCGTGGCCGAGTTGTTTGCCATAGCGCAGGCTGGCCAGATGGAAGAAATCCTTGGCTTGCATAAGGGTTGAGGCGAACACCCGATCAATAGCCAGGATGCTGACGCGCCGCAGGGGCGTGGAGAGCTGGATAGACATAATTCAATTATTCTTATAGGGGAAAGTGGTCACCAAACGGCTGGATCGTCTTATTTTTTGTCGGATGTGTCCAGTGTCCTGTGAGGGATAGGCGGCATAGGCTCTGTGGGTCAGTCCCGACTAACAATAATTAGAGGTGTCCGCATGATCCCCAGAACCTTGTTCAGTTCCGAGCACGAACTCTTTCGCGACAGTGTGCGTACCTTTCTCGAAAAAGAGGCTGTGCCGTTCCATGGGCAATGGGAAAAACAGGGATATATTGACCGCAAGCTATGGAACAAGGCGGGGGAGGCGGGGATGCTCTGCTCGCATTTGCCGGAAGAATACGGTGGGCTGGGGGCGGACTTTCTCTACAGTGCGGTGGTGATTGAAGAGGTCGGTCGTCTCGGATTGACCGGTATTGGCTTTTCGCTGCACTCGGACATCGTTGCGCCCTACATCTTGCATTACGGCAGTGAAGCCTTGAAGCATAAATACCTGCCGAAACTGGTCTCTGGTGAGATGGTCACGGCCATTGCCATGACGGAGCCGGGCGCCGGTTCCGACCTGCAAGGGGTGAAGACCACTGCGGTGCTGGACGGTGATGAGTACGTGATCAATGGCTCCAAAACCTTCATCACTAACGGCTTTCTTGCCGACCTGGTGATCGTCGTGGCCAAGACCGATCCGAAGGCGGGCGCGAAGGGCACCAGCCTGTTCCTGGTGGAAGCGGACACGCCGGGCTTTGCCAAGGGCAAGCGTCTGGAAAAGGTCGGCATGAAGGCCCAGGACACTTCGGAGCTGTTCTTTCAAGACGTCCGTGTGCCCAAGGAGAACCTGCTGGGGCAGGCCGGGATGGGCTTCGCCTATCTGATGCAGGAGTTGCCGCAAGAGCGTCTGACGGTCGCGATAGGGGGGCTGGCGTCGGCCGAAGCGGCTTTGCAGTGGACGCTGGAATACACCCGCGAGCGCAAGGCGTTTGGCAAGGCCATCGCCGATTTTCAGAACACCCGCTTCAAACTGGCCGAAATGGCCACTGAAATACAGATCGGCCGGGTCTTCGTCGACCGCTGCCTGGAGCTGCATCTGCAAGGCAAGCTGGACGTGCCGACGGCGGCGATGGCCAAGTACTGGGGCACTGACCTGCAATGCAAAGTGCTCGACGAGTGCGTGCAGTTGCATGGTGGTTACGGCTTCATGTGGGAGTACCCGGTGGCCCGCGCCTGGGCGGATGCGCGGGTGCAGCGGATCTATGCGGGGACCAACGAAATCATGAAGGAGATTATTGCGCGGTCGCTTTGATGCGGTGGTGAGTGTTAGATAGCTATCGCGAGCAAGCTCGCTCCCACATGGGGTTTGTGTCGATCACAAAATGGTGGTCAAGCACAAATAACCTGTGGGAGCGAGCTTGCTCGCGATTGGGTCTATGAATCGATTAAGGTGCCGGATTCGGCTGATCCTTGTGAATCGCCTCAATCCCCGCCAGCACTTCATCCGACAGCTTTAAATCGACGCTGGCAATGTTGCTGTCCAACTGCTCAAGAGTCGTGGCGCCAATGATGTTGCTGGTCACGAATGGTTGCTGGGTCACATAGGCCAAGGCCATTTGTGCCGGGTTCAGACCGTGTTCGCGGGCCAGGGCAACATAACGGCTGCAGGCAGCCTCTGACTGCGGGTTGAAATAGCGGCTGAAGCGGCTGTAAAGGCTCAGGCGGCCTTTGGCCGGGCGTGCCCCACCTTCGTATTTGCCCGACAGAAAACCGAACGCCAGCGGCGAATAAGCCAGCAGGCCGCACTGTTCGCGGATGGCGATTTCCGCCAGGCCGACTTCGAAACTGCGGTTGAGCAGGTTGTACGGGTTCTGGATCGACACCGCCCGCGGCCAGCCACGGCTTTCGGCCAGCGCCAGGAACTTCATGGTGCCCCATGGCGTCTCGTTGGACAGGCCAATGTGGCGGATCTTGCCGGCCTTGACCTGTTCATCCAGCGCCTCGAGGGTTTCTTCCAGTGGCGTGAAGTCTTCATCAGCCTTGTGCTTGTAGCCGAGTTGCCCGAAGAAGTTGGTACTGCGCTCGGGCCAGTGCAGCTGGTAGAGGTCGATCCAGTCGGTCTGCAGACGCTTGAGGCTGGCGTCCACTGCTTCGACGATATGCTTGCGGTTGTGTTTGAGCTGGCCATCACGCACGTAGTCGATGCCGTTGCCGGGGCCGGCGATCTTGCTGGCGAGCACCCAATCGGCGCGATCGCCGCGAGTCTTGAACCAGTTGCCGATGTAGCGCTCGGTGCTGGCATAGGTTTCGGCTTTTGGTGGCACCGGGTACATTTCGGCGGTGTCGATGAAATTGATCCCGGCACTTTTGGCCCGTTCGATCTGGGCAAAGGCCTCAGCCTCGCTGTTCTGCTCGCCCCAGGTCATGGTTCCGAGGCAGATAGCACTCACGTTCAGATCGGTTCGGCCTAGCTGGCGATAGTCCATCGGGTGCTCCTTCGGGAAAACAATCATAAAAGCAGGTTGAAAATTTTTTCGCAATCTGCATAATTGCGCACCTCTTTCTGCAGTGGAAGTGATGCGCCGCCTGCCGAAGAATCTTGCCGTTGAACGGACGCGCTGACCCGAGCCCCCGATAGCGTCTGTATCCGGCTGCCTTTGACTTGTCAAAGTACGCACTATTCAGTAAGATCCGCCGTCTAATTTATCAGGGCGGCCCCTGAGGCTATAAAGAATGAAAACTTTTACTGCTAAACCGGAAACAGTAAAGCGCGACTGGTTCATCGTCGACGCTGCTGGTCAGACCCTGGGTCGTCTGGCCACCGAAATCGCGAGCCGCCTGCGTGGCAAGCACAAGCCTGAGTACACTCCGCACGTTGACACCGGTGACTACATCGTCGTGATCAACGCTGAGCAAGTACGTGTCACTGGCGCCAAGTTCACTGACAAAATGTACTACTCTCACTCCGGTTTCCCGGGCGGGATTAAGTCGATCAACTTCGAAAAGCTGATCGCCAAAGCTCCTGAACGCGTGATCGAGACCGCGGTAAAAGGCATGCTGCCTAAGAACCCGCTGGGTCGCGACATGTACCGTAAGCTGAAAGTCTATGCGGGCGCTGTACACCCTCATACTGCTCAGCAGCCCCAAGAACTGAAGTTTTAACGGAATAGTTCATTATGTCGGCGACTCAAAATTACGGCACTGGCCGTCGCAAGACTGCAACCGCACGCGTTTTCCTGCGTCCGGGCACTGGTAACATCTCCATCAACAACCGCTCCCTGGATAATTTCTTCGGTCGCGAAACTGCCCGCATGGTAGTTCGTCAGCCGCTGGAATTGACTGAGACTGTCGAGAAGTTCGACATCTACGTCACCGTGATCGGTGGTGGTGTAAGTGGTCAAGCTGGCGCAATCCGCCACGGTATCACTCGCGCACTGATGCAGTACGACGAAACTCTGCGCGGTGCACTGCGCAAAGCTGGCTTCGTTACTCGTGATGCACGTGAAGTTGAACGTAAGAAAGTTGGTCTGCGTAAAGCGCGTAAGCGTCCGCAGTACTCGAAGCGTTAATTCGCTTTTACGTTCAAAAGCGCCCAGTTTCCTCACGGAGCTGGGCGTTTTTTATGGGCGATGTTTTTTTGGTGTGACAACTTGCCACATCCGCAGAGCCCCTATACTACAAGGCTTGCCGCTGGGGCAGGATGGTAATTACCTTGTCAGAATAGGGGCTTTTCATTACCATTCGGCAAAATTTTTATAAGTTCAGATTTTTACTTAGTAGATGCCTGATTTAACAGGCCACAAAGCTGATGGGAGAGGACTGAATGAGCAATGACGGCGTGAATGCAGGCCGGCGTCGCTTCTTGGTAGCAGCCACATCCGTGGTGGGTGCTGCAGGAGCGGTGGGGGCTGCGGTCCCGTTCGTGGGGTCATGGTTTCCCAGTGCCAAGGCGAAAGCCGCAGGTGCACCGGTGAAAGTGAATATCAGCAAGATCGATCCAGGCCAGCAGATGATTGCTGAGTGGCGCGGTCAACCGGTATTCATCGTCCGCCGTACTGAGGAAATCCTGGGGAATCTGAAGAAGATCGAGGGCCAGTTGGCTGACCCTACCTCCAAGAACTCGACGCAACCGACCTATGTCGACCCGCAAACGCGGTCGATCAAGCCAGAAGTTCTGCTGCTGATCGGCATCTGCACGCATTTGGGCTGCTCGCCGACCTTCCGCCCGGAAGTGGCGCCTGCTGATCTGGGTAAGGATTGGGTGGGTGGCTATTTCTGCCCTTGCCACGGTTCTCACTACGATCTGGCTGGCCGCGTCTACAAGTCGCAACCTGCGCCATTGAATCTGCCAGTGCCGCCGCACACCTACGAGTCGGACAGCGTCATTGTCATTGGCGTCGATACGGAGAAAGCGTGATGAGCAAATTCATGGATTGGGTTGATGCACGCTTCCCCGCTACTAAAATGTGGGAAGACCATCTCAGCAAGTATTACGCCCCGAAGAACTTCAACTTCTTCTATTTCTTTGGCTCCCTGGCACTGCTCGTTCTGGTTAACCAGATCGTTACCGGTGTCTGGCTGACCATGAGCTACACCCCGTCGGCAGAAGAGGCATTTGCTTCCGTCGAATACATCATGCGCGACGTCGAGTACGGCTCGATCCTGCGTCTGCTCCACTCCACTGGCGCCTCGGCGTTCTTTATCGTGGTCTATCTGCACATGTTCCGTGGTTTGCTCTACGGTTCGTATCAGAAGCCGCGTGAACTGGTGTGGGTCTTCGGCATGCTGATCTACCTGGCACTGATGGCTGAAGCCTTCATGGGCTACCTGCTGCCTTGGGGTCAGATGTCGTACTGGGGCGCTCAGGTGATCATCTCGCTGTTCGGTGCGATCCCGGTCATCGGCAACGACCTGACCCAGTGGATCCGTGGTGACTACCTGATTTCGGGTATTACCCTGAACCGCTTCTTCGCTTTGCACGTCGTAGCGTTGCCGATCGTGATTCTCGGTCTGGTCGTGCTGCACGTTCTGGCGCTGCACGAAGTCGGTTCGAACAACCCGGACGGCGTGGACATAAAAAAGCACAAAGACGAAAACGGCGTACCGCTGGATGGCATTGCCTTCCACCCGTACTACACCGTGAAAGATATCGTCGGCGTGGTGGTGTTCCTGTTCATCTTCTGCTCGATCGTGTTCTTCTTCCCTGAAATGGGCGGCTACTTCCTCGAGAAGCCGAACTTTGAAGTGGCGAACGCCTTCAAGACCCCGGAACACATTGCGCCGGTTTGGTACTTCACGCCGTTCTACGCGATCCTGCGTGCAATTCCCGACAAGCTCATGGGCGTTGTTGCCATGGGTGCTTCGATTGCCATGCTGTTCGTCCTGCCCTGGCTCGACCGTAGTCCGGTCAAGTCCATGCGCTACAAGGGCTGGCTGAGCAAGATCTGGCTCTGGGTGTTCTGCATCTCCTTCGTGATTCTTGGCTGGTTGGGTGTCATGGCGCCTACCCCGGAACGTACGTTGCTGTCGCAGGTCTGTACCTTCCTGTACTTCGCCTACTTCATTCTGATGCCGTTCTACACCAGGCTCGAGAAGACCAAACCGGTTCCGGAAAGGGTGACTGGCTGATGAAAAAGCTATTTGCTGTACTGATTCTTGCTGCTATGCCTGTATTGTCCTTCGCGGCCGAGCACGGTGGTCCTGAGCTGGAAAAGGTCGATATCGACGTCTCCGACAAGGCTGCAATGCAGGATGGCGCGCGTACGTTCGCCAACTACTGCATGGGCTGCCACAGCGCCAAGTTCCAGCGCTATGAGCGCGTCGCCGACGATCTGGGCATTCCTCATGATCTGATGCTCAAGAACCTGGTGCTCACTGGCGCCAAGATCGGTGACCACATGAGCATCGGCATGCAGCCTGCTGACGCAAAAGCCTGGTTTGGTGCGGCTCCGCCCGACCTGACTCTGGTGGCTCGTGTTCGTGGTACTGACTGGCTCTACAGCTACCTGCGTTCTTTCTACGAAGATCCGGCACGTCCTTGGGGTGTGAACAACAAGGTATTCCCGAATGTCGGTATGCCTAACGTTCTGGTCGGCCTGCAGGGTCGTCAGGTGGTAGGCTGCAAACAAGTTCAAATCGTCGAAAACGGCAAGAAGCAATACGACCCACTGACCGGCACTGCTTTGACTCATGAAGCCTGCGATCAGCTGACTGTATTGCCGAAAACCGGTACGCTGAACGAAGAGCAGTTCGACGAGAAGGTCAAGAATCTGGTGACCTTCCTGGCCTACTCGGCCAACCCGGTGAAGCTGCAGCATCAGCGCATCGGTACCTACGTGTTGCTGTACCTGGCCTTCTTCTTTGTATTCGCTTATCTGCTCAAGCGCGAATACTGGAAGGACGTTCATTGATAAAGTTGTAAGTAATTGCTGTTAATCGTGCGCGCCCAAGGGCGTCTCTAAACGTGTAACGTGTCTGGATATCCAGGCGTTACGGGAGGCGTCCTCTGGGCGCGCTCGTTTTTCTGCTCCCGATAATTTCAACAAGCGAGGAGGACCGCCATGGGCGTGACCAATCGGTTGGCCTGTTACTCCGACCCCGCCGACCACTATTCCCACCGAGTACGCATCGTGCTCGCAGAGAAGGGTGTCAGCGCCGAGATCATCTATGTGGAGGCGGGCCGTCAGCCGCCAAAACTGATCGAAGTGAACCCTTACGGCAGCTTGCCCACCCTGGTCGATCGTGACTTGGCGTTGTGGGAGTCAACCGTGGTGATGGAATATCTGGATGAGCGTTACCCGCATCCGCCTTTGCTGCCGGTTTATCCGGTAGCGCGCGCCAATAGCCGTCTGCTGATTCATCGTATTCAGCGTGACTGGTGTGGGTTGGTGGATTTGATTCTGGACTCGCGCAGCAAAGAAGCTGCTCGGGTACAGGCTCGTAAAGAGTTGCGTGAAAGCCTCACTGGCGTTTCGCCACTGTTTGCCGACAAGCCGTTTTTCCTCAGTGAGGAACAAAGTCTGGTCGATTGCTGCCTATTGCCAATTCTTTGGCGTTTGCCGATTCTAGGTATTGAGTTGCCGCGGCCCGCAAAGCCGTTGCTTGATTATATGGAGCGCCAGTTTGCGCGTGAGGCATTCCAGGCGAGTCTGTCTGATGTCGAACGCGATATGCGCTAAGGCTTAAGGAGCCGCTATGAACTCCAGTCGACCTTATCTGGTCCGCGCGCTCTATGAGTGGATTGTGGACAACGATTGCACCCCGCACATGCTGGTCAATTCCGAGTACCCGTCGGTGCAGGTGCCCCAAGGTTTTGCCAGTGACGGACAGATCGTCCTGAACGTATCGCCAAGTGCCGTGCGGCATTTGCACATGGATAACGATGCGGTCAGCTTCGAAGGGCGTTTCGGCGGTGTGCCGCATACGCTGTACGTGCCTATAGCTGCCATCCTGGGCATTTATGCCCGGGAGAACGGCCAGGGCATGGTCTTCGATCTGGAATCGTCTATGGAGGACGATGGCGAGGTTGAGCCGGATGATGACGTTCCGCCACCCGATAGCGAGCCGCCGCGTCCAAGCGGCCGGCCAAGTCTGAAAGTGGTCAAGTAACAAAAAAAGGCGATCCATCTGCAGACTGTGTGAAAACACAGCCGGCCAAGGCCAAAAAACAAATGCCCCGACTTGTCGGGGCATTTGTTTTTCTGAGGTGCTCAGGAAAAAAGGGCCTTTCAGCCCATCAATGCCATCAATTGACG